>DASWEU010000213.1:0-32884 GCA_036394595.1 Burkholderiales bacterium | reverse complement strand
CGGCCCGCGCAGCAAGCGCAACAACGGCGAGGACGCCTCGGTGCTGATCGACGCCACCCTGAAGGAGAACTTCCCGCCGATCTCGCTCCCCAAGCGCGAATACATGGAGCGGGCAAAGCAGATCTGGGAGGAGCTCGGGCTGCCGCAGCTCAAGCCGGAGTCGCCCTGGCACGGCTACTCGCTCGGCGAATGGCCCGAGGATCTGGAGCGCGCCGCCGAGCGCGCGGTGCGGGGCGAGTACTTCGAAACCGGCGAGCTGCTCGCCCAGCGCCGGCGCAAGGATGTGGCGATGAACACCGAGGTGCGCGAGCTGCGCTCGCCCAAGAGCGAATCGGACGAATAGCGCCGCCTCAGTTCCGGCGCAGGATGAAGTAGCGGTTCTGGGTGAATGGCGCGAGCGCGTAGGCGAGAGCGTCGTCGATCGCGTCCACCATGCGCGCGAAAGCGGCGCAGTCGCGCAGCAGCGGCAGCCGGCCGAGCGTGGCGCGCGGCAGGACGTGGTAGCGGCCCTGCTCGATGATTTCCAATGGATGGTCTTTAAGTAAAAACCTGAAATCACGTTGGGTGAACCTTCGCACGTGCTCGCGGGTCTCGGTGAGGCCGAGTCGCCAGGTGCTCCATTTGGCCCACTCGATCCAGGACCAGCGGTTGGGCAGGTGGAAGATCAGGAGCAGCCCCCCGGGCTTGAGCACGCGCGTGAGCTCCGCGAGCGAACCCGTTTCGCTGCCGCCGTGCTCGGCGACGTGCTCGATGACGCCGAGGGCGAACACGGCATCGAAGGCCGCTGCCGCGTAGGGAAGGGTGGTGCGGTGTTCGCCTTTCACGAACGAAACTCTTTTTTCCTGATGGAGAAGCGGTGGAATTTCGCTCAACGCATAGGCGTCCGGGTGATAACCCTGTTCCGCAAGAAAGTAGGAAAAGTGCCCGTTGCCGCAGCCCCAGTCGAGGCAGCGCGCCTGCGGAGAAACCTGCTCGAGCGCTTTGGCGTAGACCAGGCGCTCCTGCGCGCAGGCCACGAGCGAGGCCCAGTGATGGGCATGCCGCACCAGGCCGCGCGAGCGGAGCGTCGAATAGAATGCCGCCATGTCCATGCTCCTGAAGTGTAAAGCAGCGCTGCAGGCCGCTACGCTGGCGGCGGCGCTCGTCTCTTTTCCGGCGCTGGCGCAGGTCGCCGGCCTTGCCACGCGCGACGGCATGCCGACGCTCGCGCCGACTCTCGCGAGGGTGACGCCGGCGGTGGTCAACATCGCCGTATTGCAACGAAGCCCCGAGGAGCAGAACCCGCTGATGCGCGACCCGTTCTTCCGCCGCTTCTTCAACCTGCCCGATCAGGCGCGGCCGCAGATCTCGGCCGGCTCGGGCGTCATCATCGACGCGAAAAACGGCTACGTCGTCACCAACGCGCACGTGGTGCACGAGGCGCGCGAGATCGCCGTGACCCTCAAGGACAACCGCCGCCTGCCAGGCAAGCTGATCGGCGCCGACCCCGGCACCGACATCGCGCTGGTGAAGATCGACCCGAAAGATCTGGCCGAGCTCGCCTGGGGCGATTCCGACGCGCTGCAGGTCGGCGATTTCGTGCTCGCCATCGGCAACCCATTCGGCATCGGCCAGACCGCCACTTCCGGCATCGTCTCCGCGCTCGGCCGCAGCGGCCTCAACATCGAGGGCTTCGAGCACTTCATCCAGACCGACGCCCCGATCAACCCCGGCAATTCGGGCGGCGCGCTGGTCAACCTGAAGGGCGAGCTGGTCGGCATCAATTCGGCGATCATCGGGCCTGCGGGCGGCAACGTCGGCATCGGCTTCGCCGTGCCGAGCGTCATCGCGCGCGCGGTGATCGATCAGCTGGCGCGCTTTGGCGAGGTGCATCGCGGGCGGCTCGGCCTTGCCATGCAGGACATTGCCGGCGCCGAAGGCATCAACGTGACTGAGGTGCAGGCAGCTTCGCCGGCCGCGGAGGCGGGGCTGCGCAAGGGCGACGTGATCACGGCGTTCAACGGCCGCGAGGTGCGCGGCGCCGCCGAGTTGCGCGCGCGGCTGAGCGTGGTGCCGGTGGGTGAGCGTGTCGAATTGCGCGTGCGGCGCGGCGCGGAGACCCTGGCGATCGCGGCGAAGATCGGCCCGCTGCCCAGTCGCGCCCGCTAGGCGCGCTTGCCGGCCGCTACTCGCGTGCCCGCGCGAGTTTCTTCACGTCCGGCAGCCGGCGCAACGCGCGCAGCACGCGCGCGAGGTGCCGCCGGTTGGCCACTTCCACCACGAAATGCATGGTGGTGAAGACCGCGCGGTCCTCGTCCATGCTGATCGAGTCGATGTTGGAGCCGGCCTCGGCGACTTCGGAAGCCACCTTGGCGAGCACGCCGCGCCGGTTCTCGACCGTGACGTTGATCTGCGCCTGGAACAGGCGCGAGGTGCGCGGGTCCCAGTCGACGTCGATCCACTGGCCGGGCTCGTTCTTGCGCGAGCGCACGATCAGGCGGCAGTCGGCGGTGTGTACCACCAGGCCCTGGCCTTTCTTGATCGAGCCGACGATGTCGTCGCCCGGAATCGGGCGGCAGCAGGTGGCGAGCTGCACGGCCATGCCCTCGGTGCCGCGGATAGTGACGCTACCGGTGACGACGTCCTCGCGCGTCGGATCGGCGTGCTTGAGCAGGCGCCGCGCCACCACCGCGGGCAGGCGCTTGCCGAGGCCGATGTCGGCGAGCAGCTCCTCGCGCGTGCGTGCGCCGCCGTCGCGGATCACCCGCTCCCAGCTGGCGTCGTCGACGGTGTCGAGCGAGGCCTTGAGGTTCTTCACCGCCTGCTCGAGCAGGTGCTCGCCGAGGTCGGCGGACTCCTCGTATTGCATGGTCTTGAGGAAATGTCGGATGTTGGAGCGCGCCTTGCCGGTGCGCACGTACTGCAACCAGCCGGGGTTGGGCTTGGCGTGGCTGGCGGTGATGATCTCGACGCGGTCGCCGTTTCTGAGCTCGGCGCGCAGCGCCACCAGCTCGCCGTTGATTTTGGCCGCCACGCAGCGGTTGCCGATGTCGGTATGCACCGCGTAGGCGAAATCCACCGCAGTGGCGCCGCGCGGCAGCGACAGGATCTTGCCCTTGGGCGTGAAGACATAGACCTCGTCGGGAAACAGATCGACCTTGACGTGCTCGAGGAACTCCTGCGGATCACCCGACTGGTTCTGGATCTCGAGCAGCGACTGCAGCCACTTGTGGGTCTGCTTCTGCAGCTCGGAGAGCTTGTCGGTGTCGTCCTTGTACATCCAGTGCGAGGCGACGCCCGATTCGGCCAGGCGGTGCATCTGCTCGGTGCGGATCTGCACGTCGAGCGGCACGCCGTAGGGGCCGATCAGGTCGGTGTGGATCGACTGGTAGCCGTTGGCCTTGGGGATGGCGATGTAGTCCTTGAACTTGCCGGGGATCGGCTTGTAGAGCGCGTGCAGCGCGCCCAGCGCCAGGTAGCACGACGGCACGTCGCGCACGATGACGCGGCAGCCGAAGATGTCGTGCACCTCGGAGAACGTCAGCTGCTTCTCGATCATCTTGCGGTAGGTCGAGTAGATGTGCTTCTCGCGCCCCTGCACCACGGCGTCGATATTCGCCTCGGCCAGCTTGCGCTTGGCGGCGTCCAGCGTCTTGCCGATCATTTCGCGGCGGTTGCCGCGCGCCGCAGCGGTGGCCTTGGCGATCACGCGGTAGCGCAGCGGGTACATGTGCGAGAACGCGAGCTCCTGCAACTCGTGGAACACGGTATTGAGGCCGAGCCGGTTGGCGATCGGCGCGTAGATTTCCATCGTCTCGCGCGCCACGCGCCGGCGCTTGGCGGGCGACACCGCGCCCAGCGTGCGCATGTTGTGCAGCCGGTCGGCGAGCTTGATCAGGATGACGCGCACGTCGCGCGCCATGGCGAGCAGCATCTTGCGGAAGTTCTCCGCCTGGGCGTCGGCGGCGGTCTGGAACTCGATCTTGTCGAGCTTGGAGACGCCGTCGACCAGCTCCGCCACCGGTCTTCCGAAGGTGTCGGAGATCTCGTCCTTGGTGACCGAGGTGTCTTCGGTGACGTCGTGCAGCAGCGCCGCCATCAGCGTCTGGCCGTCGAGGTGCCAGCCGGCGAGGATCTCGGCCACCGCCAGCGGGTGGGAGATATAGGGATCGCCCGATTGCCGCGTCTGCCCGGCGTGCGCCGCCTCGGAGAAGCGGTAGGCCTCCGCCAGGCGCGCGACGTCCTTCGGCTTCAGGTAACTGAAGCGGGCAGGATCGGGCAGGCTGACTGCGGCGTCCATGGGGCCAGATTACCTGACCCCACTCGCTTTACAAGGCTTAGAGGCTCGGCGAGGTGAGCGGTGTCTGGCTGCGCTTGAGCACTTCGGTGCCGACCTTGCCGCTGGCGATCTCGCGCAGCGCGATGACCGTCGGCTTGTCGCGGTTGGGCTCGACCTGCGCGGTGGCGCCGGCGCCGAGCTGGCGTGCGCGATAGGTCGCGGCGAGCGTCAGCTGAAAGCGGTTGGGAATCCTCTTCAGGCAATCGTCAACGGTGATGCGGGCCATCGGATTTTGCTCTTTCTTTGCGGATGATTTCCGCCAGCTCTTGCTTGGCGGTGTTGAAGTCTTTGTTAATTATAGCGTATTGGAACTCGCCGGCGTGGGCCAATTCCTCGCGCGCATTGTCCACACGCCGGCGGATCACGGCCTCGGCATCCTGCCCGCGCGCGCGCATGCGCCGCTCGAGCTCGTCGACCGAGGGCGGCAGGATGAAGATGCCGACGCAGTCCGGGTAGAGGCGGCGCACCTGCTGCGCGCCCTGCCAGTCGATCTCGAGGATCAGCTGCTCGCCGCGCTTCACGGCGTCGAGGATCACCTGGCGCGCGGTGCCGTAGTGGTTGCCGTGGACCTCGGCGCTCTCCAAGAACTCGCCGCGGCCACGCATGGCGAGAAACGTCGCCGCGTCGACGAAGTGGTAGTCGACGCCGTCCTTTTCGCCGGGCCGCGGCGCTCGCGTGGTGTAGGACACCGAGATCTTCAGGCTCGGATCCTCGCGCATTACCGCGTCGATCAGCGAAGTCTTGCCCGCGCCCGACGGCGCAGTGATGACGAAAAGCTTGCCGCTCATTCGATGTTCTGCACCTGTTCGCGAATCTGCTCGACCAGCACCTTCAGCTGCAGCGCGCAGTCGGAGATTTTCGCGCTCGCCGCTTTCGACGCCAGCGTGTTTGCCTCGCGGTTGAGCTCCTGGGCGATGAAATCGAGTCGTTTGCCGACGGGAGAACTACGCGCTCCGCCATCGTCGAGAACTCGCTCGACCTCGTCCAGGTGGGCGTGCAGGCGCGTGAGTTCCTCGTCGATGTCCGACTTGGCGACGAACAGCGCCACCTCGGCGCGCACGCGCTCGTCGTCGGCGCCGCCGAGGGCCTCGCGCAGTCGCTCGGCGATCTTCTGCTGATAGGCGGCCATCGCGGCGGGCAGCAGCGGCTTGATCGCCTCGACGCAACGGCGCATCGTCGTCAGCTTTTCCTTCACCGCCAGGGCGAGCTTTGCGCCTTCCCGTCCGCGCGTGGCGACCAGATCCTCGACCGCCTGCCGGCAAAGCCTGCCGGCGCTCGCGCGCAACTCCTCTTCGCCGAGCGTCGGCACCGCGGCGACGCCGGGCCAGCGCAGCACATCCGCGATGCGCAGCGGCGGCGCCTTCGGGAACGCCTTTGCCGCCTCCCGCGCCAGCGCCTTGAGCCGCGCCAGGGCGTCGCCATCCAAGCGCCGCGGCTGCGCCGCATTTCCCGCCGCATTCCAGTTGAAGCGGCAATCCACTTTGCCGCGCGATACGCGCGCGACGATCATCTCGCGCAGCATCGGCTCGAGCGCGCGCAGCTCGTCGCTGATGCGGAACTGCAGGTCGAGAAAGCGCGAATTGACTGCGCGCAGCTCGAGCTGCAGCGCGCCGCCGGCGGCATCCTCCGTGGCGGCTGCGTAGCCGGTCATGCTGGAGATCATTCGCTATGATAGTAGGAGAGATGCCTTCCCAAGCCAATCCGCAAGGCAAACCCGGGAACGCGCCTCTGGCGGAAGGCACCACGCTCGAGAACTATCGCATCCTGCGGCCGCTCGCCGTCGGCGGCTTTTCCACCGTCTACCTCGCGCACGACGAAAAAGAGCAGCCGGTGGTGATCAAGGAGTACCTGCCGGCGACGCTGGCGACGCGCGAGCCCGGCGAGACGGTGCCGCGCGTGGCGGAAGCCGACCAGGCGAGCTTCAAGGCCGGGGTGAAGTCCTTCTTCGAGGAAGGGCGCAAGCTCGCCCACCTCGCGCATCCCAACGTGGTGCGGGTGCTGAACTTCTTTCGCGCCAACGACACCGTCTACATGGTGATGCGCTACGAGCGCGGCCGCTCGCTGCAGGAGCACATCCAGAGCCGGCGCGGCCCGCTCGACGAGGGATGGATCCGCTCGACCTTCGCGCAGCTCCTCAACGGCCTGCGCGAGGTGCACACCAACAAGCTGCTGCACCTCGACATCAAGCCCGGCAACGTCTACCTGAGGAACGACGGCACGCCGCTGCTGATCGATTTCGGCGCCGCGCGCCAGGCGCTGTCCGAGGAAGACATGAAGCGGCTGCCGACCTACACGCCGGGCTTCGCCTCGCCCGAGCAGCACGCGCAGCTCGAGCACCTCGGGCCGTGGAGCGACATCTACGCGGTCGGCGCGACGCTGTATGCCTGCCTGGCGGCGACGGCGCCGCAGCCGGCCGACCTGCGCGTGGAGAGCGACCAACTGGTGCCGGCGAGCCGCACCTGGTCCGGCGAGTATTCAGCCGACCTGCTGCGCATCATCGACTGGTGCCTCAAGCTCGACCCCCTCGAGCGCCCGCAAAGCGTGTTCACCCTGCAAAAGGCGCTGGTCGGCGAACGGCGCGCGCAGCCGCGCGGCGCCAAGCAGCCGCTGATGGGCAAGCTGCGGGGTATGCTGCGCAGGGTCACATGAAGTTTTCCCTCGCCCAGGTCACGCGCATCGGCGCGCGCCAGATCAACCAGGACCGGCTCGGCAGCTGGCGCACCTCCGAGTCGCTGCTGCTCGCGGTGGCCGACGGGCTGGGCGGGCACCTGCGCGGCGAGGTCGCGGCCGAGGTGGCGATCAATATCCTCGGCGCCGCGTTTCAGCGCGAGGCGACGCCGCGCATCGCCGACCCCGACGCCTTCCTCGCGCGCGCCATGGCGGCGGGCCATGCCGCGATCCTGCGCGAGGGGCAGCGGCTCAACCTGCCCGAGACGCCGCGCACCGTCGTCGTCGCCTGCATCGTGCAGGAAGGCTATGTGCACTGGAACCACATCGGCGACTGCCGCCTGTATCTATTCCGCAACGGCCGCATCGTGCAACGCACGCGCGACCACACCGTGGTGCAGAGCCTGATCGACACCGGGCGCATCCGCGAAGAGGCGGCGTCCTCGCATCCCGAGCGCAATCGCCTGCTGCAAGCGCTGGGCGGCTACCAGGCGCCGCGCCCCGAGGCGGCGTCGCGCGCGCGGCTGGAGAAAGGCGACGTGCTGCTGCTCTGCTCGGACGGCTTCTGGGGACCGCTCACCCAGCGGCAGATGCTGCATGCGCTGATGGCGCGGCCGCTGGGCGAGGCGATTCCCGAACTGGTGGCCCTCGCCGAAACCCGGGCCGGGCCGCAGTGCGATAATGTGACCGTGCTCGCCCTGTCGTGGGCGGAAGACAAGATCGCCGAAACCCAGCCGATGCCGATCGTGACGCCCGGCGCCGCGCCGCAACTGACCGCCACCGACATTCGCGACTTTACCGCCACCGATCCGGATTTCGTGCATATGAGCGACGAGGAAATCGAGAAAGCCATCGAGGAATTGAAGGAGGCGCTGCGCAAGAGCGCGCCGCCGCAATGAGCGCCGCCGCGCGTCCCAGCGGGCGGCGGCCGGATGCGCTGCGCCCAGTCCAGCTGCAGCGCGGCTTCACCAAGCACGCCGAAGGCTCGGTGCTGGTGGAATTCGGCGACACGCGCGTGCTGTGCACCGCGTCGGTCGAGGAGCGCGTGCCGCCGTTCCTGCGCGACAGCGGGCGCGGCTGGGTCACCGCCGAATACGGCATGCTGCCGCGCTCGACCCACACGCGCTCGGATCGCGAGGCATCGCGCGGCAAGCAGTCGGGCCGCACGCAGGAGATCCAGCGCCTGGTCGGCCGCGCGCTGCGCTCGGTGATGGATCTCTCCGCACTCGGCGCGCGCACCATCCAGCTCGACTGCGATGTGCTGCAGGCCGACGGCGGCACGCGCACCGCGGCCATTACCGGGGCGTTTGTCGCGCTGCATGATGCCGTTTCGGTTCTGCAAAAAAAGAAGCTTCTCTCGGTAAACCCGATACGCGACTACGTTGCCGCCATTTCGGTCGGCATCTTCCAGGGTACGCCGGTGCTGGACCTCGACTACGCCGAGGATTCGGCCTGCGGCTGCGACATGAACGTGGTAATGACCGGGGCCGGCAGCTTTGTCGAGGTGCAGGGCACGGCCGAGGGCGCGACCTTCGGCCGCGCCGAGCTCGATGCGCTGCTCGAGCTCGCGCGGCGCGGCATCGCCGAGCTGGTGGCGCATCAGAGAAGGGCGCTTGGCGTCGCCTGAGTCCCGGTCCTCGCTGGTCGAGTATTACCGGCGCCGCGCCGGCGAGTACGAGGCCATCTATGCCAAGCCCGAGCGGCAGCGGGACCTCGCGGCGCTGAGGCAGCGCATTCCCGAGCGGCTGCGCGGCCGCCGCGTGCTGGAAATCGCCTGCGGCACGGGTTACTGGACGACGCTGATCGCCGCTACCGCGGCGAGCGTGGTCGCAACCGACCTCGCCGATGAGCCGATGCGTATTGCAGTTCAGAAGAAATATGACAAGTTGCCGAGCTTTTTGAAATGCGATGCCTATGCATTGCCGGAAAGCCTGGGAAGCTTCGACGCGGCATTCGCCGGCTTCTGGTGGTCGCACCTCCCGCGCCGGCGCATCGCCGAATTCCTCGCCTCGCTGCACGCGCGGCTCGAGCCGGGCGCGCGCGTGGTGATGTTCGACAACCGCCTGGTCGATGGCTCGAGCACGCCGATCGACCGCTGGGATGACGCCGGCGACAGCTACCAGAAGCGACGGCTCGCCGATGGCGCCGAGACCGAAGTGCTCAAGAATTTTCCGAGCGAGGAGGAGCTGCGGCGCTTTCTCCCCGGCCTGAAATTCGAGGAGTTCGAGTACTACTGGCTGGCCGAGTACCAGCGGCCGTGAAGAAGCTGGTCGTCGCCTCAGGCAACCCGGGAAAGCTGCGGGAGATCGAGACGCTGCTCGCGCCGCTGGGCATCGAGGTCGTTCCGCAATCGACGCTGAACATCGACGAGGCGGAGGAGCCGCACGCCACCTTCCTGGAGAACGCGCTGGCGAAGGCGCGCCACGCGGCACGTGCCGCGGGCCTGCCGGCGCTCGCCGACGACTCGGGGCTGTGCGTCGAGGCGCTCGGCGGCGAGCCGGGCGTGTACTCGGCTTACTACGCCGGGCGCGCCGGCAGCCGGGAACAGCGGGATGCTCAAAATAACGAAAAATTGCTATTGAATCTGAAGCACAACAGAAAAGCCTATTACTGCTGCGTCATGGTGCTGGTGAATCATGCCGACGATCCGCGGCCGCTGGTTGCCGAGGGCCTGTGGCACGGCGAGATCGCGCGCGCGCCGCGCGGCGCGAACGGCTTCGGCTACGACCCGCTGTTCTTCATTGCGGAGCTGGGCAAGACCGCCGCCGAGCTCGACCCCGGGCAGAAGAACCGCATCAGCCACCGCGGCAAGGCGCTTGCAAGCCTTTTTCAGAAATGCAAAGAATGTTAGTCAAATTCGAAGACCGAAAGACCATTCAACTTGAAGCTTTGCCGCCGCTGGCGCTCTACGTCCACATTCCCTGGTGCGTGCGCAAGTGCCCCTATTGCGATTTCAATTCGCACGAGCAGAAGGGGCCGCTGCAGGAGCGGGCCTATGTGGACGCGCTGATACGAGACCTCGAGCAACTGCTGCCCCAGGTCTGGGGACGGCGGCTGACCAGCGTGTTTATCGGCGGCGGCACGCCGAGCCTGTTCTCGCCGCAATCGATCGACGCGCTGCTCTCGGCGGTGCGCGCGCGCCTGCCGCTCGAGCCCGGCGCCGAGATCACCCTCGAGGCGAATCCCGGCACGGTCGAGGCGGCACGCTTCCGCGGTTTTCGCGACGCCGGCGTGAACCGCATTTCGGTGGGCGTGCAGAGCTTCGACGACCGCATGCTCGCTGCGCTGGGGCGTATCCATTCCGCCGCCGAAGCGCGCCGCGCGGTGGAGACGGCGCTCGAGGCGGTCGGCAACGTCAACCTGGACCTGATGTACGGGCTGCCGGGCCAGGACCTGCCGATGCTCCGGTCGGACCTGAAGGCGGCCTTGGACTGCGGCACGCCGCACCTCTCGGCCTACCAGCTGACGATCGAGCCGAACACGGTGTTCTTCAGCAAGCCGCCGGCGCTGCCCGAACACGACTTGTGCGCGGATATGCAGGCCATGGTTGAAAAAGTTTTTCTTGAAAATGGTTTTCAACATTACGAAACGTCGGCGTTCGCGCGCCTTGGCCGGCGCTGCCGCCACAACCTCAACTACTGGGAGTTCGGCGACTACCTCGGCATCGGCGCCGGCGCGCACGGCAAGATCAGCTTCCCGGACCGCGTTACCCGGCACGAACGCATCAAGCAGCCGCGCGAATACCTGGAAAAACTTTCGCTCAACGAAAAAGTCATTCCGATTGGAGAGCTGCCGTTCGAATTCATGCTGAACGCCTTGCGACTGATTGAAGGATTTCCGGTGGCGCTGTTTACCGAACGCACGGGACTTTCGAACTTCACCATCAAATCTAATCTAGATGCCGCGGAAGCCAAGGGCCTCCTCGAGCGGGACCTGCAGCGCATCCGCCCCAGCCGGCGCGGCCGGCTGTTCCTCAACGACCTGCTGGAGCAGTTCCTGCGCGCTCAGCAGCCGCCCGGCCGCAGCTGAGCGCTGAATACCGTCCTGCCGTCCTGGGCGTGAATCTGCAGCAGCACCTCGCGCCCGCGGGCGAGGACCTGGTCGCGCACATCCTGCTTTCCGCACAGGTCGCGCACCACGGCGTTTTGCACATCAGCCGGCATCGACGAGCCGTAGCGCTGCGTCACCGCGAACTGGTCGAGCTCGACGAAACGGTAGTTGAAGACAACCTGGACATTATTCGCCACTGCGCGATCGAGGCTGATCTCGTTGGTGACCATGCGCGGCAGGCCGCGATTGAGGGTCTTCTCCAGCGACTCCGCTTTGGCGCCGCCGCCCTCCGAGGGGGTGCTCGCCGTGCCGCCGCTGGAGTTGAACATGTCCGGCTTGAGGTAGCCCGCGCGATAGGCGTAGTAGCCGGCGAAAGCGACAATGAGGACGACGATGATCGTTTTCATGGGCGGGCTGCTCCTTCCTTACGTCTGAACACCAGATCGCGTACGGGGTTTCCGAGCCGGCGCCCGCGCGCCTCGAATTTCGTGGTCGGTCTTTCGACCAATCCGCTTTTCACCAGGTCAAACAGCGTTTTCTCCCCCAAAACCTGTTCAATGTGGTCGGCGTACTCCGGCCAGTCGGTGGCGACGTGCAGGATCCCGCCGGCCTTCAATTTCCTGGCCATCAGGGACGCAAACGGCGGTTGCACCAGCCGGCGCTTGTGGTGGCGCTTCTTCGGCCAGGGGTCGGGGAAGAACAGGTGAATGGCGGCGAGCGCATGGTCGGGGATCATCCGCTCGAGTACCTCGACCGCGTCGTGCCGGATGACGCGCAGGTTGGTCAGCCCTTCGGCGGCGATGCGATTGAGCAGGCTGCCGACGCCCGGGCCGTGCACCTCGACGGCGATGAAGTCGACTTCCGGTTGGGCCTTGGCGATCGCCGCGGTGCTCTCGCCCATGCCCGATCCTATTTCCAGGACCAGAGGATTTTTTCTTGAAAAAATCTTTTCCCAATCAGGAAAAGAAGGACGATATTCAACACCATACTTCGGCAACAACTCTTCTAGGGCGCGGCTCTGGGCGGCGGTGGTGCGACCTTGCCGGAGCACATAGCTGCGGATCGTCTTCTTCAGGCTGCCTTCGACGAGATTTTCCCTTCGGTAGGCGAGCTGGGGCTCGCCGTGTAGAGCTTCTTCGGCATGCGCCCGGCGAGGAAGGCTTCGCGCCCGGCCTCGACCGCTTTCTTCATCGCGCGCGCCATCTGCACCGGTTTTTTCGCCGCGGCGACCGCGGTGTTCATCAGGACGCCGTCGCAGCCGAGCTCCATGGCGATGGCGGCATCCGAGGCGGTGCCGACGCCGGCGTCGACGATCACCGGTACCTTGGCCTTCTCCAGCACCAGTTGCAGGTTCCAGGGATTGAGGATGCCCATGCCCGAGCCGATGAGCGAGGCGAGCGGCATCACGGCAACGCAGCCGATCGCCTCCAGCATCTGCGCCTGGATCGGGTCGTCGGAGCAGTACACCATCACCTTGAAGCCTTCTTTCACCAGCTGTTCGGCAGCCTTCAGCGTCTCCGGCATGTTGGGGTAGAGCGTGTGCGGGTCGCCCAGCACCTCGAGCTTGACCAGGTCGTGGCCGTCGAGGAGATCGCGCGCGAGGCGCAGCGTGCGTATCGCGTCCTCGGCGCTGTAGCAGCCGGCGGTATTCGGCAGGTAGGTGAATTTCGACGGCGGCAGCGCCTCGAGCAGGCTCGGCTCGTTCGCGTTCTGGCCGATGTTGGTGCGCCGGATCGCCACCGTGACGATCTGCGCGCCGGAGGCCTCGACCGCGGCGCGCGTCTCGGCGAAATCCTTGTACTTGCCGGTGCCGATCAGCAGGCGCGAGGCGTAGCTCTTGCCGGCGATGACGAGCGGGTCGTTCACGTCAGCCGCCGCCGACCGCGACGACGATTTCCAGGCTGTCGCCGTTCTCGATAATGCATTGCTGGTGCAGGCTGCGCGGCACGATCTCGCCGTTTCTTTCCACCGCGACCTTTTTTCCCGCCATCGCCAGCTGCTCTAGAACCTGCTGAACGTTCACCGGTCCGTCGAACCGTTGTGCCGCGCCGTTGACTGTCACCTGAATCACGCTCCAGATTTTACGCCTTAGAATCCGGATTATCGCGGGTGTAGTTCAATGGCAGAACGGCAGCTTCCCAAGCTGCATACGAGGGTTCGATTCCCTTCACCCGCTCCAATTCGCTCGGCGCCTTTCGCAGGCACTGCGTGAACGGCACGGGCGGCAGGATTTCCGGCGTCAGAGGGGGGTCGGATATTCGCGATCGAAATAGCGGGGATTTATCCGGGTGTTGGACAAGCGGCGCATTCACCAATACCGTCCCGGGAACCCGACTCAGAGGAGACCTCAATGAAAACCGTTAAATCGCTTGCTTTCACTTACCTGTTCACCTTCTGCGTACTGGCCTGGGCACAAGGCCTGCCGCCGCTCGCCACCGAGCTGGATCCCAAGCAAACGGCGCTGATTCTGGTGGACTTCCAGTACCCGTTCACCAGCCCCGCGGGTGCGAACCACCGCAACGTGAAGAAGGAACTGGACGAAAAGCAGCTCCTGGAGCGCACCGTGGAACTGGTGAAGAAGGCGAGGGCCCTCGGCGTCTGGGTGGTCCATGCCACCGAGGGGTACAGCGGCGACTATCGCGAGCTCGATGCGACCAATCCCGGCGGATTCCACCGCGGCCAGATTTTGCGGCAGGCCTGGAAGGTCGGCAGCAAGGAGCAGTCGTATTACGAGCCGCTGCTGCCGGGGCCGGCGGACAAGGATCTGTTCCTCCCGCCGCGGGCTCAAACCAGCGCCTTCGGAGGTACCGGTCTCAACGAGACGCTGCGCTCGCGCGGCATCAAGAATATTGCCGTCGCCGGATTCACCACCGACGTGTGCGTCTACGCGACGGTGACTACCGGCTACGACCTGGGCTATCACGTCTATGCCCTGCGCGAGGCGATGGTGGGGTATTTCTCCGAACAGTCCGATCAAATGCTGAAGAACACCTATCCGATGTGGTCGAAGGTCATCGGCAACGCGGAATGGCTCGGCATGGTGGACGCGGGCGCCAGAGTCGCCCAGCGATAGCCGGCGATGCACCGCCGCAAGGTACTGGCCGGGTTGGCCGCTATTCCGTTGCTGTCCTCCGGAGGCGTGGCGAGCGCGGAAGCGCTCGCCACGGTGCGCGTCGACCGGCTGAGCGATGCGTGGAGCGCTGCGGAATTTGAATTTGAGGCGGCCGGTGACCGCCAGCCGGGTATTCTAGTGCGGTTGCCGCAAGACCGCTGGTACGCCTCGAGCATGCTGTGCTCGCACAACAACTGCAAATTGATGTTCGTGCGGGATCTCGCCATGGCGCAGGACAGTTTCAGCGTGAAGACGTCGACTCCCATACTCGGATGCCCGTGCCATTTCAGCGTGTTCGACATTACGCAGGGCGGAAAGGTTGTTTCGGGCCCCGCGCCAAAACCACCGTTTCAGCTGGCGGTCCGGATCGCGGACGAAATGGCCTATATCAGCGCTTGAAGAAAGAGAGCGCGATTCCACCTCCTCTGGGCAAGGAGGTCCTCGACGTGGTTGCGCAGGGCGCTTCCGGTCGCATCGTGGTCTCGGACTCGATCTCCTACGGCGCCGGCCGGATCGGTCCCGAGGACGTGCTGCTGGTGGCTTCCTACTCCGGCGTGGCGTCCTTCATTCACGGATTGCGGCGCGGCGTCAAAGCGATCATCGGGCACGATGCCGGCATCGGCAAGGAGGAGGCAGGCATCAGCGGCTTGCGGTTCGCGCAAGCGCACGGGGTGCCGGCGGCTGCCGTGCGTGCGGACACGGCGGCGCTGTCGAACGGCGCTTCGATGCGAACTGCCGTGATCAGCCGATGCAATGAGGCTGCGCTGGCGCTCGGCGTGCGCGAAGGCCAGGATGCGCTCGACGCCGCGCGCTGCCTGCTCGCCGCGCCAGCCGGTAAGAGCGTCGATGTCACGGACGCTTTCAGCAATTCGATTCATGAAGTATTCAGGAGCCTGCGCGGCGCGATCTATGCCTCCACCTCGTCATTCGTCTTCAAGGAAAAAATGCCCGACGACGTCCTGTGCATCGCTTCGCACACGGGCCGGGTGTTCGCCGAAAGCATTCTCACGCTGATGCCTCGCGCAGCCATTGCGAACGATGCGGGCATGGGCCTGGCGAAAAGCGGCATTGCCGGGCTGGCCATCCTGCAGGACGCCGGGGTGTGTGCTGCGGCCGTCGCGGCGATGTCGGCGCGCATCGGCGACGGCCTGAGCACCTACCACGACGGGATGATTTCCGCGCTGAACGATCTCGCGCACTCATGCGGCGCGCGCGTGGGGATGCGTGCGAGCTCCGCTGCAAAGTTGATGCTGGGGAGTAAATAGCTTGATGCAACGACTCCTGCTGCTGGTTGCCTTGCTATCGCTGGTGTTGCCACTGCACGCGCAGCCTTATCCCGCCAAGCCCATCCGGCTGATCGCGCCGTTTCCTCCCGGCGGCACCGCGGATTTTCTCGGGCGCTTGGTTGCCGAGGGACTGACGCCGCGGGTGGGTCAGCAAGTCGTGGTGGAGAACCGGCCGGGCGCCGGCGGCAACCTCGGCGCCGATCTGGTCGCCAAAGCGGCGCCGGACGGCTACACCCTCGGGCTGGTTGCCGCGGGAAATCTCGTCATCAACCCTTTCCTCTACCGCAGCATGCCGTTTGACCCGTTGAGCGACCTGGTGCCGGTATTCAATATCGGCGATGCGCCGCAGCTTCTGGTCGTCACGGGGGCGCTGCCGGCGCAGAACCTGCGGGAGTTCGTGGCGTACGCGAAGGCGCAATCGGCGCCGCTCGCCTACGCGTCAGCCGGCGTCGGCACCACCACGCATCTCGCGATGGATCACTTCGCCCGGCTGGCCGGCATCGAGCTGCAGCATATTTCCTACAAGGGCGTCGGCCAGGCGCTGTCTGACTTGCTCGCCGGGCGGGTCCAGGCGCTCTCCGTCGGGCTGGGGCCGGTACGCGCGCACCTCAAGAGCGGGGCGCTGAGAGCGCTTGCCTCCGCGGCACCGAAGCGACTGGCGGCGCTTCCGGAGATTCCGACTTCCGCCGAAGCCGGCTTGCCCGGCTACGAAATGACCACCTGGTTCGGGGTGGTTGCGCCCAGGGGCACCGGTCCCGCACTGGTGAACTTTCTGAACCGCCAACTGCAAAGTGCATTCGACGAGCCCAAGGCGCAGCAGCGCTTGCTCGAGTCCGGTATCGAGCCGGCCGGCGGGGATGAGCAGTCCTTCGGCGCGCTGATCCGCTCCGATTACCGCAAATGGGAAGCCGTGGTGAAAGCCTCGGGCGCCAAACTGGATGACTGAATGCAGTAGGATGGCCCGATGAAAGCGGCCAAGCTAACCGTGGCCCAGGCGGCCACCGGACCGAACCTCGGCGCCCTCGATCTCAATTTGCTGGTGGTGTTTGCCGCGGTGCTCAAGACACGCAGCACCACGCTCGCCGCGGATGAGCTCGATATCTCGCAGTCCGCGGTATCCAATGCGCTGCGCCGCCTGCGCAACCACTTTGACGACGCCCTGTTCGTCAAGACTGCCGACGGCATGGCGCCGACGCCGTTAGCCGAACAGCTGGCCGGGCCGATCCACGAAGGACTGAACCACATTCGTCAGGCGCTGGAAGAACGGCGCGAGTTCGTTCCCGCCGTCAGCCGCCGCCGTTTCTGCATTTGCACCAGCGACATGGGCCAGCTCGTGCTGATACCCGGCCTGTTGGGAATCGCGCAAGCGGAAGCACCCGGTATATCCCTGGCCACGGTCGACGTAGGCGCGCGGGAGGCGCAGGCAAACATGGCGCAAGGCGAGATCGATCTTGCTATCGGCACCTTCGCCTACCTCGACGCCGGCTTCCACGTACAGCGTCTTTTCACCAAGGAGTATGTGGTGATGGCGCGCGGCGGCAATCCGGCTTTTGCCGGCGGGCTGACGCTCGAGCGTTTCCTGCGCGCGCGCCATGCGCTGTTCCGGCCGTCGGCGGGCAGCCATGACACGCTGGAACAGCACATCGACGAGCTGTTTCGCCGGCACGGGGTGCAGCGGCAGGTCGTTTCG
This sequence comes from Burkholderiales bacterium, assembly GCA_036394595.1. Classification (GTDB taxonomy): domain Bacteria; phylum Pseudomonadota; class Gammaproteobacteria; order Burkholderiales; family SG8-39; genus SCGC-AG-212-J23. The sequence continues at coordinate 15,761 of DASWEU010000213.1, read as the reverse complement.
GAGTTCGGTCACGCTCTTGGCATCGTCCAGGCGGTCGCGTCGACCGATCTCATCGTCTGCGTGCCGAAGCGCTTGGCGGAGATGTACGCGTCGCACGCCGACGTCGCCATTGCGCCGCCGCCGTTCGATTCTCCCGTCGTCGACATTTCGCAGTACTGGCACGAGCGCATGCATCACGACGCCGGGCACCGCTGGCTGCGCTCCGTGGTGTTCCGCCGCTTCGGCGACTGAGCGCGCTCAGCGCGCGGCGTCGCCGTGCATGGCGCGCCGGATGCGCTCGCTGGGGGGGTCGGCGAATCCCCAGGCGTCGAGGTTCCCCGGGCGGTGCCAATCGGCGGGCGTGCCGGCGCGGTGCGTCGCTTCGTCGATCTGCTGGACTTCCGTGGTGTATTCGATCGCAAATTCGTCCGGGTCGAGGAAATAGGCAAACACGTTGCGACCCGGGCCGTGGCGGCCGAGCCCCCATTCCAGCGCATGCCCCGCCTGCTTGACGCGACCGGCGCCGCGCATCAGTCCGTCCCAGCTCGGCATCTCGAACGCGATATGGTTCACCGACGTGTTGCCGGTGCGGGCGAACGCGATCGAGTGATGGTCGGCATTGCAGCGAAGGAAGTGGATCATGCCGGTCTGGTCACTGAGCCGGAAACCGAGCCGGCGGAGGAACAGATCGCTGCTGCGCTCGGCGTCCATGGCATTGAGCACGACATGCGCTAGTTTGACGGGGCGATCCGGCACAGGCGAATCGGGTCGGCCCGGCGCGGCACCGGCGACCAGGCTGAAAGTCCTGCCCTCGGCGTCGCGAAACGACAGACCCTGTCCGCCGCCCGGCGAGCGCAGGCGGTGAGGCAGCGAGACGATCTCCAAGCCGGCGCTCTTGAGCGAGCGATGGACCTCGTTCAGGACTCCGTCCGATCCGCAATCGAAAGCCACGTCGATCAGCTCGCGGCGGGGTGCCTCGCTCAGCGCCAATACGTAAGGCGCGGGGCCGCTGGCGCGAAGGTAGATCATCCCGCCTTCGCGGCCAGCGATGGTCAATCCCCAGACCTCGGTGTAGAAGCGCGCCGCACGCTCGAGCGAAGCGACGCCCAGCGTGACGCTCTGAATCGATCGGATGGCATGCACCGCTGACGAATTTAGGTGCAAATGCTGCGGCAGGCAATCCCGCCGCCTGATAACGGGTATTTCGGGGCGGAATTACCAAATGGAGAGCGCATAATCTTGCCGAGGGAGAAGCAATGCCGTATTCGGTCGAAGGCAAGTTGGTGGTCGCGATCTCCTCGCGGGCGCTGTTCGATTTCGAGGAGGAGAACCGGGTGTTCGAGCGCGACGGCGAGGGCGCGTACATCGCGCTGCAGTACGCGCGCCTCGACGTGCCGGCGCGCCCCGGAGTGGCCTTCCCGCTGGTAAAGAAGCTGCTGGCGTTCAACACGCCGAAGGCGCAGCTGGTCGAAGTTGTGGTCCTGTCGAAGAACGACCCGGTGTCCGGGCTGCGCGTCTTCAATTCGGCCAAAAGCGAAGGGTTGAACCTGGAGCGCGGCGTCTTCACGCGCGGTCGCAGTCCCTACCATTACCTCGATCCGCTGAAGGCGAACCTTTTCCTGTCAGCCAACGAAGCGGACGTGATGGGCGCGCTGGAAGCCAAGATCCCGGCGGCGCGCGTCTACCCGGAGTCGACGCAGGCGGCGAGCCGCCACGCCGACGAGGTGCGCATCGCCTTCGACGGCGACGCGGTGCTGTTCTCCGATGAGGCCGAGCGCGTCTACCAGCGCGACGGGCTGGAGGCCTTTACGCGCCATGAAACCACGCACGCGCACAAGCCGCTGCCGCCGGGCCCGTTCAAGCCGCTGCTGGAGGCGCTGCATCGATTGCAGGCGGAAAAGAACCTGCCGATGAGAATTCGCACTGCCCTGGTCACTGCCCGAAGCGCCCCGGCACATGAGCGGGCGGTGAGGACGCTGATGGACTGGAACATCACGGTGGACGAGGCGATGTTCCTCGGCGGCCTCGACAAGGGCGAGTTCCTCAAGTCCTTCGCGCCGGATTTCTTCTTCGACGACCAGCACGGCCACGTCGACTCGGCGCGCGCCCACGTGCCCGCGGGGCACGTGCCCTTCGGCGTCAGAAACCGCCGCTAGATTCTTCCTTCTTCGACGGCGTGGCAGGCCACGGCGTTGATCGTCTGCGGCACTTCGCGGCGGCAGCGCTCGTTGGCGTGCGGGCAGCGCGGATGGAAAGTGCAGCCCGGCGGCGGCGCGAGCGGGTTGGGCACCTCGCCGGCCACCGGCGTGCGCGGCTTGCCGGACATCTGCAGGTCGGGCACGGCGTCGAGCAGCATGCGGGTGTAGGGGTGGCGCGGGCGGGTGAAGAGCTCGGCCGCGGCTGCCAGCTCGACCAGTCGCCCGAGGTACATCACGCCCACGCGGTCGGCCACCTGCGACACCACCGCCAGGTTGTGCGAGATGAAGACGTAGGTGAGGCCGAGCCGGCGCTGCAGCTCGCTCATCAGGTTGAGGATCTGCGCCTGCACCGAAACGTCGAGCGCTGAAGTCGGCTCGTCGCACACCAGCAGGTCGGGCTCGCCGGCGAGCGCGCGCGCGATCGAGATGCGCTGGCGCTGGCCGCCGGAGAACTCGTGCGGGTATTTCTCGCCGTCCTCCGGCGCGAGGCCTACCTGGGTGAGCAATTCGGCAACTCTGCCCTGGGTTTCTTTTTTTGGAATGATTTTTAGGAACAGAATCGGTTCAGCGACGATCTTCTTCACCCGCCAGCGCGGGTTGAGGCTGGCATAGGGGTCCTGGAAGATCATCTGCATGCGGCCGCCGCCGAACTCGACGCGCCCCTCGCTCGGCGCGTACAGCCCGACGATCAGGCGGGCGACAGTCGATTTGCCGCAGCCCGATTCGCCCACCAGCGCCAGCGTCTCGCCGCGCTGCACGTCGACGCTGACCCGGTCGACCGCGCGCAGATTGCGGCGCGGCTCGCCTTCGATCACCCGCTCGAGCCAGGGGCGCGAGACGTCGAAGTCGCGACTGACCAAGTGCAGGCTAAGCAAGGGACTTTTACCTACCTGCATGCAGCCAGCAGGCGGCGCGGCTCGCGCCCGCCGAGAGCAATTCGGGGCGCTCGAGCTCGCAGCGCGCGAAGCGCCGCGGGCAGCGCGGATGGAAGGCGCAACCGGACGGGATGGCATTGAGCCGCGGCATCGCGCCATCGATCTGCACCAGTTTTTTCCGGGCGGCGCTGATTTTCGGAATGGAGCCCATCAATCCGGCCGTGTAGGGGTGCTGCGGCGCGTGGATCACCTCGCGCACCGGCCCGATCTCGACGATGCGCCCGGCGTACATCACCGCCACGCGGTCCGCGGTTTCGGCAATTACGCCCATATCGTGGGTGATCAGGATCACCGCCGTGCCGCGATCCTTCGCCAGGCGCTTGAGCAGCGAGATGATTTGCGCCTGGATCGAGACGTCAAGCGCCGTGGTCGGCTCGTCGGCGATCAGCAGCACTGGCTCGGCGGCGATGGCAAGCGCGATCACCACGCGCTGGCGCATGCCGCCGGAGAACTGGTGCGGGTAGTGGTGCAGGCGCGCTTCCGGCGCCGGGATGCCGACTTCCTTCAACAAGCTCAAGGCTCGTTCACGGCATGCCATTGGAGAAAGATCGAGGTGCGTGCTGATGGTCTCCTCGAGCTGCCGGCCGATGCTGTAGAGGGGGTTGAGCGAGGTGAGTGGATCCTGGAACACCATGCCGACGCGGCGGCCGCGTATGCGGCGCAGGCGCTCCGGCGGCAGGTCGTCGATGCGCTCGCCTTCGAGCCGAACCTCGCCGCCGGCGATGCGGCCGGGCGGCTCGAGCAGGCCGATGATGGCGAGGCCGGTAACTGATTTGCCGGCGCCGGATTCGCCCACCACGCCCAGCACTTCGCCCGGAGCCACCGCGAAGGACACGCTGTCGATGGCGATGAGGTTCGCGCGCCGGGTGGGGAATTCAACTCTCAACTCTTTTACTTCCAGAATCATCTGAGCTTGGGATTGATCGCGTCGCGCAGCCAGTCGCCGAGCAGGTTGACCGACAGCACCAGGATCACCAGCGCCGCGCCCGGGAACACCGTGATCCACCACTGGCCGGAGAACAGGAAGTCGTTGCCGACGCGGATCAGGGTGCCGAGCGAGGGGCGCGTCGGCGGCACGCCGACGCCGAGGAAGGAGAGCGTCGCCTCGGTGATGATGGCGGTGGCGATGTGGATGGTGGCGATGACCAGCACCGGACCCATGACGTTGGGCAATACGTGCGAGACAAGGATGGCGAGCGGCCGCCGGCCGATGACGCGCGCCGCCTGCACGTACTCCTTGTTCTTCTCGACCAGCGTCGAGCCGCGCACCGTGCGCGCGTACTGCACCCAGCCGGCCACGCCGATGGCGAGCACCAGCACCGGGATGGCGATGTCGTCATGGCGGTCGGCGGGCAGCGCGACGCGCGCCACGCCGTCGATCAGCAGGGCGATGAGAATGGCGGGGAACGAGAGCTGCACGTCGGCGACGCGCATGATGAGCGCATCGACGCGGCCGCCGAAGTAGCCAGCGACGAGGCCGAGCGACACGCCGAGAAACAGCGCCAACAGCACGGCGGCGAAGCCCACCGCCAGCGACAGGCGCGCGCCGTGCAGGATGGTGGAGAGCACGTCGCGCCCCTGGTTATCGGTGCCAAGGGGATAGTGGAAGCGGCCCGCCTCATCCCACAGCGGCGGGATGAACGCTTCGTTGAGATCCAGTGACGCGAGATTGAACGGGTCCTGCGGCGCGATCCAGGGTGCGGCGAGCGCGCCGGCGACGCAGGCGAGCGTCAGCGCGGCGGCGGCGACGGTGACCGGCGAGCGGCGGAAGCTCCACGCCAGGTCATGGTCCCAGGCCCGCCGGAATATCACCCGAGGCTTGCCGAATACCTTCCCCAGGTTCGCCGAGACCTCACTTCACTGCGGCGAAGCGGGCCTGCGGGCGGTCATCCGGGCTATAGGAGATGCTGACGTTCTGCTTCATCGCCCAGGGGCGCAACTGGTGGTGCAGCGGCACGTAGTAGGCCATGTCGCGCGTTTTTTCCAGCCCTTCCTTGAGCAGTGCGTCGCGCGCCTTCGGGTCGGTGGCGATCTTGATGGCGTCGATGGTGTTGTCGAGCTTCAGGTCGCTGATGCGCCCGAGGTTGAAGCTGCCGTCGGCGCCCGTGGTCTTGGTGCGCACCAGCGACTGCAGCGTGTAGAGCGCGTCGAAGGTGGCCACGCCCCAGCCCAGCATGTAGGCGCTGGTGTCGAAATTGAGGATTTTCGGGATGTAGTTGGCGAAGGGGATGGCGTTCAGCTTGACGCGAAGGCCGGCCTTGGCCCACATCGAGACCAGCGCCTGGCAGACCTTCTCGTCGTTGACGTAGCGGTTGTTCGGGCAGTCGAGCGTGAACTCGAAGCCGTTCGGATAACCCGCCTCGGTCAGCAGCTTCTTCGCGCCGGCGATGTCGTACTTGGTGACCTGGTCGAGCTGCTTCGTGTAGCCGTGCACGCCCGGCGCCACCATGATGCCCGCCGGCACCGACAGCCCGCCCATGGTGACCCTGCGGATCGCCTCGCGATCGACCGCCATATTGAGCGCGCGGCGCACGCGCACGTCCTTGAAGGGGTTCGCGCCCTTGACGCTCGCGTACTTGAGCTCGTCGTTGTGCTGGTCGAGGCCGATGAAGATGGTGCGCACCTCGATGCCGTCGAGGATCTTGAGCTTGGGCGTCTTGCGCAGCCGGTCGACGTCCTGCGTCGGCAGGTCGGTCACCAGGTCGACTTCGCCCGACAGCAGCGCCGAGACGCGCGTCTGGTCGGACTTGATCGGCGTATAGATGACATCGGTGACGTTGCCGTCCACCTTGCCCCACCAATCCTTGTTGATGGCGAGCACGATGCGCTTGTCGGGCTCCCAGGACTTGAGGATGTAAGGCCCGGTGCCGTTGGTGTTGCGCGAGGCGTAGGTTTCTTCCTTCTTGGCGTAGTCCTGGATGTTCTGCGAGCGGTTCTTCTCCGACCAGGACATGCTCATGATGCGGAAATCGACAATGTTGCGCAGCAGGATCGGCGTCGGCCCGCCGAGGATCAGGTCGACGGTGTAGTCGTCGATCTTCTTCACCTCGGTGATGCCGGTGACATAGACCTGGTTGGTGCCCTGCGGCTGCTTGATGCGGCCGAAGGAGAACACCACGTCGTCGGCGCTAAACGGCGAGCCGTCGTGGAACTTGACGCCCTTCCTCAGGTTGAAGCGCCATTGCGTCGGCGAGATCTCCTTCCACGACACCGCCAGGCTGGGCTCGATCTTGTAGTCCCGCGTATAGCGGGTGAGCCCTTCGTAGGTGTACTGCAGGATGGAATGCGTGGTGGCGTGGTTCTGCGAATGCGGGTCCAGCGTCAGGATGTCGTTTTGCGCTGCCCATCGCAGGGTGACTGCGTTGACGGGAAAACTGATCAATACCAGCATCGCAAACAGGAGCTTTTTCACCAGACCCTCCTCTATTTGAGCGGCAGCGACTCTTCCACCAGCGCGGCGAGATAGCCCGCGCCGAGCGGGATCACCTCGTCGTTGAAATCGTAGTGCGGATTGTGCAGCATGCAGCCGCTGGCGAGCCCGCCTTGGCCGAGGAACACGTAGGCCCCCGGACGCGCCTGCAGCATGTAGGAGAAATCCTCGCCACCCATGGTCGGGTCGGGGTCGCGCACCACGCTGTCGGGCCCGAAGATGCGGTCGCCGACGCGCGCAGCGAATTCGGCCTCGGCGGCGCTGTTGACGGTGGGCGGGTAGCCGCGCTTGTACTCGACCTCGGCACTGCCGCCGAAGGCCGCGGCGATGCCCTGCACCAGCTCGCGGATGCGCTTCTCGGCGAGGGCGCGCGTCTCCGGGCGGAAGCTGCGCACGGTGCCGATCAGCTGCACCGCATCCGGGATGACGTTGAAGGCGCCGAGCTGGCTGGTCTGCATCGAGCAGACGCTCACCACCACCGCGTCGATCGGCTCGACGTTGCGGCTGGCGATGGTCTGCAGCGCCGTCAGGATGTGCGCGGTCATCACCACCGGGTCGACGGCGAGATGCGGCAGCGCGGCGTGGCCGCCCTTGCCGCGCACGGCGATCTGGATCTCATCGGTCGCCGCCATCATCGGTCCGGCGCCAACGGCCATCTTGCCGGGCGGCAGGCCCGGCCAGTTGTGCACGGCGTACACCGTGTTGGCCGGGAAGCGCTCGAACAGGCCTTCCTGCACCATCTTCTCGCCGCCGCCGCCGCCTTCCTCGGCCGGCTGGAAGATGAGGTAGGCGGTGCCGTCGAAATTGCGCGTCTCGGCGAGATAGCGCGCAGTGCCGAGCAGCATGGTGGTGTGCCCGTCGTGGCCGCAGGCGTGCATGCGACCGGCGTTGGTGGACTTGTGCGCAAAGCTGTTGGCTTCGTGCATCGGCAGGCAGTCCATGTCGGCGCGCAGCGCGACGCCCTTGCCGCTGGTGCTCTTTTTTCCCTTAACAATTCCCACCACGCCGGTTTTGGCGAGTCCGGTGTGCACTTCGAGGCCGAGCTTCTTCAGGTAGTCGGCGACCTTGGTCGAGGTGCGGTTCTCCTCGAAGGCGAGTTCGGGGTGGGCGTGCAGATCGCGCCGGATCTGGGTCAGCTCGGCGTGGTAGCGGCGGATGTGGTCGACGGGGGTGGTCACAGGGGCTGGAGCCTCAGGCGTGGGTCGACCGCATAGTAGAGCAGGTCGACCGCCAGATTGATGAGGACGAAAAATAATCCGATCAGGCAGAGGTAGGCCGCCATCACCGGGACGTCGGCGAAGGTCACCGCCTGGATGAATAGAAGGCCCATGCCGGGCCACTGGAACACCGTCTCGGTGATGATGGCGAAGGCGATGATTGCGCCCAGCTGCAGGCCGGTGATGGTGATCACCGGCACCAGCGTGTTCCTCAGGGCGTGGCCGAAATGCACCGCGCGGTCGGTCAGGCCGCGGGCGCGCGCGAAGCGGATGTAGTCGGTGCGCAGCACTTCCAGCATCTCGGCGCGCACCAAGCGCTGGATCAGCGTCATCTGGAACAGGCCGAGCGTGATGGCGGGCAGGATCAGCGCCTTGAGGCCCGAGGCGGTGAGGAAGCCCGTCGACCACCAGCCGAGCGCCACCGTGTCGCCGCGGCCGAAGGAGGGCAGCCAGCCGAGCTGCACGGCGAACACCAGGATCAGCAGGATGCCGATGAGAAAGGTCGGCAGCGACACGCCGACGAGCGAGACCGCGAGCATCGCCTGCGACAGGGCCGAGCTGCGGTGCAACGCCGTGTAGACGCCCATCGGGATGCCGGCGAGGAGCGCGAACAGCGCCGCGACGAAAGAGAGCTCGAGCGTCGCCGGCAGCCGGTCGCGGATCAGCTGCGAGACCGGCTGCACCTGGCGCAGGCTGAGGCCGAATTCGCCGCGCACCGCGTTGGCGAGGAAGCTCCCGTACTGCACGTAGAACGGCCGGTCGAGACCGAGGTCGCGCGTAATCTGCCGCCGCTGCTCGTCGGTGGCGTCTTGCCCCAGCATGAACACCACCGGGTCGCCGACGAAGCGAAACAGCGAGAAGGCGATCAGGCCGACCGTGAACATCACCAGCACCGCCTGGCCCAGTCGCCGCAGGATGAACGCCAGCATGGCCAATTAGAATCCGGTTGTGTCGCCATTCGCAAGTGCATTGATCGCCTGGCAGCGCCGGCATGGCCGCCACGGGCTGCCCTGGCAGGGCACGCGCGATCCCTACCGGGTCTGGCTCTCGGAGGTCATGCTGCAGCAGACGCAGGTGGCGGCGGTCATCCCCTATTACGAGCGTTTCCTGGCGAAGTACCCCGACGTGAAGGCGCTGGCGGCGGCCTCCGAGGACGACGTGCTGCGCCTGTGGAGCGGGCTGGGCTACTACGCCCGAGGCCGGAATTTGCACGCCGCGGCCAAAGAACTCGCCTCGAAAGGATTTCCAAGAACCCCGGAAAAAATTCAAGGACTTCCAGGCGTGGGGCGTTCCACGGCCGCAGCGATCGCCGTATTCGCTTTCGGCAAGCGCGCGGCGATCCTCGACGGCAACGTCAAGCGCGTGCTGGCCCGGCAGTTTGATCTTTCAGAAGAATCGCAGTTGTGGAAAAAGGCGGAGAGCCTTCTCCCCAAGAAAAGCATCGAGGCCTACACGCAGGCGCTGATGGATCTCGGCGCCACGGTGTGCGTGCGAAAGCAGCCGCGCTGCGAGCGCTGCCCGGTGCGCGCGGCATGCGTGGCGAGAAAGGAGGATCGCATCGCCGAGTTGCCGGCGCCGCGGCCGAAGAAAGTGATTCCATTGATAAAAACGACTTGGTACATCTTCCTCCGCGGCGCGGAAGTGCTGCTCGAGCGCCGGCCCGGCAAGGGCGTCTGGGGCGGCCTGTGGACTTTTCCCGAAACGCGCCTTTACCGGACGGCAAAGCCGCGCGTGTTGCCGACGATCGAGCACGGCTTCACCCATTTCCGCCTGCGGGTCCGTCCGCTTCTTTGCGAATTGAAAAAGAAGCAACCAGGCACTGCAGCGCCGGGGTGCCTGTGGATCGATGTCGCGGATGCAGTAGCGGCGGCGGTGCCGACGCCGGTCAAGAGAGTCCTCGAACGCCTTGCAGCCGGGACTTGAGCAGCGCCACGCGCGCAGCGGCGTCGTCCAGTTCGAGCAGCTCCTGTCGGAGTTCGAGCGGAATCGGCGCCATTTCCATCAGCTGGTTGCACCAGGCGAAACTACCGAGCGGCGAGGGATCGGCTTCTGGCGCGAGCAGCTCGACCTGCGCGCGCGCCAGGCCGTCCCTTTCGATCCGCCGCTCCAGAATACGGAAGCGCTCGCCGCCGCGTGCGACGATCTCCAGCAAGCCGAGCTGCGGCATGTCCCATTTCTCGATGCGCGCGAGCGTGCCAACGCTGGCGGGCGTCGCCGCCGCGCCGACCTCGGTGCCTTCGCGGATCAGGCAGACGCCGAAGGGCGAGCCGTCCTTCAGGCAGGCCTTGGCCATATCCATGTAGCGCGTCTCGAAGATGCGCAGCGGCAGCCGGCCGCCGGGAAACAGAACGGTGTGCAGCGGGAAAAGCGGCAGGTGGTCCAGAAGCTGAGGCCGCTCGGCTATTGCGCGTCGCCCTTGGCGAGGCCGCGGTGGCGCACCAGCACGCGCCAGTCGGCATGGAACGCGGCGGCGAGCCGCTCCGCCAGATAGACCGAGCGGTGGCGCCCGCCGGTGCAGCCGATGGCGACCGTGACGTAGCTGCGGTTCTCGCGCACGATCTCGGGCAGCCAGCGCGCCAGCAGCACCCGCACGTCCTCCAGCCAGTGCTGCGCAGCGGGATCCCGCTGCAGGAATTCGATCACCGGCGCATCGCGCCCGGTCAGTGCCCGCAGCTTCGGCTGGTAATGCGGGTTGGGCAGCATGCGGCAGTCGAGCACCCAGTCGGCGTCGAGCGGGATGCCGTCACGGTAGGCGAAGGACTGGAACAGGATCGTCAATGCGCCCGCCTGCAGCCCGAGCAGGTCGCGAATCCAGTTCTGCAGCGCGCGCGGCTCGAGCTCGCTGGTGTCGATGCGGTGCCCGAGATCGGCGACCCCGGCGAGCAGGCGCCGCTCCTGCTCGATCGCCTCCGATAGCGTGACGCCGCTGCCGGTGAGCGGATGGCTGCGGCGGGTTTCCGAAAAGCGCCGCAGCAGGGTGGCGGCGTTGGCCTCGAGGTAGAGCACGCGGCAATCGACGCCGCGCTCGCGCAGCCGGGCGATGGCGGCCGGCAGCTCGCCGACCGCGACGCTGCGCGCGTCGACACTGACCGCCAGGCGCTCCGCCTTCAGCAGCTCCACCACCTGCGAGAGCAGCGTGCCGGGCAGGTTGTCGACGCAGTAGTAGCCGGCGTCCTCCAGCACATGCAGCGCGATGCTCTTGCCCGAACCCGACAGGCCGCTGACTAGGATGAGCTGCATGCCGGCAAGTGGCGTCGCACTATTGCTCCTGGTCCATCTGTTTCTTCTGGCGGGCGAGGAACTCCGCGGTCGAATCGATGCCACGCAGCTTGAGGATCTCGTTTCTCACCGCCGCCTCGACCAGTACCGCGAGATTGCGCCCGGCAGCCACCGGCACGGTCACCCGGCGCACGGTGACGCCGAGGATCTCCTCCGACAGCTCGGCGAGCGGCAGGCGCGCGGCGGGATCGTACCCGCCGGGCTTGGGCCGCTCGAGATGCGCGATCAGGCGCAGCTTCATCTTCCGGCGCACCGCGGTCTCGCCGAAGATGGTGCGGATATTGAGCAGCCCCAGGCCGCGCACCTCGATGAAGTCCTGCAGCATCGGCGGGCAGCGGCCCTCGAGCGTGTTGGCGGCGATGCGCGAGACGGCGACGACGTCGTCGGCCACCAGCCCGTGGCCGCGGCTGATCAGCTCGAGCCCGAGCTCGCTTTTGCCGACGCCCGATTCGCCGGTGATCAGCACGCCGAGGCCGAGCACATCCATGAACACGCCGTGGCGTTCGACCGATTCGGCGAGCGCCTTGGCGAGGTAGCGCGAGAGCTTCTCGATCACGCGCGGCGCCGCGAGCGGCGAGGTAAAGAGCGGCGTGCGAGCGGCGGCGGCGGCCTCGATGAGCGCCGTCGGCGGTACGACGCCGTCGGCGACGATCACCGCGGCCGGGCGGGAGTCAAACAGGCGCGCCGCCAGACCGGCCAGCGCGGCGGCCTCGCCAGCGCCGGCGACCTGGATGCTGTTGGGGTGGGTGAGGTTGAGGTGGCCGATCAGCGATGCGGACGCGGCCGCTTCGCGGCGCACCGCGGTGTCGCCGTCGCGCCCGGCAACCCAGGCGAGGGCGAGCGCCTCGCGGTTGTCCTCATGCAGCCGCGCGACGCTGACCTGATGCATCCGGTTGCCACTCGGTGACGAGATGGTGCAGCGTGGCGGCGTCGGGCGCCCCGAGCAGGGCCTCGCGCAACGCCTTGTCGGAAAACATCTGCGCCAGCTCCGAGAGCAGCTGCAGGTGCTTCTCGGTGGCCTTTTCCGGCACCAGCAGCACGAACGCGAGCCGCACCGGCTGAGCGTCTGGCGCGTCGAAGGGCACCGGCTGCGCCAGGCGCAGGAAGGCGCCCAGCGCCTCCTTCAGATTCTTGATGCGGCCGTGGGGAATGGCGACGCCTTGGCCGAGGCCGGTGGAACCGAGCTTCTCGCGCGCGAACAGGCTGTCGAACACCAGGCTGCGCGCGATGGCATCGTGGTTCTCGAACAGCAGGCCCGCCTGCTCGAACAGGCGTTTCTTGCTCGACGCCGGCAGGTCGGCGACGACGTGAGAGGGGGCGAGCAGCTTGGCAATGAGGCTCATTGCGGGTCGCGGATTATACGCCGCTTCAAAGCGCCTTTCTCTGGTTGACCGGCGGGATCTGCAGCGATTCCCGGTACTTGGCGATCGTGCGTCGCGCCACCACGATGCCCTGCTCGCCGAGCACCTGCGCGATGCGCGAGTCCGACAGCGGCGCGCGCGGATTCTCGGCGCTGACCAGCTGCTTGATCAGGGCGCGGATGGCGGTGGAGGAAGCGGCGCCGCCCGCCTCGGTAGCGACGTGGCTGCCGAAAAAGTACTTCAGCTCGTAGGTGCCGCGCGGCGTGGCCATGAACTTCTGCGTCGTGACGCGCGAGATGGTGCTCTCGTGCAGGCCGAGCGTCTCGGCGATCTCGCGCAGCACCAGCGGCCGCATCGCCACTTCGCCGTGCTCGAGGAAATGCCGCTGGCGCTCGACGATCGCCTGCGACACGCGCAGGATGGTGTCGAAGCGCTGCTGCACGTTCTTGATCAGCCAGCGCGCCTCCTGCAGCTGCGAGGAGAGCCCGCCGGCAGCCCTGCGGCTGCCGGCGGCGAGCTCCGCGTACAAGCGGTTGATGCGCAGGCGCGGCATGGCGTCGGGATTGAGGCTGGCGCGCCAGGCGCCGCGCGACTTCTTCACGATCACGTCCGGCACCACGTAGCGCGCCTCGAGGCGGGCAAAGGCGGCGCCCGGGCGCGGGTTGAGTGCCAGGATCATCTGCTGCGCGGCGCGCAGCGTGTCGTCGCCGGCGCCGGTTGCGCTGCGCAGGCGCGTGTAGTCGCGCGCGGCAAGGAGCTGCAGATGTTTTTCCGCGATCACCAGCGCCAGATCGCGCACCGCGTCCTTGGGCGTCGCGCGCAACTGCAGACACAGGCATTCGGCCGGGGAGCGCGCGCCGACGCCGGCGGGCTCCAGGTTCTGCAGGTGGCGCAGCGCGATGCCGAGCTCTTCCATGCCCGCTTCGGATTCCGCGCCGAGCATGGCCGAGATTTCCTCCAGCGGCTGCGTCAGGTAGCCGTCCTCGTCGAGCGCATCGATCAGCAGCGCGACGAAGGCGCGGTCGCGGTCATCGACATTGACGAGCGACAACTGCGTGCGCAGGTGATCGCGCAGCGTCGGCAGGTCGGGCGAGGAAAAGCCGCGGTCACCGTCCTCGTCCTCGGCATCGGGGCCGCGCCAGTTCGAGGCGACTTCGCCGGACCACTCGGCCTCCTGCGGCGCGGACTCGCCTTCGCCCTTGGCGGAAATTTCTTCCTTGGGGGAGGGGCGCGGCGCCGCCTCGCCGTCGTTGGCGTCCTCGCGCTCGAGCGCCGGGTTCTCCATCAGCAGGCGGTCGATTTCCTGGTCGAGCTCCACCGTCGAGAGCTGCAGCAGCCGGATCGACTGCTGCAGCTGCGGCGTGAGGGTCAGATGCTGCGAGAGGCGGAACTGCAGGGACGGCTTCAGGGGTTACATCCGGAAGTTCTCGCCGAGGTATACGCGGCGCACGCTGTCATTATAGACAATCTCTTCCGGGTGGCCGGAGGCGAGCACCGCGCCCTCGTTGATGATGTAGGCGCGGTCGCAGATGCCGAGCGTCTCGCGCACGTTGTGGTCGGTGATCAGCACGCCGATGCCGCGCTCCTTGAGGAAGCGGATGATGCGCTGGATGTCGAGCACGGCGATCGGGTCGACGCCGGCGAAGGGCTCGTCGAGCAGGATGAAGGTGGGGCGCGTGCCGAGCGCGCGCGCGATCTCGAGGCGCCGGCGCTCGCCGCCGGAAAGCGACAACGCGGGGTGCTTGCGCAGATGGGCGATGTTGAGGTCCTTCAGCAGCTCGCCGAGGCGCGCCTCGATCGCCTCGGGCTCGAGCCCCTGCAGCTCGAGGATCGCCTGCACGTTCTCCTCCACCGTCAGGCGGCGGAACACCGAATTCTCCTGCGGCAGGTAGGAGATGCCGAGGCGCGCGCGGCGGTGGATCGGCAGGTGGGTCAGCTCGCGCGCGTCGAGGTGGATGCTGCCCGCGTCCGCCGGAATCAGGCCGACGATCATGTAGAAGCAGGTGGTCTTGCCGGCGCCGTTGGGCCCGAGCAGGCCGACCACCTCGCCGCTCGAGACGTCGAGCGACACGTCCTGCACCACGGTGCGCGACTGGTAGCGCTTGCGCAGCTGCTGGGAGCGCAGCTGGCTCATTTGGCGCCGCCGGTGGGCGCGGGCCTCGGCTCCACCGCCTGCGGCTTGGGCTGCAGCACCGCGCGCACCCGGCCCTCGCCCGACGGCTGGTCGGCGTTGCCGTCCGATTTCACGGTGAAAAAGTCCGAACGCTGGTCGACGAAAATATAGCTGCCCGCCACTTCGTCGCCGCCACGCCGCACGCGCGCCTGCTCGAACATTTCGATCTTGCCGTTGCGGTCGTCGATCTCGATGCGCAGCGCCTCGCCGTCCATCCACACGCCCTCGGTCTGGGGCGGCTTCGGGTCCTGGCGCTGGCGCAGGCGCACCGGCGTACCGGTGGCAGTGGCGAACTGGTAGCCGTCGGCGTCCTGGCGCACCACGATGCGCTCGGCGCGCACGCTGATCGTGCCGCGCGTCAGCACCACGTTGCCTTCGAAGATATTGAGCCGGCGCACGTCGTCGGCGCTCATGCGGTTGGCCTCGATCTGCGTCGGCTTCTCGCGGTCGGAGGTCTCCGCGCCCGCGCCGGTCGCCAGCAGCGAAAAAGCGGCGAGGGCCGCGCCAGCGGCGCGGCGCCTCATTTCGACCCGCCCGGCTCGATGCGCACGCGCACGTCGTTGTGCAGCAGGAACTCGCTGGTCTCGTTGTTGAATTCCATGCCGCGGCCGGTGATGGCGCGATGCTCCTCGTCGATCGCCACCGGCTCGTCGGTGCGCGCGAGCGAGCGCTCCTGCAGCACGTGCAGGAAGCTGGTGGTGACGCGCGTGCGCGGCCGCAGCGCGTCGGCCTCGCGCACCAGCACCACGTTGCCATAGAGGAAGATCTCGTCGCCGCCGGCGGAGAGCACGCCGCGGTCGGCGGTGACGGTAAAGCGCGCCCCTGGCGCGCGCGACTGCACCATGCGCGGCGCGGTGAGCTCGGTCGAGTCGTCGTCCGGATAGTGCACCATCTTCTCGGCCGACAGCACTGCCTGCGCCGCGCCGGCGCGGTCGTAGGTGGTGGTGGTGAAGTTGTGCAGCAGATAATCCGGGTCGTGGCGCCGCAGCGACGGGTGCTGCTCGTCCACCCGCACCGCGCGCTCCAGGTAGAAGGTCAGCAGCGCGAGCGCGAACATCAGCGCGAGCGGAAATACGCGTGCGGAGGAGAACCTCATGCGAGGGTGCCGCGCAGCGCGCGCTTCAACGTGCCCTGGGCGCGCATCACGAGCTCGCACACCTCGCGCACGGCGCCGCCGCCGGCGGGCGCC
>DASWEU010000212.1:0-10828 GCA_036394595.1 Burkholderiales bacterium | reverse complement strand
CCGTGATTAACGCGCTGGCCTTCCAGGACGCTCTGGAGCGGGACGGCGTCACCACGCGGGTGCTCTCAGCGATCGCGATGCAGACGGTGTGCGAGCCCTACATCCGCCGACGCGCGGTACGCCACCTGGAGAAGGGACGGGTGGTGATCTTCGCCGCCGGCACCGGCAATCCCTTCTTCACCACCGACACCGCCGCGGCGCTGCGCGGCGCGGAAGTCGGCGCCGAGATCGTCATCAAGGCGACCAAGGTCGACGGCGTGTATACCGCCGACCCGCAGCGCGATCCGAGCGCCACGCGCTACGCCCGCATCAGCTTCGACGAGGCCATCACGCTCAAGCTCAAGGTGATGGACGCCACCGCGCTGACGCTGTGCCGCGACCAGAAGCTGCCGATCGCCGTGTTCAACATCTTCCGCAAGGATGCCCTGCGGCGCGTCATCCTCGGCGAGGATGAGGGCACTTTGGTTCACGTATGATGCGCAGTATCGGGAGGCCGCGATGGTAATCGCCGATCTGAAGAAGACCACCGAGCAGAAGATGGACAAGAGCGTCGAGGCGTTCAAGGGCGACCTCGCCAAGGTCCGCACCGGCCGCGCGCACACCGGCATCCTCGACCACGTCATGGTCGACTACTACGGTACGCCGTCGCCCATCCACCAGGTGGCCAAGGTCATCCTGCTTGACTCGCGCACCATCGGCGTCACGCCTTTCGAGAAAAAACTGATTTCGACGGTGGAGAAGGCGATTCGCGAATCGGACCTCGGGCTCAATCCCAATACGGCCGGCGATACCATCCGCCTGCCGATGCCGGCCCTGACCGAGGAGCGGCGCAAGGAGATGATCAAAGTGGTAAAGCACGAGGCGGAGAATGCGCGCGTGGCCGTGCGCAACCTGCGGCGCGACGCCATGCACCACCTCAAGGAAGCGCTGAAGCAGAAGGAAATCTCGGAAAACGACGAGCGCCGCGCGCTCGACGAAGTGCAGAAGGCCACCGACCGGCGCATCGCCGAAATCGACAAGCTGCTGCAGCAGAAAGAAACCGAGCTGCTCTCGGTATGAGCGACGAGAGCAGCACCCGGCAGCTCCCGACGCCCGGCGACGTGCCGCGGCACGTGGCCATCATCATGGACGGCAATGGCCGCTGGGCGCGGGCGCGCCGCCTGCCGCGCATCGCCGGCCACCGCAGCGGCGCCGAGGCGGTGCGCGAAACGGTACGCGCCTGCGCCGAGCGCGGCATCGGCTACCTGACGCTATTCGCCTTCAGCTCGGAGAACTGGCGCCGCCCGGCGAAGGAGGTGGCGCTGCTGCTGCAGCTGTTCCAGAGCGCGCTAGCCAACGAAGTCGAGAAGCTGCATCGCAATGACGTGCGCCTGAAGGTGATCGGCGATACGCGCCGCTTCGATCCGAAGATCCAGCGGCTGATCGAGGAGGGCGAGCGGCTCACCGCCGGGAACAAGGGGCTGACCCTGACGATCGCCGCGAACTATGGCGGCCGTTGGGACATCCTGCAGGCGATCAACAAAATAAAATCCACCGGGAAGGAAATTGGCGAAGAGGCCTTCGCCTCCCACCTTGCCATGAGCTACGCCCCGGAGCCCGACCTCTTCATCCGCACCGGCGGCGAGCAGCGCATCAGCAACTTCCTCCTCTGGCAGCTGGCCTACTGCGAGCTATATTTCACCGACACCCTGTGGCCCGATTTCGCCGCCGCGGCGCTCGACGAGGCGCTCGCCTCCTACCGCCGCCGCGAGCGGCGCTTCGGCCGCACCAGCGAGCAGGTCGAGGCGGCGAAGCGGGCCGAAGTCGCCTGAAGGAAGCACTCGCGGCACGCGTGGTGACCGCGGTGGCGCTGATCGCCGGGCTGCTCGCTGCGCTGTTCCTGCTGCCGCCGCTCGCGCTGCTCGCCGTGGTCGCGGCACTGGCGGCGCTTGCCGGCCAGGAGTGGGGCAGGCTTTGTCGCCTCGGCAGGGGAACTTCGATTCTCTACGGCCTGCTGACCGCAGCAATCTACGGCGCGCTGCTCGCCGTTCCCCGCGACGAACTCTTTTGGGTGGCGGGCGGATTCTGGGCGCTGGTGGTGCCGGCGTGGCTCTGGTACGGCGTCAAAGCGACCCAGCGCGCCGCGCTGCTCGCCGCAGGAATCGCGGTGATCGTTCCGACCGCGCTCGCCGTGGTCACGCTGCCGCCTCGCCTGCTGCTCGCGATCCTGGTTCTGATCTGGATTGCCGATATCGCCGCGTATTTCGCCGGCCGCGCCTTCGGCCGGCACCAGCTTGCGCCCGCCATCAGCCCAGGCAAGACCTGGGAAGGCGCGGCGGCAGGGCTGGCCGGCGCTCTCGCCTGGGCTATCATCTGCGGCACCATGACCGGCGTCATTTCCTGGGGGTCGTACCTCGCGGCTGCCGCGTTGCTTGGGGCCATCAGCATCGTCGGCGATCTGTTCGAGTCCGCCGCCAAGCGGCAGGCGGGCGTCAAGGATAGCGGCGCCCTTCTGCCGGGGCACGGCGGCATCCTCGATCGCATCGACAGCATGACCGCGGCCCTGCCCGTCGCCGCGCTGCTGCTGCCGATGGCCCGGGCTGCGGCATGAGCCTCGTCGTGCTCGGCGCCACCGGCTCGATCGGCCGCAGCACGCTGGACGTGGTCGCCCGCCATGCGGACCGGTTCGCGCTATTCGCGCTGACTGCCAACAGCTCGGCCGAGCGCCTGCTCGAGCTGTGCCGCGCGCACCGGCCGCAATATGCGGTGCTCTCCGGCCTGGCGGCGGATGCGGCACTGGAGCGTCGTTTCGCCGAATGCGGCAGCGAGCTGCTGTTCGGTACGCCCGCGCTGGAGCAGGTCGTTTCGCATTCCCGTTGCACCACGGTCATGGCGGGCATCGTCGGCGCCGCCGGCCTTGCTTCGACGCTGGCGGCAGTCAAGGCCGGCAAGCGCGTGCTGCTGGCGAACAAGGAAGGCCTGGTGATGGCCGGGCCGCTGGTCATGCGCGCGGCACGCGAGAGCGGGGCGCAGATCCTGCCGGTCGACAGCGAGCACAACGCGATCTTCCAGTGTTTTTCCGAAAAGAAGGCGGTGCGGAAGATAGTGCTCACCGCCTCGGGCGGCCCGTTCCGCTCGGCGCCGCTCGAGTCGCTGGAGCGCGTCACGCCCGAGCAGGCCTGTGCGCATCCCAACTGGGTGATGGGGCGCAAGATCTCGGTCGACTCGGCCACCATGATGAACAAAGGGCTGGAGGTAATCGAGGCGCACTGGCTGTTCGGCGTTGCGCCCGAGTCGATCGAAGTGGTGATCCACCCGCAGAGCATCATGCATTCGATGGTGGAGTACGTCGACGGCTCGGTCATCGCGCAGCTTTCCAACCCGGACATGCGCGTTCCCATCGCCCACGCGCTCGCCTATCCGGAGCGCATCGACTCCGGCGCGCAGGTTCTCGATTTGACTTCCATAAAAAATCTATCTTTTGAAAAACCGGATCTGACCCGCTTTCCCTGCCTCGGGCTCGCGTACGACGCGCTGCGCGCCGGCGGCAGCGCGCCGGCGGCGCTGAACGCTGTCAATGAGGTCGCCGTCGAGGCCTTTCTCGCCGGCCGCCTCGGCTTCACCGGCATTGCACGGGTGATCGGCGAGGCGATGAACGAGCTGCCGTCAGGCCCGGTGAACGGGCTGGCGGATGTGCTGGCGGCCGATGGCAAGGCGCGCGCTACCGCGGCCGCGCTGGTGATGGCCCAGGCGGCATGAGCCTGCTGCAGACCGTGCTGGCGTTCGTCGTTGCGCTCGGCGTGCTGATCGTGGTGCACGAGTACGGGCACTATCTCGCCGCGCGCCTGTGCCGGGTGAAGGTGTTGCGCTTTTCGGTGGGATTCGGCCGGCCGCTCGCCACTTGGCGGCTCGGTCCCGACCGCACTGAATGGTCGCTCGCCGCCATCCCCTTCGGCGGCTACGTCAAGATGCTCGACGAGCGCGAAGGGCCGGTGGCGCCGCACGAGGCGGCGCGTGCGTTCAACCGCCAGGGCGTCGGCAAGCGCTTCTTCATCGTCGTCGCCGGCCCGGTGTTCAATTTCCTGTTCGCCATCGCTGTTTATGCGGCGCTCTTCATGCATGGCCTGCCCGAAGCGCGGCCAGTCATCGCCGCGCCGCCGCCCGGCACCCTGGCCGCCGCCGCGGGGCTGCGTGGCGGCGATCGCGTGCGCGCCATCGACGGCGAGGCCCTGGAGACCTGGCAGGAGTTGCGCTGGCGCGTGCTGCAGGCAGCGCTGCAACGCCAGCCGGTGAAGCTGGAAATCATCGATGAACGCGGCCATATCGAGGCGACGCCGCTCGACCTGCACGCGTTTCCGGCCGAGGAGATCGAAGGCGACGTGCTGGAGCGCATCGGGCTCAGGCTGTACCGGCCGCCGCTCGAACCGGTGCTCGGCCAGCTGGTGGCCGGCGGCGCGGCGGAACGCGCCGGCCTGGCGGCCGGCGACCGCGTGCTGCGTGCCGATGGCATCGCCGTGGCCAACTGGGAGGACCTGGTCGGCAGGATCCGTGCACGGCCGGGGGTGGCACTGCGCCTGGTGGTGGAGCGCGACGGCCGCGAGCAGGCGCTCGAGGTCACGCCCGATCCGGTGGCGAGCGGCGACACGCGCATCGGGCGAATCGGTGCGGCGCCGCGCGTTCCTCCCGGCTACGCGGAGGCACTCAGCGTCCGCGTGCAGCACGGCCTGTTCGACAGCCTGTCGCGCGCGGTCGCCAAGACGGCGGATATTTCGGCGTTCAGCCTGCGCATGCTCGGCCGCATGCTGATCGGCGAACTGTCGTGGCGGCATCTGTCGGGGCCGGTGACCATCGCCGACTTCGCCGGCCAGTCGGCGCAGGCGGGCTGGATTTCCTACCTGACTTTCCTTGCGCTCATCAGCATCAGCCTCGGCGTGCTCAACCTGCTGCCGATCCCGCTGCTCGATGGCGGACACCTCATGTACTATGCGATCGAGATCGTGAAGGGCAGGCCGGTATCCGAGCGCGCCATGGAGCTCGGGCAGCGCCTCGGCCTCGCGCTGCTGCTGGTCATGATGGCATTTGCCTTCTACAACGACCTAAATCGCCTCCTCACCGGTTGATGAAGCGCCACTGCGTTGCCGCGGTGCTCGCCGCGCTTTTGCTTGCGGCCGCCGCGTCGGCCGGCGCGCAGACCTTCTCGCCGTTCACCATCAAGGACATCCGCGTCGAAGGGCTGCAGCGCACTGAGCCCGGCACGGTCTTCAGCTATCTCACGGTCAAGGTCGGCGAGACCATGAACGAGGAGAAAGCGCAGCAGGCGCTGCGCGCGCTGTTCGCCACCGGCTTCTTCCAGGACGTGCGCCTCGAGGTCGAGAACGGCGTGCTGGTGGTGTTCGTGCAGGAGCGTCCGGCCATCGCCTCGATCGACCTCTCGGGCATCAAGGAATTCGAGGCCGAAAACGTACGCAAGGCGCTGCGCGAGCTCGGCATGGCCGAGGGACGCATCTTCGAGCGTGCGGTGCTGGAGGCGGCCGAGCAGGAGATCAAGCGCCAGTACCTGTCGCGCGCCTTGTATGGCGCCGAGGTGCAGACCACCGTCACGCCGCTGGAACGCAACCGCGTCGGCATCAACATCGCGGTCAACGAGGGCGACGTGGCGCGCATCCGCGGCATCAACATCGTCGGCGCCAAGGATTTCTCCGAAGACCGCCTGCTCGACGAGTTCGTGCTGCGCACCCCCGGCTTCATGACCTGGTATACCAAGCACGACCGCTATTCGCGCGAGCGCCTGGCCACCGACCTCGAAGCGCTGCGCTCCTTCTACCAGAACCAGGGCTATCTCGACTTCAACATCGAGTCGGCGCAGGTGTCGATCACGCCGGACCGGCACGACATCTACCTCACGGTCAACATCGTCGAGGGCGAGAAGTACACGGTGTCGGGCGTCGACCTGTCGGGCCAGATGCTGGTGCCGCGCGAGGAGCTGGCCAAGCTGATCCAGCTCAAGCCGGGCCAGGTGTTCTCGCGCGAAAAGCTGTCGGCCAGCACCAAGGCGATCTCCGAGCGACTCGGCAACGACGGCTACGCCTTCGCCAACGCCAGCGCCATCCCGACGGTCGACAAGGAAAAGCGCACCGTGACCTTCAACATCGTCATCGACCCGGGCCGGCGCGTCTACGTGCGGCGCATCGATGTCGCCGGCAATACGCGCACGCGCGACGAGGTGGTGCGGCGCGAGATGCGCCAGCTCGAAGGCTCGTACTACGACGGCTCGAAGATCCAGCTCTCCAAGCGGCGCGTCGACCGCACGCAGTATTTCGGCGACGTCACCGTCGACACGCAGCCGGTCGAAGGGCGCCCGGACCAGGTCGACGTGGTCTACACCGTCAAGGAAAAACAGACCGGCGCGCTGCTGCTGGGACTGGGCTTCTCCAACGTCGACCGCATCCTGCTGTCGGCGTCGCTGACGCAATCGAATATCTTCGGCACCGGCAAGTACGTGTCGTTGAACATCAGCAGCGGTTCGGTGAACCAGGTCTACTCGCTGTCCTACGTCGACCCCTATTTCACGGTCGACGGCGTCAGCCAGGGCTTCGACATCTACCGCCGCAAAGTAGACGCGTCCGGTCTGGCGACCGGCGCCTATACCACCGATTCAATCGGCGGCGGCGTGCGCTACGGCTTCCCGACCTCGGAGACGACGGCGATCAACGTCGGCCTGGCGGCCGAAGCGGTGGACCTCGGCGTGTTCACCAACAGCGCCCAGTCCTACCTGAATTTCGCCAAGGCCTTCGGCACCTCCTACACCTACGCCACCGTCTCCGCGGGATGGCGCAGCGACACGCGCGACAGCGTGATCCAGACCAATACCGGCACCGTGATCAACGCCACCAGCGAAGTGTCGGGCGGCGATCTGCAGTTCTACCGCCTGGTCTACCAGCACCAGTGGTTCCGCCCGATGACGCGCGACCTGACGTTGATGCTCTACGGCGATATCGGCTACGCCAGCGGGCTCGGCGACAAGCCGCTGCCGTTCTTCAAGAACTTCTACGGCGGCGGTCCCGGCACGGTGCGCGGCTACCGCTCCTTCTCCCTCGGCCCGCGCGACAGCGCCGGCAACGTCATCGGCGGCGACCGCAAGCTGGACGTCAGCGCCGAGCTGCAATTCCCGATGCCGGGCGCGTCGCAGGACCGCTCGCTGCGCCTGGCCTGGTTCGTCGACGGCGGCCAAGTCTTCCACCAATCCTACGAGCCCAATACGCTGCGCTATTCGACCGGCCTCGCATTCAACTGGTCGTCGCCTTTCGGGCCGCTGAAGATCTCCTATGCCCACCCGATCAACCCCGGGAGCAAGGACCAGACGCAAAAGATACAATTCACCGTCGGAACCAACTTCTGAGAACGATTTGATGACCTGCTTGCGCCTTGCCGCCGCCGCGCTCACGCTATTGGCGCTGCCGGCGCTCGCCCAGCCGGCCCTGCAGGCGTCGCCCAACAATCGCATCGGCTTCGTCAATACCGAGCGCGTGCTGCGCGACTCGGCGCCGGCGATCCGCGCGCAGACCAAGCTGAAGGCCGAATTCCAGAAACGCGAGGACGAGATCGCGCGACTGGAAGAACAGCTCAAGCGCCAGCAGGTCGAGCTGGAGAAGAACGCGGTGGCCATGAACGAGAGCCAGCGCCGCGTCAGGGAGCGCGACCTCGGCGAGCTCAACCGCGACTACCAGCGCAAGCTGCGCGAGCTGCGCGAGGACAGCAACCAGCGGCGCAACGAGGAACTGGCGCAGGTCATCGACCACGCCAACCGCGTCATCCGCCAGATCGCCGAGCAGGAGAAGTACGACATCATCTTCCAGGATGCCGTCTACGCCAGCCCGCGCATCGACATCACCGACCGGGTGATCAAGGCGCTCGAAGGCAAGCCGCCGGCGAAGTGACGGCATGCCGGGGCCTCTCACGCTCGGGCAAATCGTCTCCCGGCTCGGCGGCCGCGTCGCCGGCGACCCCGGCATCCTGATCGTTGCGGTCGGCCCGCTGCAGGGCGCCGGTCCCGGCCAGATCAGCTTCTATGCCAGCCGCAAGTACCGCGCGCAGCTCGCCGCTACCCGCGCCGCCGCCGTCATCGTGGCCCCTGACGACGAGAAGGCCTGCAAGCTGCCGCGCATCGTCACCGAACGCCCGTATGCCTATTTCGCGCGCCTGTCGCAGCTGTTCAACCCCGTGATGACGCAGTCGCCCGGCGTGCATCCTTCCGCAATCGTCGCCAAAACGGCGGTGCTGGGGAAAAACGTCTCGATCGGCGCGGGTTGCGTAGTGGGAGATGGCGCATCGATCGGCGACGACAGCTGTCTCTACCCGCGAGTCGTGGTCTACGCAGGATGTTTTATCGGAAAAAGAAACATCGTTCATGCGGGTGCGGTAATCGGCGCCGATGGCTTCGGCTTCGCCGACGACGGCGGCCAGTGGGTCAAGATCCCGCAGGTCGGCGGCGTGCGCATCGGCGACGACGTCGAGATCGGCGCCAACACCACCATCGACCGCGGCGCGCTGGAGGACACGGTGATCGAGGAGGGCGTCAAGCTCGACAACCAGATCCAGGTCGGCCACAACGTGCGCATCGGCGCGCACACGGCGATCGCGGGCTGCGCGGGAATCGCCGGCAGCGCCGACATCGGCCGCCATTGCACCATCGGCGGCGCGGCGGTGATCCTCGGACACCTTAGAATCGTCGACCGCGTGCACGTCTCCGCCGGCACCCTGATTTCGCGCTCGATCCTGAAGCCGGGCACCTACACCGGGGTGTACCCGTTCGATGAGAACAAGGCCTGGGCGCGCGGCGCCGCCACGCTGCGCCGCAAAGGGAAAACCAATGAGTGAAATGGACATCCATGAAGTGCTGGCGCTGCTGCCGCAGCGCTATCCGATGGTGATGATCGACCGCGTCAAGGAGTGCGAGCCCGGCAAGCGCATCCTGGCGCTGAAGAACGTCTCGGCCAACGAGCCTTATTTCCCCGGCCACTTTCCGCACCGGCCGATCATGCCGGGCGTGCTGATCCTCGAGGCGATGGCGCAGGCCGCCGGCGTGCTGGTGTTCCGCACCAGCGGCACCAAGCCCGACGACAAGACGGTCTACTACTACGTCGGCATCGACAACGCGCGCTTCAAGAAACCGGTGGTGCCCGGCGATCAGCTGGAGATCGAAGTGCACCTGGAGCGCCACCTGCGCGGCATCAGCCGCTTCGGCTGCGTCGCGCGCGTGGCGGGCGAGACGGTGGCCGAGGCGACCATCCTGTGCTCGATGCGCGCGATCGAGGGCGCATGACCGCATCGATCCACCCGAGCGCGCTGGTCGCCAAGGGCGCGCGCGTCGGCGCGGGCGTGAGCATCGGGCCCTACTGCGTGATCGGCGCCGGCGCCGAGATCGGGGAGGGCAGCTGGATCGGCAACCACGTGGTGCTCGACGGCCGCATCCGCATCGGTCGCAATAACCGCATCTTCCACTTCTGCTCGCTCGGCGCGCCGCCGCAGGACAAGAAATACGCCGGCGAAGACACCGCGGTCGAGATCGGCGACAACAACACCCTGCGTGAATACGTCACCATCAACCGCGGCACCGCGCTCGATGTCGGCGTCACGCGCCTGGGCAACGACAACTGGGTCATGGCCTACGTGCATTTCGCGCACGATTGCCAGATCGGCAACCACACCATCTTCGCCAACGCCTGCCAGCTCGCCGGGCACGTCACGGTGGGCGACTGGGCGATCTTCGGCGCCACCACGCTGGTGCACCAGCACGTCCACATCGGCGCCCATTCCTTTACCGGCATGGGCACCTACCTGCCACAGGACCTGCCGCCCTATGTCATGGCCGCCGGCAACATGGCCAGCCCCCACGGCATCAACAAGGAGGGCCTCAAGCGCCGCGGCTTCACGCCGGAGGCGATCCGAGGCCTGAAGACCGCTTACCGCAGCTTGTACCGGAGCGGCCTTTCCCTGGAAGACGCGAAAAAAGAACTTCAATCCCAAGCCACGGGTTGCCCACAGGTGCAGGAAATCCTGGATTTCCTCGCCCGGAGCGAGCGCGGGATCATCCGGTAGTGGACGGGAACGTCCGTATCGGCATGGTGGCGGGCGAAGCCTCGGGGGATCAGCTCGCGGCGCACCTGATCGCCGCGCTGCTGGCGCGGCGGCCGGAGCTGAGCTTCGGCGGCATCGGCGGGCCGAAGATGGCGGCGCAGGGCTTTGTGTCTGCGTATTCGATGCAGAAGCTCTCGGTACGCGGCTACAGCGAGGCGCTGCGGCATTACCGCGAGATCATGGGCATCCGGCGCGAGCTCGCCGAGCGCATGCTGGGCGAGCGCCCACGGCTGTTCATCGGCGTCGATTCGTCGGATTTCAACCTCGGCCTGGAGCGCCAGCTGAAGGAAGCGGGCATCCCGGCCGTCCACTACGTCAGCCCGGCGGTCTGGGCTTGGCGCCGCTGGCGCGTGCGCCGTATCGCGCGCTCGGTAACGCACATGCTGTGCATGTTCCCCTTCGAGGCGCCGATTTACGAGAAAGCCGGCGTGCCGGCGACCTATGTCGGCCACCCGCTCGCCGACGTCATCCCGATCGACCCGAAGAAGGAAGAGGCGAAGGCCGCGCTGCGCCTGCCGCTGCGCAAGCTGGTGGTGGCCCTCCTGCCGGGCAGCCGCCGCTCCGAGCTCGAGCACATGGCGGTGCCGTTCATCCTCGCCGCGCACCGCTTCCGCCAGGAAGTGCCCGAGGTGCATTTCGTCGTGCCGATGGTGACCCGCGAGACGCGCGACATGTTCGAGCGCACCATCTACGAGCAGCAGCAGACCGAGCT
>DASWEU010000211.1:0-2145 GCA_036394595.1 Burkholderiales bacterium | reverse complement strand
CGGCGCGACTACAGTACGCCGCTGTGGACGCTCCTGATGTTCGAGTCGTTCCTGCGCAACGTCGTGGGCGCGCGCGCCACGGGCGACGCACGCGCAGCAGTCGCTGGTTGAAGCGCCGACTCAACCCGATCGGGTAGCAGTGCATGAAGATACTTACCTTCAGCACGCTCTATCCCCACGCCGCCCGCCCGAACCATGGAATCTTCGTCGAAACCCGGCTGCGCCACCTGCTTGCAAGCGGTAAGGTCGAGTCGAAAGTCGTGGCGCCGGTGCCGTGGTTTCCCTCGAGCAACCCACGCTTCGGAGAATACGCCGTCTTTGCAAAAGCGCCGCGGGAGGAGCGGCGCCACGGTATTGACGTCATCCATCCGCGTTACCTCACGGTGCCCAAGCTCGGCATGAGCGTGGCCCCGCTTCTGCTGGCGGCTGGAGTTTATTCCGCGGTAAAGAACATCATCCAGAACGGGTACGATTTCGAGATCATCGACGCACATTATTTCTATCCCGACGGTGTCGCCGCGATTCTGCTGGGGCGGCATTTCGGCAAGCCGGTCGTCATAACCGCGCGGGGCACCGACGTCAACCTGATTCCGCGCTACCGCCTGCCGCGCGCGATGATCCGCTGGGCAGCACGCCATGCGGCGGGGATTATCACCGTGGCCCGCGCGCTCAAGGACGACCTGGTCGGGGTGGGGGTTTCCGCGGGGCGCATCGAGGTGTTGCGCAACGGAGTGGACCTGCAGCTCTTCCGGCCGATCGAGCGCGAGGCCGGGCGACGCAACCTGGGGATCTCTCGCACCACGCTGCTGTCGGTCGGCCATCTGATCCCGCGCAAAGGCCACGACCTCGTGATTCAGGGGCTGCGATGGCTGCCGGAACTGGACCTCATCGTCATCGGCGACGGACCGGAGCGGGAGGCGCTGGGCGCGCTCGCGCGGGAGTCCGGTGCCGCCGACCGTGTCAGGTTCGTCGGCTCTTTGGCGCAGGAGGAATTGCGGAATTATTTCGGCGCTGCTGACGCGCTGGTCCTCGCATCCAGCCGCGAGGGCTGGGCGAATGTGCTGCTGGAATCGATGGCGTGCGGGACTCCCGTGGTTGCCAGCAACATTGGAGGCACACCGGAAGTGGTGTCGGCGCCGGAAGCCGGGGTGCTGATGGCGGAGCGCACTCCCGAAGCGGTCTCCGAGGCGGTGCGGCGGCTGTTCGCTCGCTATCCGGATCGTGGGGCGACGCGGCGCTACGCGGAAAAATTCAGCTGGGAGGAAACGACCCGGGGTCAGTTGCAATTGTTCGAGCGCGTGGTGACGGCATGAGCAGGCCGCGCCGGCTTCTGTTCGTGTCCTCCCGATACCTGTTCCCGGCCGATTCCGGCGGCAAGATACGCACGATGAACGTCCTGCGCGGCATGAAGGGAGGCGACTTTGAAATCACTCTGGCTTCGCCCCTGCCGGCGTACGCCCGACCCGGCGATTCGGCGGAAATAAGCAGCGTCTGCGATCGCTTCATCGGCTGGCCGGTCGCGGCGCGCGGCGCGCTCTTCCACTGGACCCGCATGCGTCACCTCGCGTCGGCGCTTCCCGTCGCGGTCGCAACCGACGTTTCGAATGCGGGGCGACGCGTGCTTGCGGGCGAGCTCGAGCGCGCTCCCGACGTCGTGGTGGTGGATTTCCCGCACGCCATCGATTCCAGCAGCACATTCGCCCAGCCCTCGCGGCTGGATGCGAGGACCAGCGCGTCAGCAGCGCCGAAATAATTCCGCAATTCCTCCTGCGCCAAAGAGCCGACGAACCTGACACGGTCGGCAGCACCGGACTCCCGCGCGAGCGCGCCCAGCGCCTCGCGCTCCGGCCCGTCGCCGATGACGATGAGGTCCAGTTCCGGCAGCCATCGCAGCCCCTGAATCACAAGGTCGTGGCCTTTGCGCGGGATCAGATGGCCAACCGACAGCAGCGTGGTGCGAGAGATCCCCAGGCTGCGTCGCCCGGCCTCGCGCTCGATCGGCCTGAAGAGCTGCAGGTCCACTCCGTTGCGCAACACCTCGATGCGCCCCGCGGGAGGAGCGGCGCCACGGTATTGACATCATCCATCCGCGTTACCTCACGGTGCCCAAGCTCGGCATGAGCGTGGCCCCGCTTCTGCTGGCGG
>DASWEU010000210.1:0-24285 GCA_036394595.1 Burkholderiales bacterium | reverse complement strand
CGCATCGGCGAGAACGCGGTCAAGCTGTCCGGGGGACAGCGCCAGAGGCTGTCGATCGCGCGCGCGCTGCTCAAGGACGCCCCGGTGCTGCTGCTGGACGAGGCGACCTCGGCGCTGGACTCCGAATCCGAGCGCTTCATCCAGATCTCGCTGGAGCGGCTGATGCGCGGCCGCACCACGTTCGTGGTGGCGCACCGGCTGTCGACCATCGAGCGCGCCGACCGCATCGTGGTGCTGGAGCGCGGGCGCATCGTCGAGAGCGGCCGCCACGCCGAGCTGCTGGCGCGCGACGGCGCTTACGCCCGCTACTACCGCATGCAGGCCGCCGGAGAGCGGGCCGCCGCCTAGCCGCGGCTAACTGGCCAGGCGGCGGTACTCGGCGATGCCACCGGCCGCTTCGCCCAGGTAGGCGACGCGGCCTTCGTTCAGCACCAGCACGCGGCGGCACAGCCGCTCGACCGAGGCCATGTCGTGGCTGGTGAACAGCACCGTGCCGCCGCCGACGGCAAGGCTCTGGATCTTGGCCTTGCATTTCTCCTGGAAGCCGGCGTCGCCCACGGCCAGCACCTCGTCCACCAGCATGATCTCGCAGCGCAGGTGCGCGGCGACGGCGAAGGCGAGGCGCATGAACATGCCGCTCGAGTAGTGCTTGACCGAGGTGTCGATGAACTGGCCGACGCCGGAAAACTCGACAATCTCGTCCTCGCGGCTGCGCACCTCCGCGCGGGTCATGCCGAGGATCGCGCCGCTCAACAGGATGTTTTCGCGGCCGCTGAGGTCGGGGTGAAACCCGGTGCCGATTTCGAGCAGCGCGCCGACGCGCCCGGCCAGCGCCGCCTCGCCGGCCGTCGGCGTGGTGATGCGCGCGAGGATCTTGAGCAGCGTGCTCTTGCCCGAGCCGTTGCGCCCGACGACGCCGAGCACCTCGCCCGGCGCCACCTCGAACGACACCTCCTGCAGCGCCCACAGCGACTCGGGCAAGCCGCCGGCGATCGGCGCGGGCCGCAGCAAGCGCCACAGGCGCTCCGAGAGGGTGCGCGGGTGGCGCAGCTCGTTGACGGCGTAGAGCTTGCCGAGTCCGCGGACCTGGATGGCGGGTACGCTCATACCACGTCGGCGAAACGGCCCTCATGGCGGCGGAAGAACCACAACCCGGAAACGAGCAGTAGTGCCGCGACCGCGCAGGACACCGCCACCATGCTCGCGGGCGGCGGCTGGCCGCCGGCAAAGGCCCAGCGGCTGGTCTGCACGACGACGACGATGGGATTGAGGGCGTAGACCTGGTCGAACATCCTCGGCAGCAGCCCGAGCGGATAGAACACCGGCGAGAGGAACATCCAGATCTGGGTGAGAAAAGGCAGCAGATGTCCGATGTCGCGGTAAGGCACGTACAGCGCGCCCAGCCACAGCGCCAGGCCGAGCACGGTCGTCGCCGCGAGCAGCAGCGCAGGAATGAAAAAGAGCACGCCGAGCGTGGGGGCGATGCCGTACCACAGCATGAACAGGATCATCAGCGCGAGCACGCACAGCAGGTCGAAGAATGCCGCGCTGACGGCCGCCAGCAGCAGCAGGATGCGCGGGAAATAGATGCGGGTGACCAGGTGGGAATTGATCACCACGCTCGAGGCCGCCTGCTGGAACGACTGCGCAACGAATTGCCACACCAGCAGCCCGCTCAGCGCGAAGGCCGGGAAGGGCTGGTTGCCGTCGGTGGGCACGCCGACCAGCAGGCCGAAGATCACGGTAAAGACGAAGGCGAGCAGCAGGGGCTGCAGCACGGCCCAGGCCACGCCGATCACCGTTTGCTGGTAGCGGACTTTCAGCGTGCGCCAGACCAGGACGGCAAACAGGTGCCGGTAGCTCCACAGCTCGGCGAGGTCGAGCAGCGCGTGCCGCTGCGTGGGACGTATGATGAAGCCAGCCAGGCGCTACACTCCTTTTTCGCGCAACTATAGCGAGTATCCATGAAAACCTCCGTGATCGGCCTGGGTAAACTCGGCGCCCCGCTCGCCGCGCTGCTGGCGGCGAAGGGCCACGAAGTGATCGGGGTCGATGTCAATCCCGACTTCGTGCGCACGCTCGGCGCGGGGCGCGCCCCGGTGGACGAGCCGGGCCTGCAGGAGCTGATCGACAAAAGCGGCGGCCGGCTCAGCGCGACGCTCGACGGCGAAGCGGCGGTGCTCGGCAGCGAGGTGAGCTTCGTCATCGTGCCGACGCCGAGCGACAGCCGCGGCGGCTTCTCCAACAAGTACGTGCTCTCGGCGATGGCGACCATCGGCCAGGCGTTGCGCAAGAAGCGCGGCTACCACGTGGTGAACATCACCTGCACGGTGATGCCGGGCTCGACCGGCGGCGAGATCCGCCAGGCGCTCGAGGCGGCCTCCGGGCGCGAGGTCGGCGCCGCGCTCGGCCTGTGCTACAACCCGGAATTCGTCGCGCTCGGCAGCGTGATCCGCGACATGCTGCGCCCCGACATGATCCTGATCGGCGAGTCCGACGCGCGCGCCGGCCAGGTGCTCGAGGACCTCTACCGTGCCACCTGCGAGAACAATCCCCCGGTGCGCCGCATGAACCTGGTGAACGCCGAGATCACCAAGATCTCGGTCAACACCTACGTCACCACCAAGATTTCCTACGCCAATATGCTGGCCGAGATCTGCGAGCGGCTGCCCTCGGCCGACGTCGAGGTGGTGACCGGCGCGCTCGGCATGGACAGCCGCATCGGCGCGAAATACCTCAAGGGTGCGCTCGGCTACGGCGGCCCGTGCTTCCCGCGCGACAACGTGGCCTTCGGCCAGCTGGCGCGCTCGCTCGGCGCGCACGCCGACATTGCCGAGGCCACCGACCGCCTGAACCGCCACCAGACCGGGCGCCTTGCCGCGGCCGCGGCTCGCCTGCTCGATGGCCGCAGCCGCATCGGCGTGCTTGGCCTCGCCTACAAGCCGGGCACCTCGGTGATCGAGGAGAGCCCGGGCGTGGCGCTCGCGGCGCGCCTGTCGGAAGAGCGCTTCGAGGTCTACGTGCACGATCCGATGGCGCTGCCCGGCGCGATGGCAGTGCTGCGCGACAAGGTGGTGCCGCTCAGCTCCGCCGAGGAGTGCATCCAGGGCGTCGATGCGCTGGTCGTGACCACGCCCTGGCCGCAATTCGCGCAGATTTCCGCCAGCCCGTTCACGCGCACCGGTCGGCGGCTGCAGGTGCTCGACTGCTGGCGCATGCTCGACCGCGGCAAGATCGGCGCGGTCGCCGACATCCATTACCTCGGCATCGGCGGCGCGGAAACGGCCTCCCGCATCCGCGCGGTCAAATCATGATCGGCAAGGACGATGCCGTTGTCGTCGCTGGGGGCGGCGGCTTCATCGGCGGCCACCTGATTGGCGATCTTCGCCGCCAGGGACTGCGGCGGCTGCGCGCGGTGGACATCAAGCCCTTCGATCAGTGGTACCAGCGCTTTCCCGACGTCGACAACCTGCAGCTCGACCTCAAGGAGCGCGAGGAATGCCGCCGCGCCACGCAGGGCGCGCGCTACGTCTACAACCTCGCTGCCGACATGGGCGGCATGGGCTTCATCGAGACCCATAAAGCCGATTGCATGCTCTCGGTGCTGATCAACACCAACATGCTGCGCGCGGCGAAGGAATTGCGCGTCGAGCGCTTTTTCTATTCGTCGTCGGCTTGCGTGTACGCGGCGGAGAAACAGACCAGCACCGCGGTGACGCCGCTCAAGGAGGCCGACTCCTATCCCGCCATGCCGGAGGACGGTTACGGCTGGGAAAAGCTCTTCAGCGAGCGCATGTGCCGGCACTTCACCGAGGACTTCGGCCTCGAGACGCGCGTCGCCCGCTACCACAACGTCTACGGCCCTTTCGGCACCTACGACGGCGGCCGCGAAAAGGCGCCGGCTGCCATTTGCCGCAAGGTGATCGCCGCGCAGATGAGCGGCGCACGAGACATCGAGATCTGGGGCGACGGCGAGCAGACGCGCAGCTTCATGTACATCGACGACTGCCTGCACGGCAGCCAGGCGATCATGGCGAGCGCCATCCGCGAGCCGCTCAACCTGGGCAGCGACGAGCTGGTGAGCATCAACCAGCTGGTCGACCTGGTCGAGGAGATCGCCGGGGTGAGGCTCAGGCGGCGCTACAAGCTCGACGCGCCGAAGGGCGTGCGCGGGCGCAACAGCGACAACACGCTGATCCAGGCGCGCCTCGGCTGGGCGCCGGGCATCAGCCTGCGCGACGGCATGCAGAAGACCTACCGCTGGATCCACGACGAGATGAAGTCGTCGACGTCCGAGCGCCGCGCGCTGTTCCGCGCCTGAGCGGCGCGCGGCTCGCGCCGTGAAGGCGTTCCTGCAGCGCAAGTTCGCCGGCCTGCTGTGGCGCATCGAGCGCCGCGTCGAGCGGGCCCACCCGCTCACCGGCGTGTGGCTCGACGTCGGCGCGCACCGCGGCGAAATAACCCTGCCGTTCGCCGAAAGGCATCCGCAGCTCGAGGTGCACGCTTTCGAGCCGAACGCGCCGGCTGCGCGCGGGCTGGAGGATCGCCTCAAGGGTCGGCTGCCGAACTACCACGTGCATGCGGTCGCGGTCACCGAGCACGACGGGGAAGCGGAGTTTCACGTCAATGCCTTCGAGGCGGCGAGCTCGACGCTGGCGCTCGATCCGCGCGGGCTCGAGCGCTGGTCGGGCGGCGAGGCGCTCAAGGTCGAGCGCACGCTGCGTGTGCCCAGTGTGCGCCTCGACAGTTTTCTGAATCGTCACGGCATCCAGGCCGTCGACTGGCTGAAAATCGACGCGCAGGGCGCGGATCTCGCGGTGGTGCGCTCCCTCGGCGAGCGCCTGAAGGACGTGCGCCGCGTCACGCTGGAGGTGCAGACGACTCCGTATGCCCTCTACCAGGGCGCGGCGGACCGGGAAAGCGTGCTCGCCTTCATGCGCCGGGCCGGATTCGTGCTCGCGCATGCTGAGCTGCAGAGCCGCGGGCAGGAGCAGAACCTGAGCTTCGAGCGGCCCGGCGCGACGCGCGGGCGCGAATTCCTTGGGCTGCTCGACCGGCTGCTCCTTGTGGCGGCGCGCCTGCTCGCGCGTACGCGGCCGCTTGCGCCCGTGCCGGGATGGCGCTTTGGGGCCGACCTCGACCGCGACGAGGCCGGCATCCGGATTCGCAAGTGGCTGTTCTGGCACTTCCAGTCGCTCGCCGCGGAGGCGCCGATCGAGCTCGGCTGGCATCACGGCCTGCGGCTCCGGCTGCCGCTGGGCGCCGACGCGGCGCGCTGCCTGTTCGTCGGCGGCCGCATCGACCCGAATGAATTCGCTTTCCTCGACCGGGTACTCAAGCCAGGACAGGTGTTCGTCGACGCCGGCGCGAACGACGGGCTCTACTCCCTGTTCGCCTCGCGCAAGCTGGGCGAGAGCGGCACGGTGCTCGCGATCGAGCCGAGCCGGCGCGAGCTCGATCACCTGCGCCAGCACGCTGTGCTCAACCGCGCGGTCAACATCCAGGTGGCCCCGGTCGCGCTCGGCGCGGCGTCCGGCAAGGCGACGCTGATGGTGGCCGACGGCCGCCATGCCGGGCATAACACTTTCGGGCTCTTCGGCCATGGCGGCACGCGCTGCGAGCTGGTTGCCGACGTGCCGGTCGAGCGCCTCGACGACCTGCTCGCGCGCGAGGCCCTGCCGCGCCTCGACGTGCTCAAGCTCGACGTCGAAGGCGCCGAAGCCGCCGTGCTTGAAGGCGCGCGCGGCGCGATCGCGCAATCGCGGCCGCTGTTGCTGGTGGAGATCTTCGATGACGCGTTGCGGGCGCAGGGCTCGAGCGCACGCGAGCTGATCGGCAAGCTGGATGCCTTGGGCTACGAGCTCTACACCTTCGATGAGGCGAGCGGGCGGCCGCGGCGCGCGCGGGAGGGAGAGGCGCTGAGCCTCAACGTGGTGGCCGCGCACCGCGAGCGTCCCTGGGCCGAGCTCGCGGCCGCGAGCTAGGCGACGCGCACCTCGGCGAAGGTCTCGCCGGCGTAGCCCCAGTTCTCGTCGTTGTAGCGCACCGGCTTGGGGCCGGCGCCCATCTTCGCGATCATGGGCTCGAGGTCGCGCTTCCAGTCGAGCGTGGGAATGCCCGCGGCGGCGAGCCGCTCGAACAGCTTGTCCGAGGACTCGGGGGTGAAGCCCGAGCCGGGCGAGTGCTCGATGTGATAGATCGGCGCCGCCGCGCCGAGGTAGACCTCGCGGATGGCGCTGCGGTGCGCCTGGTAGAGCAGCATCGAGTCGAGGTGCATCGAGTACACCGGCCACTCGGGATAGCCGCGCAGCGCGAACCAGTCGTCGCGTGAGAGCAGCGTGAAATCGCCGCAGGCGTTGGTGAATAGCTCGCGGCGAATCAGCCCGTGGTAAATCCATTGCGCCGACCAGGCGAGCAGCTCGAGCTTGCCGCGCACCGCGCGCGGCGCGGCTTGCGACAACGGCGCCATGGACGCCGACGGCTGACGCAGCCGCTCGCGCGCGCGCCGCAGCGCTCGCCCGACCGCGTTCCAGATGGTTTGCAGCAGTGCGGCAAGCGGCGTGCCCGGCTGCCAGCGGCCGTCGCGCTTGAGCAGCGTGAAGCCGGTGGCGTTGAGCCGGAACTCCTCGCGGCGGCAGAACTCGAGCACGGCGTCGAAATCGACCCCGGCGGGCACCGCGGTCGGCACGTCGCGGCGATCGACCCGGTAAAGATGGCCCGTGCGCAGCTGGTCGCGCATCGCCCGCATCACTTCGTCGGAGAACAGGATGTCGATATTGGTGGCGAGCACGAAGCGGCCGCGCGCGCGCCGGATGCCGACGTTCTTCGCGATCATCTGGTACAGCGGCAGCTTGTCGGCATGCGCCAGCTTCGCGTGCGTCTCGCGCGGCACGGTGACGATGCGGATCTCGCAGGGCCCGCCGGCAGCCGGCCAGACCAGTTCCTCGGCGAGCGGCCGGCGCCCGGCGGGCGGATTCCATTCGACCAGCACCAGCTCGGCGCGCAGGCCGTGGCGCCGGCATTGCGCGGCGAGGCCGTCGACGAAGTGCTGCATGCGCGGCGTGAGAAAGCCGCCGTGGTTGTCGTTGCGCGAGGTGGCGACGACGCTGAGGTGGGGTTCGCCCTGCACGCTAGAATTGTAGCGGCCCCATCCGATGGACCACGCCGCGCCCCGCATCAGCGTCGTCATCGCGCTGCTCAACCGGCGCGCGACGCTCGAGCGTTGCCTCGACAGCGTGATCGGGCAGAGCTACGCGCAACGCGAGCTGGTGGTGATCGACGGCGGGTCCACCGACGGCAGTCTCGAGGTACTGCGCGCGCGTGCCGCGTCGATCGCCTACTGGGAATCGGAGCGCGACCGCGGCCTGTATCACGCCTTCAACAAGGCGCTCGGCAAAGCGAGCGGCGACTGGCTCTATTTCCTCGGTGCCGACGACTATCTGTGGGAGCGCCAGGCGCTGGAGAAGATGGCGCCGCACCTCGCGCGCGCGGCGCCGCGGCACCGGGTGGTCTACGCGCAGGCGAATTTCGTCTCGGCTGCGGGTGAGCTCCTCGAGACCCTGGGCGCGCCCTGGGAGGGATTTCGCCATCGCTTCCTGCAGGGATTCATGATTCCGCACCAGGCCACCTTCCACCATCGCAGCCTGTTCGAGGAGCGCGGCGCGTTCGACGAGAGCTTTCGCATGGGCGGCGACTACGAGCTGCTGCTGCGCGAGCTGCCGGGCCGCGCGCCGCTGTTCGTGCCCGGCGTCGTGGTCGCCGCCTATTGCTTCGGCGGCGCGAGCAGCGCGCCGCAGAACACGCTCGAGGTGCTGCGCGTGGTGCGCCGCGCGCAGCGCGCCAACGGCATCCGCTTCCCCGGCCTGCTGTGGTACGCGGCGCTGGCGCGAGCGCTGATCCGCGTCGCGCTGTGGAAGGTCCTGGGCGAGCGCACCGCGAAGCGCCTGCTCGATCTCGGGCGTGCGGCGCTCGGCAAGCCGGCGTTCTGGACGCGCATTTGACCCTGCCCGTCAGCGTCGTCATCCCGTGCTACCGCTGCGCCGCGACGCTCGGGCGGGCGGTCGACTCCGTCCTGCGCCAGACGCAACCACCGGCCGAAATCATTGTCGTCGACGATGCGAGCGACGACGGCACGCCGCAAGTGATCGCGCGCTTGCCCGCGAGCGTGCGGCGCATGCGCCTGGAGACGAACGGCGGCCCGGGAACGGCGCGCAATGCGGGCTGGAACGCGGCGAGGCAGGACTACGTCGCCTTCCTGGACGCCGACGACGCCTGGCATCCGCGCAAGCTCGAGCTGCAGCACGCCTGGATGCAGGCACACCCCGGAGTGGTGCTGTCGGGTCATGGTTATGCTTTTCACGAAAACAACAATGATCTGAAAATTCAAAAAGCCTTCCCCGTCAGCACTGCAATGCTGTTGCTGTCGAACCGTTTCAGCGCGCAGTGCGTGATGCTGCGGCGCTCGCTCGCGCGGCGCTTCGCCGACGGCAAGCGCCACAGCGAGGATTACCTGCTGTGGCTCGAGGTCGTATTGGACGGCGGCTCCGCCTGGTATCTCGACGCGCCGCTCACCACGTTGTTCAAGCCCGCTTACGGTGCCGGAGGACTGAGCGCGGACCTGCATGCGATGGAAGCGGGCGAGCTCGACACGCTGGCGCGGCTGCGGCGCGCGGGATTGCTCGGGCCGCTCTGCTGGGCGGCGGCGAGCGCCTGGTCGTGCGTGAAATACCTGCGCCGTCTCGCATTGCAGGCGCTGCGATGAGCCGGGTCTGCGTCGTCACCACGACGCCGTTCATCGCCAATACCTATCTGCGGCCGCTGCTGCTCGGGCTCGCCTCGCGCCACGAGCTGACCCTCGCGCTCAACCAGCGCGACGGGTACACGCTCGACCCGGAGCTCGCCGCAAAGATGAGCGTGGTGCACGTACCGATCGCGCGCCGCATCGCCCCGGCGCGCGACCTGGCGGCGCTGGCCGCTCTGCGGCGGCTGTTCGCCGGCGGTCGCTTTGGCGTCGTGCACAGCGTCGCGCCGAAGGCGGGATTGCTCGGCATGCTGGCCGCGCGTGCGGCCGGCGTGCCGGCACGTATTCACACGTTCCAGGGGGAAGTCTGGGCGACCGCGCGCGGCTGGCGGCGCGGGCTGCTCAAATCGGCCGACCGCATGACTGCGCGCTGCGCGACGCACGCGCTGGTGGTGAGCCGCGGCGAGCAGGCGTTTCTCGAGCGCGAAGGCGTGCTCGCGCCGGGACGCTCCACCGTCCTCGGCAAGGGATCGATCTCGGGCGTGGACACGGCGCGCTTTCACCCCGACCCGCGGGCGCGGACCGCGGTGCGCCACGAGCTCGGCATCGGCGAGGCGGATCTGGTGGTGATCTACCTCGGGCGACTGGCGCGCGAGAAGGGCGTGCTCGATCTCACGCGCGTGGTTGCGGCGATGGAGGGTGCGCATCTGGTGCTCGCCGGGCCCGACGAAGAGAATCTGAAAAAAGATGTTCCCGGTTCTGAAAAAAGGCTTCATTTCACCGGCTACACGCCTTTTCCCGAGCGCTACCTCGCGGCCGCCGACGTCGCCTGCCTGCCGAGCCGCCGCGAGGGCTTCGGCGTGGCGCTGATCGAGGCGGGGGCCTGCGGCCTGCCGGTGCTCGCCTCCCGGCTCTACGGCACGCAGGACGCGGTGGTGGAGGGCGAAACCGGCTTGCTGCACCAGCCCGGCGACGTCGCCGACATCGGCCGCAAGCTCGCCGTGCTGTCGGCGGACGCCGCGCTGCGCAGCCGCCTCGGCCGCGCCGGCCGCGCGCGCGCCGAGGCGGATTTCCGCCAGGACGCGATGGTGCAGGCGCTGCTCGACTTCTACTCGCGCCTGTAGCGATCCTCGAAGCGCACGATGTCGTCCTCGCCGAGGTAGGCGCCGGACTGCACCTCCACCACCAGCAGGGGCTCGTCGCCGGCGTTTTCCAGGCGATGCTTCACTTCCGCGGGGATATAGGTCGACTGATTGCGCTCGAGATCGAGCGTTTCCTCGCCGCGCGTGACGCGCGCGCGCCCGGAAACCACGACCCAATGCTCGGCGCGCTTATGGTGCAGCTGCAGCGACAGGGCGTGCCCCGGCAGCACCATCAGGCGCTTCACCTGGAAATGCTCGCCGGCATCCACGCTCTCGTAATAGCCCCAGGGCCGGTAGACGCGTGAATGCGATACGTGCTCGGTGCGGTTCTCGCGCGCCAGGCGTTCGACCACTTCCTTGACCTGCTCGGCGCTCGAGCGCGCCGCCACCAGCAGGGCATCGTCGGTCTCGACCACCACCAGGTCGCGCACGCCGAGCAGCGACACGTGCCGCGAATTGGCGTGCGCATAGCAACCCTGCGCGTCGCGCATTTCCACGTCGCCGCGCGCCACGTTGCCGGCGGCGTCCTTGGCGCCGACCTCCCACAGCGCCGACCAGGAGCCGACGTCGCTCCAGTCCATGGCAGCGCGCACCACGGCGCCCGCTTTCGTGTGCTCCATGACGCCGTAGTCGACCGACAGCGACGGGGAGGCGGCGAACGCCTCCGCATCCAGGCGCAGGAAATCGAGATCGCGCCCCGCGCGCTCCAGCGCCCGGCGTACGGCGGCGCCGATGGCGGGCTGCTGCGCGTCGAGCTCTTCGAGGTAGCGGCCGGCGCGGAACACGAACATGCCGCTGTTCCACAGGTAGCCGCCCTGTTGCAGGAGGGCGCGCGCCTTTTCCGCGTCGGGTTTCTCGACGAAGCGCCGGATGCGGAAGGTGGACTTGCCGAGCGGCTCGCCCGCCTCGATGTAGCCGTAGCCGGTCGCCGGGCGGGAGGGCGCGATGCCGAAGGTCACCAGCAGGCCCTGGCCCGCGGCCTCGAGCGCGAGGCGCACCGCCTCGCGAAACGCCGCAGAGTCGCGGATCAGATGGTCCGACGGCAGCACGACGAGCAGCGCGTCGGGGTCTGCGCGCGCCGCCTGCAGCGCGGCGGCGGCGATCGCCGGTGCCGTATTGCGTCCGAGCGGCTCGAGGATCAGCGCGCCGGGCTTGACGCCGATCGCCTGCAGCTGCTCGGCGGCGAGGAAACGATGCTCGGCATTGGCGACGATGATCGGCGCGCTGCAACCCGGGACGTTGCGCGCGCGCAGCACCGTTTCCTGGAACAGGGTGTTTTCCGCGACCAGCGGCAGGAACTGCTTGGGCAGCAGCCGGCGCGACATCGGCCATAGCCGGCTGCCCGAGCCGCCCGCAAGAATGACAGGAACGAAGCGCACCGCGATCCATTATCCTTCATTCCCGATGCGCACTTTCGTTACCGGCGCCTCGGGCTTCGTCGGCACCGCGCTCTGCGCGGCGTTGCGCGCCGCGGGGCACGAGCCGGTGCCCGTTTCGCTGAGACTGGGCACGCCGCGCTTCGACGGCGCGCAGGCCGTGGTGCACCTTGCCGGCCTCGCGCACCGCCGCGGCGTGGATCGTCGCGAGCTGGAACGGGTCAACGTCGGCCTGTCCGAGGAAGTCGGGCGCGGCGCGGCCGCGGCCGGCGCGCCCCTGGTGTTCGTCAGCAGCGTGAAGGTGCACGGCGAGGAGAGCGCGGCGCCGCTCGATGAGCGCGCGCCGATCGCGCCGCGCGACGCCTACGCCGCATCGAAAGCGCGAGCTGAGGAAAGGCTGCGTGCCATCGCCGGCCTGCGGCTCACGGTGCTGCGCCCGCCGCTGGTCTACGGCCCCGGCGTCAAGGCGAATTTTCTCGCCTTGCTGCGTGCCATCGATCGCGGCCTGCCGCTGCCGTTTGCCGCCATCGCCAATCGCCGCAGCCTCGTCTACGTCGGCAACCTGGCGGACGCGATCCTGCGCTGCATGGCGTCGCCGCAGGCGGCCGGCCGCACCTATCTCGTCGCCGATGGCGCGGCGCTCTCCACGCCGGAACTGTGCCGGGAGATCGCGCGCGCGCTGGGGCGGCCGGCGCGCCTGTTCGCGATACCGGCGGGATTGCTCGAGCTCGTGCCGGGCGTTCGGCGGCTGACGCGCTCGCTCGAGGTGGACGATGGCGCGCTGCGCCGCGAGCTCGGCTGGCGGGCGCCGGCGACGCTGGCGCAGGGGCTCGCGGCGACGGCCGACTGGACCCGCGCCTTAGAATGAGCACGATGGTCTGGGCTGCGATCCTGCCGTTCGCGCTTGCGCTCGCGGCGACTCGCGTCATCCTCGCGTGGTTCGGCGGGCTGGCGCTCGACCGGCCCAACGAGCGCTCGCTGCACAGCCGCCCGGTACCGCGCACCGGCGGCATCGCGCTGCTGGCGGGCGCGGCGGCCTGCCTGGCGCTCGGCGCGGCCGAGCTGTGGCGGCCGCTCGCGCTGGCGCTGGCGCTCGCGGTGCTTTCCTTCCTCGACGATTTGCGCGGCGTGCCCGTGGCGCTGCGCCTCGCAGCGCACGTCCTGGCGGCGGGCGTCTTCGCCTGGTATCTCCTGAGCCCGATGCACCCGGCGGAACTCGCAGCGCTGGTGCTTGCCATGGTCTGGATCACCAACCTGTACAACTTCATGGACGGCGCCGACGGGCTCGCCGGCGGCATGGCGCTGGTCGGCTTCGGTGCCTATGCGGCCGCGGCCAGCACGGCCGGCCACGCTTCGCTCGCCGTCGCCTGCGTGTCGCTCGCCGCCGCCAGCTTCGCTTTTCTCCTGCACAACTTCCATCCTGCGCGGCTGTTTCTCGGCGATGTCGGTTCGATTCCGCTCGGCTTTCTGGCCGCCGCGCTCGGGCTGCAGGGATGGCGTGACGACGTCTGGCCGCTCTGGTTTCCGGCGCTGGTATTCGGACCGTTCATCGGCGACGCCACGCTGACACTGCTGAAGCGCGTCGCGCGGCGCGAGGCGGTGTGGCGGGCGCACCGCGAGCACTACTATCAGCGCATGGTGCGCATGGGGCTCGGCCACCGCGCCACGGCGTGGATCGCATACGGCGCGATGCTCGCCTGCGCCGGCGCGGCGCTCGTCGGCCGCACGCAGCCCGCCGCGGGGCAGGCGGCGGCCTTCGGCGCGGCCGCGATCCTGCTCGCGGCGCTCGCCGCCTGGGTCGACTTGCGCTGGGCGCGCTGGCGGCGCGCAGGCGGAGCGGCATGAGACTGCGGCGCCTGGTGGTGTTCGGCCACGATGTCGCGGCTGCAGGACTTGCCTGGGGCGCGGCCTTCTGGCTGCGCTTCAATCTCGACGTGCCCGAGGACTATGCCGCGCTGCTGTGGGGCGGATTACCGTGGGTGATGGCGATTTACGGCGCGGTGTTCATGGTCCTCGGGCTCTATCGCGGCCTGTGGCGCTACGCGAGCCTGCCCGACTTGCGGCGCATCCTCGCGGCAGTCGGACTCGGGGCGCTTGCCGTGCCAGCGGCGTTCGAACTGCTGCGCTTCGGAGCGGAGGTGCCGCGCTCGGTCTACCTGCTGGTGCCTCTGCTGCTCGCCGGCATGATGGGGGGCAGCCGCCTCGCCTACCGCGCCCTGCGCGAAGGGCATCTCGGCGGGCTGCTTTCCCGCCCGGGAGCAACGCCAGTGCTGGTGCTGGGCGCGGGCGCGGCCTGCGCCGCGCTGCTGAAGGAGCTCGCCGCCCGGGGCGAATGGCGCGCGGTGGGCCTGTTGGACGATGACGTGGGCAAGCACGGTGGCGAGATCCTCGGCGTCGACATCCTTGGGCCGCTCGACGCGGTGGGCGAGCTCGCGCGCCGCAAGGGCGTGGGACAGGCGATCATCGCCATGCCCGGTGCCACGCACCGCGCGCGCCAGCGCGCGCTCGAGCTGTGCACGCGCGCCCAGCTCAAGGTCATGACGGTACCGGCCGTCTCGGACATCGTCGCCGGCAAGGTGAGCGTGTCGGCGCTGCGCGCCATCGAGCTCGACGACCTGCTCGGCCGCGATCCGGTGGCGCTGGACGAGGCCGGCCTGCGCTCCTTCGTCGAAGGCGGCACGGTGCTGGTGAGCGGTGCGGGCGGCTCGATCGGCGCCGAGCTCTGCCGCCAGATCGCAGGTTTCTCGCCGGCGCGCATCGTGCTCCTCGACCACTCCGAGTCCGCCCTCTACGCAATCCACCAGGAGTTCCGCGATACGCGCCCCGACATTGCAGTGGTGGCGCTGGCCGGCGATGCCGCGGACCAAGCGCGGGTCAACGAGGCGTTCGCGCGTCACCGCCCGGCGGTGGTGTTCCATGCTGCGGCCTACAAGCACGTGCCGCTGATGGAGGAAGAGAACGCTTTCGCCGCGGTGGCGAACAACGTGCGCTCGACCATCGTGCTGGC
The DNA here is from genome assembly GCA_036394595.1 of Burkholderiales bacterium. GTDB lineage: Bacteria > Pseudomonadota > Gammaproteobacteria > Burkholderiales > SG8-39 > SCGC-AG-212-J23. Next base: position 10,020 of record DASWEU010000210.1, on the reverse strand, counting down.
GCGCGCCGCGCAGCGCGCGGGCAGCCGCAAGTTCGTCCTGGTCTCGACCGACAAGGCGGTAAATCCGGTCAACGTCATGGGCGCCTCCAAGCGCCTCGCCGAAATGGCCTGCCAGGCGCTGCAGGCCGGATCGGCGACCGAGCTGGTCGTGGTGCGCTTCGGCAACGTGCTCGGCTCCGCCGGCAGCGTGGTGCCGCGCTTTCGCGAGCAGATCGCGCGCGGCGGGCCGATTACCGTGACGCACGAGCACGTCGAGCGCTATTTCATGACCATTCCGGAGGCGGCGCAGCTGGTGCTCCAGGCGGCGATGATGGGGCGCGGCGGGGAGATCTACGTGCTCGAGATGGGCGAGCCGGTGAAGATCATGGACCTCGCGCGGCAGATGATCCGCCTGTCGGGACTCGCCGAGAGCGACATCCGCATCGACATCACGGGCTTGCGGCCGGGCGAGAAGCTGTCCGAGGAGCCGCTGGCGCTGGCGGAGGCGACGCTGCCGACGCCGCATCCGAAGCTGCGCATCGCGCGCGTGAGGCAACAAAGCGGCGCCGCCGGCAATCCGGACTTTCTGCCCGAGGTGCTCGGCTGGCTGGACAACCCGGGAGACACGGGCGCTGAGGCGGTGCGGCTGCGGCTGCGCACCTGGGTGCCCGAGTATCAGCGATAGCCGTAGTACGCCTTGAACCAGGCGGCGAAATGCGCCAGACCCTCGGCGAGCGGCGTGGAAGGCGCGAATCCCACCGTGCGCTCGAGCGCCGTGGTGTCGGCATAGGTCTCCTTCACGTCGCCCGGCTGCATCGGCTTCATTTTCAACTTCGCTTTTTTCCCCAACGCACGCTCGAGCGCCGCGATGTAGTCGGTGAGCCGCACCGGCGCGTGATTGCCGATGTTGTAGATCGCATAGGCGCCCGGCCGGTCGAGCACGCGCAGCGTGCCCTCGACGATATCGTCGATGTAGGTGAAGTCGCGTTGCATGTCGCCGCGGTTGAACACCGGGATCGGCTTGCCCTCCAGGATGGCGCGCGCGAACAGCACCGGCGACATGTCGGGCCGGCCCCAGGGCCCGTAGACGGTGAAATAGCGCAGGCCCGTCGCCGGCAAGCCGTACAGGTGACTGTAAACGTGCGCCATCAGCTCGTTGGATTTCTTGGTCGCCGCGTACAGGCTCACCGGGTGATCGACGCTGTCGGTTTCGGACCACGGCAGCTTCGCGCTGGCGCCGTAGACGCTCGAGCTCGAGGCGAACACCAGGTGGCGCGGCGGATGGCGCTGGCAGCATTCGAGCAGATTGGCGAAGCCGACCAGGTTCGATTGCACGTAGGCGGCGGGATTCTTCAGCGAGTAGCGCACGCCGGGCTGCGCCGCGAGGTGCAGCACGGCGTCGGGTTTGTCCTTGAAAGCTTGCTTCAGGGAATTGGCATCGGCAATGTCGATTTTTCTGAAAGAGAAGTTCTTATGCTTGAGCTGTTTCAGCCGATCGAGCTTCAGCTTCACCGGGTAGTACGGCGAGAGATTGTCGATACCGATGACTTTGTCGCCGCGCGCGAGCAGCCGCTGCGCGCATTGCATGCCGATGAACCCGGCCGCACCCGTGACGAGGACCTTCACCGGCCTTCCGCGCGCCGCAACTCGATCAGCTTGGCGTACTTGAGGTAGCTGTTCATGCAGCCGATGGAGATGTGCAGCAGGCCCGCCATGCCGTCGAGGCAGCCCAGGCGCAGGACGTAGAACTTGAAGAAGCGCACCACTGGCGAGGCGAGCAGGTGGAACACGCCGGCGCTGCGCCCGAGCTCAAACGCCTGGCGCGCCGCCAGCGTGGTGTAGCGGTTCTGCCGCTCGAGGTAGGCGGCGAGATCGTCGCCCGAGTCGTGCAGCAGGTCGCCGCGCAGCGTGCCCGGCGTGACCGCGTACAGCACCTTCTCGTGCACCAGGTCGTCGCTCCAGCGCGCGTTCATGCGGTTGAACAGGCGCGGGCTCCAGTCCGGGTAGCCCTCGCCGTGCGCGAGCCAGCGGCCGAGAAAGCGGTTGCGCCGCGGCATGCGGTAGACCGGCGCCACCGGCGCCGCCAACGCCGCCTGGATGCTCGCCGCGAGCTCGGGCGAGACGCGCTCGTCGGCATCTAGGCACAGCACCCAGTCGTTGCTTGCCTGCTCGACGGCGAACTGCTTCTGGCGGCCGAAGCCGAGCCATTCGCGCTGCACCAGGCGCGCGCCGCGCCGCTGCACGATTTCCGCCGTGGCGTCGGTGCTCGCGGCGTCGACCACCACGATCTCGTCGGCGAACGCCACACTCTCGAGGCAAGCATCGAGAATGGCGGCGGCGTTGCGGGTGATCAGGACTGCCGAGAGCGGTGCCCGGGTCGCGGCGTTCAAATCGTAATCCCGTAGAATCGGCGGGCCCTATTCTAGCCGACGATGCCGAGCATCCTCTTCGTCAAGACCTCGTCGCTAGGCGACGTCGTCCACCATTGCCCCGCCGTGAGCGACGCCGCGCGCCGGCTGCCCGGCGTCGCCATCGACTGGATCGTGGAGGAGGGTTTCGCCGGCCTCGCCGCCATGCACGCCGCGGTGCGGCGCGTGATCCCGGTCGCCATCCGCCGCTGGCGCGCGTCCGCCTGGCGGCCCGCGGTCTGGTCGGAGATCGGTGAATTCCACCGGCGCGTCGCCGCCGAGCGCTATGACACGGTGATCGACACGCAATCGCTGCTGAAGAGCGCGCTGGTGGCGCGCCTCGCCGCCGGCGCGCGCCATGGCATGGACCGCGCGAGCGCGCGCGAGCCGCTCGCCGCCTGCTTTTACGGCGTGACGCACGCCGTGCCGCGCGGGCTGCACGCGGTGGAGCGCAATCGCCGCCTTACCGCTGCGGCGCTCGGCTATGCGATCGATGCGCCGCCGGATTACGGCCTGCGCTCGCCGCGCGACGCGCAGCGCTCGCCGCGCGTTGTGCTGCTGACGATGTCGAGCCGCACCGACAAGCTGTGGGACGAGGCGCGCTGGATCGAGCTCGGGCGCTCGCTCGGCGCGCCGCTGGTGCTGCCCTGGGGCAGCGAGGCGGAGCGCACGCGGGCCGAGCGCATCGCCGCGCTCCTGCCGCAGGCGAGCGTGCCGCCGCGCATGGCGCTGCAGGAGCTCGCCGCGCTCTTTGCCGGCGCACGGGCGGTCATCGGCGTCGACACCGGACTCACGCATCTCGCCGCGGCGCTCGGCGTGCCGACGCGCGGCATTTACTGCGGCTCGGATCCCGCGCTCACCGGAATCTACGGCGCGCCGCAGGCGCGCAACCTGGGCGCGCCGGGCCGGCCGCCTTCCGTGGCGGAGGTGTTGGGGAGCCTGCCCTGAGAACGCTCTACACGCTGCTGCTCCGCCTCGCGCTGCCGTTTCTGTTACTGAGGCTCTGGTGGCGCGGCCGGCGTGAGCCGGGCTATCGCACGGGTGTGACCGAGCGCCTCGGCATTTACGCGCTGCAGGCGCCGGGGAAGCTGCTCTGGATTCATGCCGTGTCGGTGGGCGAGGCGCGCGCCGCCGAGCCGCTTGCGCGCGCGCTCCAGCGTGCACTGCCCGATCACGCGCTGCTATTCACCTGCACCACCGCCGCGGGACGAGACACGTTGCGGCGCGTGTTCGGCGAGTCGGCGCTGGTCTGCTTCCTGCCCTACGATTACCCGGAGTCCGTGCAGGGCTTCCTCGGGCATTTTCGGCCGCGGCTCGCGGTGCTGATGGAAACCGAGATCTGGCCGAACCTGCTCGAGGGCTGCGCCGCGAACGGCGTGCCGGTCCTGCTGGCGAACGCGCGCCTGTCGGAGAAATCCGCACGCCGCTACCGTCGCTGGCGCTCGCTCGCTGCGCCGGCGTTCCAGCGCCTGTCGGCGGTCTGCGCCCAGAGCGCGGAGGATGCCGCCCGCCTGCGCGAGCTCGGCGCGCGCGCGGTCGAGGTAACCGGCAACCTGAAATTCGACGTCGAGCCCGACGCGGCGCAGCTCGACGCCGGCCGCACCTGGCGCGCGCGGCTTGGCCGACCGGTGTTGCTCCTGGCCAGCACCCGCGAAGGCGAAGAGGCCTTACTGTTGAAAGAAACAATTCAAGCCAACGCCCTGATCGTGGTCGTACCGCGCCATCCGCAGCGCTTCGACGAGGTCGCGAAGTGGGCGGACGCACGGCGCAGCAGCCGGGAATTCCCGGACGAAAAGACGAAGGTCTACCTCGGCGACACCATGGGCGAGATGGCCTTCTACTACGGCGCCTGCGACGTCGCCCTGATCGGCGGCTCGCTCGCGCCGCTCGGCGGCCAGAACCTGATTGAGGCCCTCGCCGCGGGCGCGCCCGTTGTCGTCGGACCTTACATGTTCAATTTCGGCGAGGCGACGCGCCTCGCCGTGAAATCGGGCGCCGCGATCCAGGCCGGCGACGCGCCGGGTGCCGTCGCCGCCTGCCTCGCCTTGATCGCCGACCCGGCGCGACGGCAGGCGATGGCGCTGGCGGGGAAAAAGCTGTGCGAGGCGCACCGCGGCGCCACCGGGCGGCATCTCGCCGCCTGCACTCGCCTATTGGCAGGATGAGCGCCCGCGCCTGGCGAGGATGAGCGCTCGCGCTCAGCGCGCGAGCACCCGGTTGACTTCTTCCATATCCTCGTCGCGCAGCGTACCGGCGGCTGACTTCAGCTTGAGGAGGCTGGTGATGGTGTTGTAGCGCGCCACCGCCAGATCGCGCCGCGCCGAGAACAACTGCTGCTGCGCGTTCAGCACGTCGATGTTGATGCGCACGCCGACCTCGTAGCCCAGGCGGTTGGAGTCGAGCGCGCTCTGTGAGGACACCAGCGCCTGCTCGAGCGCGCCGACCTGCGCGATGCCGTTGACCACCGACACGTAGTTCTGTCGCGCGGTGAGCGCGGCGGTGCGGCGCGCGGCCTGCAGGTCGTCACGCGCCTTGTTGTAGTTGGCGGCGGCCTCGCGCTCGCGCGAATTGACCGAGCCGCCCTGGTACAGGGGCACGGCGAGCTGCAGGCCGATGCTCTGCGTGGTGGTGTCGCGGCCGAAGTTGGTGGTCGCGCTCGCGCTCTCCACCGTCTGGCCGTAGGTGGCGACGACGTCGAGGGTCGGCTTGTGGCCGGCGCTGGCGCGGCGCATCTCCAGCTGCGCCGTCTCGGCGACCGCGTCCTGGACCTGCACCGTGTAGCTCTGCCTCTCCGCCATTTCGACCCAGGTCTGCATCACGGTCGGATTGGGCGGCGGCAGCTTGACGTCGGTGCGCAGCGGCGTGAGCCGCAGGTACTCCTTGCCGGTGATCAGCTGCAGCGACTGGCGCTTGTTGGCGAGATCGTTCTGCGCCGCAATTTCCTGCGAGATGTTCAAGTCGTAGCGCGCCTGCGCCTCGTGGGTGTCGGTGATGGTGGCGGTGCCGACCTCGAAATTGCGCTTGGCCTGCGCCAGCTGCTCCGAGATCGCCGCCTTCTGCGCGCCGACCAGCGCCAGCGTGTCCTCGGCGGCGAGCACATCGAAGTAGGCCTGCGCCGTGCGCACCGCGAGGTCCTGGCCGGCCTGGCCGAAGGTGGCTTCGGCTTGCTTCACCTGGTAGTCGGCTTGGCTGTATTGCGCATAGTTCTGCGGCCGGTAGATCGGCTGCGACAGCGTCAGGGTGTAATTGTTGTTGGTGATCGGGCGGTTGAAAGTGGTACCCGGAATATTGGTCTTGGCCTCGAAGTCGAGCTGCGAGCGCGTCGAGTTCGCCGCCAGGCCGAGCGTCGGCAGCAGCAGCGCGCGGCCCTGCGGCAGGCGCTCGCGCCCGGCTTCCATGCTGTAGCGCGCCGCAGAGTAGACGGCGTCGTAGTTTTGCGCATCGCGGTAGACCTGGACCAGGTCATCCGCGCCAGCGAGCGCAGGCGCAAGTGCGAGGACGAGAAGAAATCGGGATTTCATGAACTCAATACACCGGCATGGTGGAATCGACGGTTTTGGCCCAGGCGTCGAGCCCCCCCGCGAGGTTATGCACGCTGGCGAAGCCCTGCGCGCCGAGAAACTGCGCCACCTGCATGCTGCGGCCGCCATGGTGGCAGATCACCACCACTTCGGCCCGCGCGTCGAGCTCGCGGCTGCGCGCCGGGATTTCGCCCATCGGAATGAGCAGCGAGCCCTCGATCTTGCAGGTCTGCGTCTCCCAGGCCTCGCGCACGTCGAGCAGCACCGGGCGCGGGCGCTTGCCATCGGCAAGCCAGGCCGACAGCGCCTGTGGCGTGATCTGACGCATGCGCGCTAGAAGCGGAACCGCGGCGGGTGCTCGCAATTGGCGAGCGGCGCGACCACGGTTTCGAACAGGTCGGTGGCGTGGAACGCCTGCGGCGCGCTGCACTCGACCAACCGCGCGGTCATTACCGGCGCCTCGCCGACCACCGCGAACAGCCGGCCGCCGCTTGCCAGTTGCGCCAACAGCTCGCGCGGCAACAGCGGCGTCGAACCAGTGAGCACGATGGCGTCGTAGGGCGCGTGGCGCGACCAGCCGCGCGCCGCGTCGCCGATCTCGAGCGTGACATTCTCGGCGCCGTGGCGTTCGAGATTGCCGCGGCCGAAGCGCGCGAGCGCGGGCTTGATTTCCACCGAACAGACCTGGGCGGCGCGGTGCGCGAGCAGCGCGGTCAGGTAGCCGCTGCCGGTGCCCACTTCCAGCACGCGGTCGGTACGCCGCAGGCCGAGCTCCTGCAGCACGCGCGCCTCGAGCTTGGGCTGCCACATGCGCTCGCCGGTGGCGCCGGCTGCGCCCTCTTCCAGCGGAATTTCGAGGTCGGAGAAGGCGAGGGCGCGGTGCGCTGGCGGCACGAACTCCTCGCGCGGCACGACGTACAGGAGATCCAGCACTTCCTGGTCGAGCACCTCCCAGGTGCGGATCTGCTGCTCGACCATGTTGGTGCGGGCTTGTTCGAGGTTCATGGGGAGGGGGATTATAATCGCGCCTTGCGTAGGGGTCCCGTCGCAGTCAGTCCTGCCGCGGGTGAGAGAGTCCCTTCGAACCTGACGCGGGTAATCCCGCCGTAGGAAACGCCATGAACGCCAATCCGAAGTTCCTTGCCGCCACTGCCCACGTAGACGACGCCGCGATCCGGCCCTTGCCGAATTCGCGCAAGGTTCATGTAGGGAATCTGCGTGTTCCGATGCGCGAAGTCAGCCAGGCGGACACGCCCGGCATGTTCGGCGGCGAACGCAATCCCCCCGTTTACGTCTACGACTGCTCCGGGCCGTACACCGATCCGGCGGCGAAGATCGACATTCGTTCCGGCTTGCCGGCACTGCGCGAGCCGTGGATTGTCTCCAGGAACGACACGGAGGTCCTGGTTGGCCCTTCCTCCGCTTATGGGAAGGAGCGGCTGGCTGACGCCAAGCTGGCGGAGATGCGCTTCAATCTCAGGAGAACCCCGAGGAAAGGCAAGCGCAACGTGACCCAGATGCACTACGCGCGCCGGGGAAGCGTGACTCCGGAAATGGAATTCATTGCAATCCGCGAGAACCTCCAGCGCGAGCAATACATCGAAAGCCTGAAGGCGACCGGCAAGACCGGCGAGAAGATGCTCGAGCTGTTGATGAGGCAGCATCCGGGCGAGTCGTTTGGCGCCTCCATTCCGTCAAGAATAGATGCTGAATTTGTAAGGAGCGAGGTCGCCCGCGGCCGCGCCATCATTCCGGCGAACATCAACCATCCGGAATCCGAGCCGATGATCATCGGCCGCAATTTCCTGGTGAAGATCAACGCCAACATCGGTAACTCGGCCGTCTCCTCCGGCATCGGCGAGGAAGTCGAGAAGATGACCTGGGCGATCCGCTGGGGCGGCGACACGGTGATGGACCTCTCCACCGGCAAGCACATCCACGAGACGCGCGAGTGGATCATCCGCAACAGCCCGGTGCCGATCGGCACCGTGCCGATCTACCAGGCGCTGGAGAAGGTGGATGGCAAGGCCGAGGAGCTGACCTGGGAAATCTATCGCGACACGCTGATCGAGCAGGCCGAGCAGGGGGTGGACTACTTCACCATCCACGCCGGCGTGCTGCTGCGCTACGTGCCGCTCACCGCGAAGCGCATGACCGGCATCGTCTCGCGCGGCGGCTCGATCATGGCCAAGTGGTGCCTCTCCCGCCACCAGGAAAGCTTCCTCTACACCCACTTCGAGGACATCTGCGAGATCATGAAGGCGTACGATGTCAGCTTCTCGCTCGGCGACGGCCTGCGCCCCGGCTCGGGGTACGACGCCAATGACGAGGCCCAGCTCTCCGAATTGAGGACGCTGGGAGAATTGACCAAGATTGCCTGGAAGCACGACGTACAGGTGATGATCGAGGGCCCTGGCCACGTTCCCATGCAACTCATCAAGGAGAACATGGAGATCCAGCTGAAGGAATGCCACGAGGCGCCCTTCTACACGCTGGGGCCCTTGACCACCGACATCGCGCCGGGCTACGACCACATCACCAGCGCCATCGGCGCGGCGCAGATCGGCTGGTATGGCACGGCGATGCTGTGCTACGTCACGCCAAAGGAGCACTTGGGATTACCCAATAAAAAGGACGTGAAAGACGGCATCATGGCCTACAAGATCGCGGCGCACGCCGCCGACCTCGCCAAGGGCCATCCCGGCGCGCAGATCCGCGACAACGCCATTTCCAAGGCGCGCTTCGAGTTCCGCTGGGAGGACCAGTTCAACCTGGGGCTCGATCCAGACACGGCCAAGGACTTCCACGACGAGACCCTGCCCAAGGACGCGATGAAGGTGGCGCATTTCTGCTCCATGTGCGGCCCGCATTTCTGCTCGATGAAGATCACGCAGGACGTGCGCGACTACGTCGAGCAGGGCATGAAGGAAAAGTCGGTCGAATTCGTGAAGAAGGGCGCGGAGCTCTATCACAAGTCCTGAGCTTCGGCGCGCGCGCAGCCGGCTGGTGGAAATCCTCTTCTCCGCGGGGAAGATCGCCCTCGGGGTCGCGATCGGCCTGCCGCTGCTGGCCTACCTCCTGCAGGACCGGATTCTGTTCCACCCGCGGCCCCTCAGCGATGAGCAGCGTGCCGAGGCGAGGAAGGGTTTCCGCGCCACCGAGGAAATCCTGATCCAGGCGAAGGACGGCACGCGCCTGCAGGCCTGGCATGTCGACGCCGGCGCCGGCGCGCCGCTGGTGCTCTATTTCGGCGGCAACGCGGAAGACGTCTCCTGGATGATCGGCGACGCCGCGCAGAAGGCGCCGGGGGTGAGCTGGCTGCTGGTGAGTTACCGCGGCTACGGCGGCAGCGAAGGCTCGCCGTCCGAAGCGTCGCTAATCTCCGACGCGCTGGAATGGCATGACTACGCGGTCAAAGCGCTGAAGCCGGCGCGCGTCTTCGCCTTCGGGCGCAGCCTCGGCAGCGGCGTTGCCGTCTATCTCGCCGCCGAGCGTCCGCTCGCGGGTGTCGTGCTGGTCACGCCTTACGACAGCCTGGTCGAAGTCGCGAAGCGAATCTACCCGTACCTGCCGGTCGGCCTCCTCATGAAGAACCGTTTCGAATCGATTCGACTCGCGCCGAAGATGACGGTGCCGCTCCTGTGCCTCGCGGCAGAGCGGGACGAGATCATTCCGCCCGAGCACGCGCGTCGCCTGTACGAGGCCTGGGTCGGCCCGAAGCAGTGGGTGGCGCTGCCCGGCGCGGGGCACAACAGCACGGACGGCGTGCCGGACTTCTGGCGCTCGATCCGGCCATTCCTCGAAGGGCGGCATGGACCTGCTTAATGCTCTGACTCTCGGCATCGTTGAAGGACTCACCGAGTTCCTGCCGGTCTCGAGCACCGGGCACCTGATCGTCGCTGGGAGCCTTCTCGGCTTCGCGCACCCGAATCGCGATGTCTTCTACGTCGCGATCCAGTCCGGCGCGATGCTCGCCGTGCTCTGGGAGTATCGGGGTCGATTTTTCAAATTTGATCTGGATCTCTACCGCAATCTCGCCGTGGCTTTCGTTCCAGCAGCGACCCTGGGATTCTTTTTCTCGAATTACATCAAGTCATACCTGTTTCACGCCG
>DASWEU010000209.1:0-10154 GCA_036394595.1 Burkholderiales bacterium | reverse complement strand
CTTCAGCTTCGGCACCGACACCGCGGGCTCGGGGCGCGTCCCCGCCGCCTTCAACAACCTCGTCGGGCTCAAGCCGACGCGGGGGCTCCTCAGCACCGGGGGCGTGTTGCCGGCCTGCCGCTCGCTCGACTGCCTGTCGATTTTCGCGCTCACCGGCGCGGATACGGCGCGCGTGCTGCGCGTGGCGCGCGGCTACGACGCCGACGAGCCGTTCTCGCGCCGCGAGGCAGCACCAGCGCGCGCCCTGCCACGCACGTTCACCGGCTGCCGCATCGGCGTGCCGAGGGAAGAGCAGCTGGAGTTCTTTGGCAATGCGGAAGCAAAACGGTTGTTCGCTTCTTTTTTAAAAAAACTTCTTGAACTGGGAGCCGAAAAAGCCGAAATCGACTTCGCTCCGTTCCTGGAGACTGCACGCTTGCTCTACGAGGGGCCGTGGGTCGCGGAGCGCTACGCGGCGATTCGCGAATTCATCGAGGAGCAACCGGGCGCGCTCCACCCCGTGACCGCGTCGATCATCGGCGGCGCCAAGCGCCACAACGCCGTCGACACCTTCTCGGCCTACTACCGGCTGATGGAGTTGCGGCGCAGGACGGCGCCGGTGTGGGACACGATCGACCTGCTGGTGACGCCGACCGCCGGCACCATCTACAGGATCGCCGAGGTCGAGGCCGAGCCGGTGAAGCTGAACAGCAACCTCGGCTACTACACCAACTTCATGAACCTGCTCGACCTCTCGGCCATCGCCGTGCCGGCGGGATTCCAGAAGGACGGCCTGCCGTTCGGCGCCACGCTCGCTGCGCCGGCCTTCGCCGACGAGGCGCTGTGCGCGCTCGGCGAGATTGCGCAACGGGCGATGGTGACGACCATGGGCGCTACGGGGTTGCCTTTCCCGGAAAAATCCCTGATTGGGGATTTTTCTACAAACACCATCCGAGTTGCAGTGTGTGGGGCCCACATGTCGGGCCTGCCGCTCAACCATCAACTGGTCGAGCGCGGCGCACGGCTTGCGCGCAAATGCCGTACGGCGCCGGGCTACCGGCTCTATGCCTTCACCGAGTCCACGCCACCGCGTCCCGGCATGGTGCGCACCGGGGACGGCGCGGCGATCGAGGTCGAAGTGTGGGACATGCCCTTTGCGGCCTTCGGCGGCTTCATGGACGGCATTCCGGCGCCGCTCGGTATCGGCACGGTGGCGCTCGACGATGGCGAGCAAGTGAAGGGATTTCTTTGCGAGGCCTACGCCACCAAAGGGGCGCGGGACATTACCGGCCTGGGAGGCTGGCGAAAATTCATCCAAGGAGAAAAACCATGAGCGACCAGGTATCGGCAGTGCACGGCGGCGACCGCGGCTTCGCCAGGCTCGACTTCGAGCTGAACGACTACCCGGGGCCGCTGAAGACCTCGCTGTTCGGCATCCAGCACGTGCTGGTGATGTTCACCGCCATGGTGGGCGGGCCGCTGATCGTCGGGCGCCTGCTCAACCTGCCCGAGGGCACGCGCATCGCGATGGTGTCGGGCACCATGATCGGCTGCGGCATCGCCACCATGATCTCGGCGCTCGGCCTGGGCTTCATCGGCCCGCGCCTGCCGATCGTGATGGGGGTGTTCTACATCTTCATCGGGCCGATCGTGGCGATCACCAGGGAGGTCAGCCTCGCGGCGGCCATGACGGCACTGATCATCGGCGGCGCGGTGCAATTCGCCTGGAGCCCGCTGATCGGCAAGCTGCACCGCTTCTTTCCGCCCATCGTCACCGGCACCACCATCCTGCTGATCGGCACCGGGCTGATGAAGGTCGGCATCGCGGTCGCCACCGGGGCCAACACCCCGGCCTTCGGCAAGCCGCTCACCCTCGGCCTTGCGGCGCTGATGATCCTGCTGATCCTGGCGATCACGCGCTTCACGAAGGGCGTGATCCGCGCGCTGTCACTGTTCGTCACCATGGTGATCGGTTACCTCGTCTCGGCGGCCTTCGGCCTGATCGACCTCGGCTCGGTGGGCCGTGCCGACTGGGTGACGGTGCCATCGCCGTTCCCCTATGGCGGGTTGGAATGGCCCGGCATGATTGCGGTGATCACGGTGGTGGTGTGCTTCTTCGCCACCGCGGTGGAGACGACCGGCCACACGCTCGCAGTGTCGCGCATCGTCGGCGTGCCGCAGGAGGGCTGGCGCATCCGCGGCGCGGTGGCGAACGACGGCCTCGGCTCGGCGATTTCGGCGCTGTTCGGCGGCATGGCGCTCACCTCCTACTCGCAGAACATCGGCGTCATCTCGCTCACCGGCGTCGGCAGCCGCTTCGTGGTCGCTTTCGGCGGCGCCTTCCTCATCCTGATGGCGCTGGTGCCGAAGGTCGGCGCCATCATCGCCCTGATGCCGAACGCGGTGCTGGGCGGCGTGCTGCTCTTCATGTTCGGCATGGTGGCCTCGGTCGGCATCGACATCATCGGCCGCAACCTGACCTCGCGGCGCGACGCGGTGATCCTCGCGGCTTCGCTCGCCCTGGGCCTCGGCATCCAGGCGGCGCCGCCGGGAGCCTTCGACGTCATTCCGCAGGCGCTGCGCATCCTGGTGACGGACGGCATCGTCATGGGGATCCTGCTGGCGATGTTCCTGAACCTAGTCTGGCCTAAAGAGGAGTAACTAGCTTCTCTTGGCGTCGAGATGGGCGAGGTGCAGCCGGTGCAGGCTGATCTTGCGCACCTCGGCCTTGCTCGCCTCGATGTGCGCCTTGAGTAGCTGAACCGCGCGCGCCGCGCGGCGCGCCAGGGTGGCGCGCAGGATCTGGCCGTGCTCGAGGTAGGTGTAGATGATGCGCTCGGGGTGGGTGAAATCCAGCCGCCGCACGATGCGAATGCGCTCGGTGATGCCGCCATGCACGCGCGCCAGCTCCGGGTTGCCGGCGGCCGCCACCAGGCGCGCATGGAATTCCTCGTCGAGGCGCGCCACGCGCGCGCCGTCGGTCAGCCGCTGGCGCGGCGCGACCAGCCAGATGTCCGCCAGCCCGTCGAGCGCGGCGCGCGGGTCGCCGGCGCACAGCTTCTTCACCGCCTCGCACTCGAGGATCACGCGCAGGTCGTAGAGGTGATCGAGCGCCTCGAAGTCGAGCGCGCGCACGCTCCAGCCGCTCTTGGCGTGCACTTCGAGATAGCCCTCGCGCTCCAGACGAAACAGCGCCTCGCGTACCGGCGTGCGCGAGACACGCGCGCGGCGCGCGATCTCGTTCTCGGAGAAACGCGTGCCGGGCAGCAGGCGGAACTCGAAGATGTCGGACTTCAGCTTCTCGTAGACGTTGCCGGCGAGCTTCTTCACGCATTGATTCTAACTGGCGGCCCTATACTCGCCGCCCATGGGACTGCGAGGCGCGCTGCGCGGGGTGGCGTTATTCGAAGGCGCGAAGGGCGCGCTGATCCTGCTGGCGGGTGTCGGGGCGCTCGCCCTGGTGCACCACGACGTGCAGCGCGTCGCCGAGCAGCTGGTCGGCCATCTGCACCTCAACCCGGCCAAGCACTATCCCCGCATCTTCATCGACAGCGCGGCGCGGCTGACCGATGCCCACCTATGGATGCTCGCCGCTTTCGCGGCCGCGTACTGCACGATCCGCTTCGCCGAAGCCTACGGCTTGTGGCACGGCCGCCGCTGGGCGGAATGGCTCGCGGCGGTGAGCGGGGGCCTCTACATTCCGTTTGAGCTCTATGAGCTGATGCAGCGCGTGAATCCGATCGCGCTCGGCGCGCTGGGAATCAACGTGCTGATCGTCGTCCTGATGATCAGAGCGCTGCTTGCGCCTCGCGCAGGAATTCCAGCAGCAGGCCGCTGACCTTGCCGGGCTGTTCCTGCTGCACCCAGTGGCCCGCGCCGTCCACGAGGTGCGCGCCGCGAAACCGGGTGCAGACCTCGCTTTGCATGCGCTCGAATTCGCCGGGTTTCTGGTAGATACCCCAGTCGGAGGCGCCGGCGACATACAGGGCGGGCACGTCGATGGTTTTTCTCTGAAGTTGATTCAACTGGCTTACGAATTCGGCACCGGTGGCGCACCGGTACCATTGCAGACCGCCTTGAAAGCCGTTTTTTTCAAATGAACTTGAATAGATTGAAAGCTCCTCATCGCTCAACCAACCTGGAACGGAGGAAGGCATTTCCGGCGCGACCGTTTCCGCCATGTTCTTGCCGGACTCCATGATGTAGTAGCTCGGCATCATGGCGAGCTCGGCAGCCGTCCAGCCTTTGAGCGGAAACGGCCGGTTGCCCTTCCAGTCCGCGCTCTTGTAGTGGTAGTAGGCGCGCAGGAAGGCGTGGACGCCCTGCGGACAGCGCCGCATGTCGCCGTCAGCCTCGCGCGTCGAGTAGTACCACTGGTAATGCTTCCGTCCGAGCTTCGTCAATTCCGCATGGACCTCCGGCCCTGCGCGCGACACCGCCGGCTGCACGCCGCCGAACGGCGCGCTCATCAGGGCGACGGATTTGAAAATGTCGGGGCGGGTAAGGGCGCAGTAGGCCGCGACGGGAGAGCCGAAGTCATGGCCCACGACATGGGCTTTCTTGACCTTGAGTTTTGCAAGCAAGGCAATCACGTCTTCGACCAGGTTGAGCATGCGGAACGACGCCAGGTCGCCGTCGTAGCGCCCGTCCCAGCCGGTGGTCAGGCCATAGCCGCGCTGGTCGGGTGCGAGGACGCGAAAACCCTCCTGCGCCAGCGCCGGCATCACCTTGCGCCAGCTGTAGGCAAGCTCGGGGAAGCCGTGGAGCAGGACGACGCATGGCCGTCCCGCCTTGCCCGACTCCAGGCAATGCATCGAAAGCCCGTTTACGCCTTTGATCTGCCGGGAGACAATTCCGGGCGGAAGCGCCTTCACCCGGCGATTCTATCCAAGGGAGAGCATGAAGATTTCCGCGCAGATGAGCATCGTCATCGCCGCCATCTTCGCGGCGGTCTGCTACAGCGTGGCGCTGACCGGGTACAACGCCCTCGGCGGCATCACCGATCCGGTGCAGCTGTCGGACGCGAAGGGTTTCATCATGTTCTGGGCCTTTCTCGGCTCGGTCGGCGTAGTGTTCGGCGCGCTGGGAATCTGGATCGTGAAGACCCACAAGGAAGGCGACTAAGCGCACATGAATGCCCTCTGCCGGATCGCCGCCGCGCTGTCGATCCTAGTCGCGGCGGCAGAGGCGGCCGCGCAGGCCGGCTACCCGGAGCAACCGGTGCGCATCCTCGTCGGGTTCTCGCCGGGCGTGGCGCCGGATGTCACCGCGCGCCTGCTCGCGGAGAGGCTCACGGGCGCCTGGGGCAAGTCGGTAGTGGTCGAGAACGTGACGGGGGCAGGAGGCAACATCGCAACCGATCGCGTCGCCAGGGCACCCCCCAACGGCTACACGCTCGGCATGATCGGCAATGGGTCGCTCGTGTTCAGCCCGAGCCTGTACGACAAACTGAGCTTCGATCCGGTCAAGGACTTGGCGCCGATCTCGCAAATCTTCGTCGCGGCGAACGTCCTCGTGGTGCCGAGCGAGCTGCCGGCGAAAAGCCTGCCGGAGCTCGTCGCGCTCGCCCGGGCGCAACCGGGGGTGCTCACCTACGCGCACGCCGGGGCGGGGACGTCGCAGCATCTCGCCGCCGAGCTGTTCAAGTTCATGGCGGGCGTCGATATCCGGCCGGTCGCCTATCGCGGCACGACGTCGCTGCTGCCGGACCTGCTCGCCGGCCGCCTCAGCCTGTCGTTCGCCAACGTCTCGAACGTCATGCCGCTGATCCGCGAGGGCAAGCTGCGCGCCTTCGCGGTGACCTCGGTCAAGCGCTCCGCCGCCGCGCCCGATCTGCCGACCATGGCTGAATCCGGATATCCCGGCTTCGAGGCGGTGCCGTGGTTCGGGCTGATGGCGCCCGCGGCAACGCCGCCCGCGATCATCGACAGGCTGCATCGCGACACGGTGAAGGCCCTGGCGCCGGCGGAGGTGCGCAAAAAGCTCAACGACCTGGGCCTCGACGTCATCGGCGGCTCGCCCGCCGAGCTCGCGGCCGCGATCGAGCGCGAGATCCCGCGCTGGGCGAGCGTGATCAAGCAAGCCGGAATCAGGGCAGGCGAGTAATAATCAGCGCCTGGACCGTCACCCCATTCAATGGAGGGTTTGCCCATGCATCGCTATCTTCGTTTTTTCCTGGCAGTCGCGGTCGTGCCGGTCAGCGCCGGGGTTCAGGCACAGGCGACGGCGGAGGTCTACGTCGCGACTTATGTCGAGGTCATCGCGAGCGCAGCCGGCGACGCTGCTGCCCTGCTAAGGCAATACCGCGACGCCACGCGCAAGGACGAAGGCAACCTGCGCGCTGAGGTCGTGCAGGAGGTCAATCGGCCCAACCGCTTCGCGGTGATGGCCATCTGGGCGGACCCCAAGGCCTTCGAAGCGCACGGCAAATCCGCGCATACCGCGCAGTTCCGCGCCGGGCTGAAAGCCATCCAGGCCGCGCCCTACGACGAGCGGGTGCACACCGGCATGTTCGTGGGAGCGAAGTCCGCCGGGGGCGCCGGCGCGCTTTTCGTGCTGACGCACGTCGACGTGCCGCCGCCGCTCAAGGACACCCTCATTCCAATGCTCAAGCAGTTGAGCGAAGACGCCCGCAAGGGCGCGGGCAACCAGCGCTACGAGGTGCAGCAGCAGAACAGCCGCCCCAACCACTTCACGGTGGTCGAGGCCTGGGCCAACCCGAAGGCTTACGAGGCATTTGTCGGCGCGGCGACCAAGCGCCAGTTCCGCGAGACCTTCGGGCCGATGACCGGAGCACTCTACGACGAGCGCCTCTACGGCGAGCTCAAATGACCAGGGCCGTCACGCGACGCGCGTTCATGCAAGGAGCGGTCGCGCTCGGATCGGCATTGATCGTGAGAAATACGCACGCCGCGGAATACTCCTTCGCGCAGTACCACAACCAGGCCGCGGGCGGCACGCTGCACCGGAACCTGACCGCGATGTGGGAGGCGGTGCGCGCCGAGACCGGCGGACGCGTCGAGACCGCGGTCTACGCCGAGAACAACAAGCTCACGGGCGGCGACCCGCAGGCGCTGAAGATGCTGATCTCGGGAGAGATCCAGTTCTTCACGCTGATGGGCGGCATCATCGGCACGGTGGTGCCGGTCGCCGAGGCGCAGCAGGCGCCCTTCGCCTTCCGCTCGTCGCCCGAAGCGCACCAGGCGATCGACGGGCCGTTCGGCCGCTACATCGGCGAGGAGATGGCGGCCAAGGGCATGTATCTCTTCCCGGTCGCTGGCTTCGACAACGGCATGCGCCAGGTCGCGACCATCCACCGTCCGATCGCCAGGCCCGAGGATTTCGCCGGCATGAAGATCCGCGTGCCGCCCGGCCAGATGATCGTCGACACCTTCAAGGCATTCGGCGCCGAGCCGGTAACCACCACCGCGAACGCCATCTACTCGACGCTGCAGAGCGGGCGGGCGGAGGCGCAGGAGAACCCGCTCGCGATCGTCGAGGGCTTCAAGCTCTACGAGCTGGTGAAGTACGTCAGCCTCACCAATCACATGTGGTCGGGCTTCAATCTGATGGCGCACCTGCCGACCTGGCAGCGGCTGCCGGAGGACATCCGCCAGGTGATGGTGCGCAACGCCGCGAAATACGTCCGCCAGCAGCGCCAGGAGCAGGGCGTGCTCAATGCGAGCCTGCGCGACTCCTTCGCCCGACGCGGCCTGGTGTTCAACGAGGTCGACCAGGCCGCTTTCCGCGCCCGGCTTCCCGGCGTCTATTCGACCTGGAAGGAGAAGCTCGGCAGCAAGTGCTGGGCGCTGCTGGAGGCGGAAGTCGGGAAGCTCGGCTAAAGCCTGAAGATGCGCCGGGCGTTGCCGCCCCGGACCTTGTCCCGCACCTGGTCGGGCAACGCATTCACGCGCGACAGGCAGCCGGGCATGTCGCCGATGGTGTGGGGATAGTCCGAGCCGTAAAGCACGTTGTCGGCGCCGCACACCGCGACGCACATGTCGAGCACGTCCTGGCGGAACACCACGCTGTCGACGTAGATGCGGCGCATGTAATCGCGCGGCGGCTCCTTGGTTTTTGCACGCGCGGCCGGGATGTTGTCCCAGCAGATGTCGAGGCGCCCAACCAGGTAGGGCAGCGCGCCGCCGCCGTGCGAGGCGATCAGCTTGAGGTTGGGGAAGCGGTCGAAGAAGCCGTCGTAGATGCAGCGCGCGATGGCGAGCGAGGTGTCGAAGGTGAAGCCGATCGGCGCGGTGAGCTGGAATTCGTGCAGCCCCATCTCGGCGGTTCCCGGCGGCGCGCTGGGATGGACCAGCACGGGCAGTGCGCGCCGGTCGATTTCCTTCCAGATTTTAGCGAACGATGCATCCGTCAGTGCCTTGCCGGCGATGTTGGCGAGGACCATGACGCCAACCGCCCCGGCGTCGCAGGCTCTCTTCAATTCCTTCAGGGCAAGTTTTTCGTGCTGCCAGGGGAGCGAAGCGAACCACCGAATACGGTCGGGCCAGGTGCGCTGCGCTTTCTCCATCTCGTCGTTCATGACGCGCGCCGCCTTGAGGCTGACCGCGGCGCTGCCCCAGTAGGCATTGGGGCAGGTGAGCGAGGTGATGGCGATGTCGACGCCCGCCCGGGTCATGTTGGCGATGCGCGCTTGCCAGTCGAACATGTTGGGCACCGGCGTCATGAACGGCGCGCCGTCGAGGTGGATGGCCTTCAAGCCGCCCTTCACGCGCACGTAGCTGTAGCGCGGTTTGCCGTGCTTCTCGAGCAGCTCGAGCCATGCCTTGTTCAGCATGTGCGTGTGGACGTCGACGACGGGGCTGCGATTCACTTCAGGCCGGGATCGGCGTGGCCTGCCAGGCGGTCATCTGCCAGCCGCTGGCGCCCTTGACCCAGACGTTGGTGAAGCGGCTGTTCATGATCTTGGCGACGCCGTCGACCAGGATGTCGATGCGCACCCGGCCGGTCACCACGGCGCAGCTGCCGTGGACCTGGATGTCCTCGATCGGCCGCTCGATCTTGCGGTATTGCCATTTCTTCGAGCGCACGCCGGCAATGTAGGCGGCCTTGCCGTCGGACGCCGCGGTGGAGTGCGTATAGACCAGCGTATCGGCAAGCAGCTCGTCGAGCGCCGCCACGTCGGCTTCGCACATCGCGCGGTAGCGGCGATCCTCCAGCGCGCGGATGGCGTCGCGGGGATCAGCCATCGGCGATGCTGTTCTCGAGGATGCCGACCTTGTCGATCTCGATCTCAACCTTGTCGCCGGGCTTCATCCATAGCGGGGGCGTGCGCCGCGCGCCGACGCCGCCGGGCGTGCCGGTGACCAGCACATCGCCGGGCAGCAGCGTGGTCCAGGTCGAGACGTACTCGATGATCTTAGGGATCTTGAAGATCATTTGCTCGGTGGTAGCGTGCTGCATCTGCTGACCGTTAAGGCGGCAGGAGAGCGTCATTTTGGTGTTGGGTGGAATCTCGTCGGCGGTGACCATCCACGGCCCGAAGCCGCCGGTGTGGGCGAAGTTCTTGCCGGCGGTCCACTGGATGGTGTGGCGCTGCCAGTCGCGCACCGAGCCGTCGTTGTAGCAGCTGTAGCCGGCGATGTGATTCCAGGCATCTTTTTGCAAAATGCGCCGTCCCGCCTTGCCGATAATCACCGCGATCTCGGCCTCGTAATCGAGATGCGTCGACTCGCGCGGGCGAATGATCGCCTGCTGGTGCCCGAGCTGGGACTCGGGCAGGCGCAGGAAAATCGCCGGCTGCTCGGTGTTGTCGCGGCCGGTCTCGGCCACGTGGTCCTGGTAGTTCAGGCCGACGCAGACGATCTTGTCCGGGTTGGGGATCACCGGCAGCCAGACGATGCTTGCTGTCGGATGGTCGGGCTTCTCGACAAGCAGTTTTTTCGCTTCGGCGAAGGCATTTCCCGCAATTAGTGCCTTCAGGTCCGGGAAGCGGCTCCCAAGGCGGCGGCCGAGGTCGATCACTCCCTTGTCCGTGACGACACCGTAGCTGGTTCCCTGGGCGGTCTTGAAAGTGGCGAGTTTCATTTTTGAGCGGTCGCTTGGGTTGAAGAATCGGCGATTTTACGGCGCTGGCGGGTTTCCGGTTCCACTGGTTCGAGCGCCTCGCTGATCTGCGCCGCGCTCTCCAGCAGCCTCTCGATCAGCAGTTCCCGGTT
>DASWEU010000208.1:0-18532 GCA_036394595.1 Burkholderiales bacterium | reverse complement strand
TTCATCGGACTCGGCGTGATGGGCGAGCCCATCTGCCGCAATTTGGCGCAAAAGAGCGGCCAGAAGATGTGCGCCTACGACCCGTTGCCGGAGCCGCTGGCGCGGCTGAAGGCGAACGGCGTGGAGCCGCTCGGCTCGGTGCGCGAGGTGGCCGAGAAGTCGGACATCGTCTTCCTGTCGCTACCCGGGGGCAAGGAAGTGAAGCTGGTGGCCGCCGGGCCGGGCAGCCTGCTGATCAAGCTGCGCGCCGGCGGCTACATCGTCGACCTGTCCACCACCCCGGTCGTGCTGGTGCGCGAGCTGCGCGAGCGCTTCTCGGCGCGCGGCATCCATTTCATCGACGCGCCGGTGGCGCGCACGCGCGAGGCGGCGGAGCAGGGCACGCTATCCTGCATGGTCGGCGGCACCGAGGCCGAATTCCAGCGCATGAAGCCCTATCTCGCGCACTTCGCCACCGATATCGTGCATTGCGGCGCGGCGGGAGCGGGGCAGGCGATGAAGCTGCTCAACAACATGATCCTGTTCCAGAACGTGGTGGCGATCGCCGAGGCGCTCACCGTCATCCGCAAGATCGGCATCGACCCGGCGCTCGCGCTCGATGTTCTTGCCAAGGGCTCGGCGGACAGCTTCGCGCTGCGCAACCACGGCATGAAGTCCATGCTGCCGGGGGCATATCCCGAGCGCGCCTTCTCCGTGGAATACGCGCGCAAGGATCTCGGCTACTTCCTGGAGCTCGCCAAGCAGCTGAAGCTCGAGCTGTCGGGCGCAAGTAACGCCCGCGCGGTGCTCGACAAGGCCTCGGCGGCGGGCCTCGGCAGCGAGTACTACCCGGCGCTCCTCAAGGTGATCGGCCAGTGAGCGGCAATCCGCTGGACCTGCGTCCCTGGCTGGAAGAAATTCGCAAGATTGGCGAGCTCAAGGACGTGCGAGGCGCCGACTGGAACCTGGAGCTGGGCGCGATCAGCGAGCTGAACGTCAAGAAAGACGTGCCGCCGGCCCTGCTGTTCGACGAAATCAAGGGCTATCCGAAGGGCTTTCGCGTTCTCACTTGCAGCACCAGCAGCCCGGCGCGCTTGTCGACGATCCTTCGGCTGCCATTGCAGCGAACCCATAAGGGCCTGGTCGAAGCGTTGCGCGGCAAGCCGGCGCAATGGCAAAAGGCGGCCCCTGATTTCAACCCGGAAATCGTTGCCGCCGGGAAAATCTTCGAGAACATGCAAAAAACACCCGACCTCCTTAAATTCCCCTCGCCGCTATGGCACGAGATGGACGGCGGGCGCTACATCGGCACCGGCTGCTCGGTGGTGACGCGCGACCTCGACAGCGACTGGGTGAACGTCGGCACGTATCGGGTTCAAATTTTTGATAAAGATCATGTTTGTCTGGACATGGTGCCGGGCAAGCACGGCCGCATCCACTACGAGAAGTACAAGAAGGCCGGCAAGCGCTTCCCGGTCGCCATCGTGCTGGGCGGCGATCCGCTCGGTTACCTGATCTCCGGCATCGAGATCCCGTTCGGCATGTGCGAGTGGAATTACATCGGTTCTATATTGAAAGAGCCGGTTTCCGTCGTGAAAGGCGAATTGACCGGCCTGCCATTTCCTGCCGCCTCGGAAATCGTCCTCGAGGGCTTCGTCGAGCCGAACGACGAGCGCACCGAGGGTCCGTTCGGCGAGTTCCACGGCTACTACCCCGGAAAAGCGGGCACGGCTCCGGTCGTCACCGTGGAGCGCGTCTATTTCAGGAATGATCCGATCCTGGTGGGCAGCCCGCCGGCCAAGCCGCCCAACGACTATTCCTATTCCAAGGCGGTGATGCGCTCGGCGCTGCTGATGGACGCCCTGGTGGCGGCGGGCGTACCCGACGTGCAGGCGGT
The DNA here is from genome assembly GCA_036394595.1 of Burkholderiales bacterium. Taxonomy (GTDB): domain Bacteria; phylum Pseudomonadota; class Gammaproteobacteria; order Burkholderiales; family SG8-39; genus SCGC-AG-212-J23. The sequence goes on along the minus strand of DASWEU010000208.1, from coordinate 16,656 downwards.
GTGGGCGCACGAAATCGGCGGCGCGCGCATGTTCAACGTGGTCTCGATCAAGCAGCGCTATGCCGGCCATGCGCGCCAGGCGGGGCACATCCTCAGCCAGTGCGGCGTCGGCGCCTACATGTCGCGCTGGTCGGTGGTGGTGGACGAGGACATCGACCCGGCCAACCTGCAGGAGGTGATGTGGGCGGTCGCCACGCGTACCGATCCGGCGATCGACATCGACATCATCCAGCGCGGCATGGGCTCGAAGAACGACCCGATGTTCGTCGCCTATCCCTACGACGCGCCGTTCAGCTCGAAGGCCATCGTCGATGCCTGCCGCCCCTGGGACCACCTCGACGAATTCCCGCCGGTAGCCGAGGCGAGCAAGGAACTGCAGGAAAAAACGCGCGCTAAGTGGAAGGACCTGCTGTAACCAGCGCGATCGCCAGCCCGTCGTAGCCCTTGACGCCGACGGTCTGCAGGGCGGTAGCGCTGACGCGCGGCTCCTTCGCCAGCAGCTCGTTGAAGCGCCGCACGCCCTTGACGCTCGGGTCGGTCGTGCCCGCATGAATGACCTTGCCCTCACGCACCACGTTGTCGCCGACGATCAGAGCGCCCTTGCGCGTGAGCTTGAGCGCCCATTCCAGGTAGGCGGGGTTGTTCGGCTTGTCGGCGTCGATGAACACCAGGTCGAACGGCCCGCCGCCCTCGGCCGCCACCAGCGGCAGCGTGGCGAGCGCCGGTCCAACGCGTACGTCGACCCTGTCGGCCAGCTTCGCACGCCTCAAATTCGACCGTGCCACCTCGGCGTGTTTCGCCACCGCCTCCAGCGTGATCAGCTTGCCGTCCGCGGGCAGGGCGCGTGCGAGCCAGATCGTGCTGTAGCCCCCGAGCGTGCCGATTTCCAGGATCCGCCTGGCCCCCACCAGCCGCGCGAGCAGGTTGAGGAGCTTGCCTTGCGTCGGCGAGACGTCGATCGCCGGCAATCCCGCCTTCGCATTGGCCTCGAGCGCGGCGTCGAGCGCCGCGTCATCCCCGACATAGAGCTCGTCGAGGTACCGGTCGACCTTCGTCCACAGCTCCTGACCGCTCACTCTTCGACCGCCTTTTTCAGCGCGGCCAGGTCCTTCATCACCAGCTTCGCGTCCTCGGCGAACTGCTTGTCGGTCATGCCGCGTTCCTGAATCAGCGTGAAGACGACCTCACTGCCGGAGCCTTTCGCATTGACCCGCAACGGCACCATGACCGACCGCCCTGACGGCAATGTCACCCTGTGGTCGAGGATGCCGAGGTGGTTGGGCTCGACGAACTCGACCTTCACCGCCCCGGCCAACCCCGCCGCCCATTTCGGAATATTCAGGGGATTCGAAGCGAATTCGTAGACGCGGGACGGCTCGGCGTTGATCGAAACGCTCAATTCCATGTCACCAGTTCAGATTGGCGGCGTGGCATTTCGGGCACAGCACTTCCGCGCCCGTAATCTTGGCGCTGCAGCGGTGGCAGGTCCCGGGCTGGCGCGTCACGTGCACGGCCAGCGCTCGCCCCTCGCGCTCGTCGAATCCGTATTGCGACTCGACCATCCGCGCGGCGGCCGTGGGATCGCGCCGCGCGGCGGCAGCGACGGCGGCCTTTTCAGCGGGCGCGACCGTGGCCGGCCAGATGACGACAGACTGGCACTGGCCGCAGATCAAGTGAGGTCTTTCTTCAGCGGTCGGCGTCATTGAAGCGGCCGCGAGCTAGCGCTGAACCAGCAGGTAGACGCCGAGGACGATAAGAATGAGCGGCCACCACACCGCCAGGAGCGGGCCGATGCGCGGAATCCAGCCGAGATTTGCCGCCAGGAACAGGGCGCCCAGAACGATGAGGATCAGCGCACCGATTTTGGATTTCTTCATGAGGTCTCCCGCAAAAGGACGATGCGAATAGCCATGCCGATATAATGCCCCGAATCCTCCCATGCACCTAGACTCGGTCAGGGCTGCTTACCGGCGGTACGCGCGTGTCTATGACACGCTGTTCGGCCCGGTGCTGCAGCCCGGGCGCAAGGCGGTGATCGGCGCACTCGGCCTCAGGCCGGGCGACCGGGTGCTGGAGGTCGGCGTCGGCACCGGATTGTCCCTGCCGCTCTATCCCCAGCAGGTCACGATTACGGGCATCGACGTGTCGGTGCCGATGCTGGAAAAGGCTCGCGCGCGCGCGGCGCAGCTGGAGCTGGAGAACGTCGACGCGCTGCTCGAGATGGACGCCGAGACGATGGCCTTTCCGGACGCGAGCTTCGACAAGGTGGTGGCGATGTACGTCGTCTCGGTGGTCGAGGACCCGGCTCGCCTGCTCGAGGAGCTGCACCGGGTATGCAAGCCCGACGGCGAGATCTTCATCGTCAACCACGTACGCTCGGACCACCCGATCCTCGGCGCCTTCGAGAAGGGCCTGTCCCGCTTTTCCGACAAGCTCGGTTTCCGGCCGGACTTCGAGATGCGCCAGATGCTGGTCGGTTCGCACGAAGTGGCAGACCTCGGGCGCGTGAATTTCCTCTGGAAGGTGATGCGCCTGCGTAACGGCATCCACCGCAGCGCCGCCTAGCGCCGCTCCAGCACCGCCTCGGCCGCCGCTCGCAGCCGCCAGCAAGTCGATGTTAGCGCCGCTTGCGCTCCCTCACGGCTGCCGCGCGCCTCCAGCGCCGCCGCGCGCACCTCGCAGCTGGGATGAGTGTCGAGATGGCGCAGCAGGTTTTCGTCAAGGTGGTGCTTTTCTTGAAGTGCAAAAGCAATCCAAAGCGCGAGGGGTGTTTGCGGATCCCGTTCCAGCAGCTCCCGCATCAGCGGCCAGTCGGTGGAGCAGCGCAGAGCCTCGCCGACCTCGAGCACGGCGTCGAAATAGTCGCGTCGCAGCGAGGCAATGGCCTCCCGCAGCTTGACGGAAGATATTTCCTTGCACGCAGGGGCTGCGAGTTTTTCTTCCGCCGATGCGGCGGCCGGCGGCCGGTCGAGCGTCTGGCCGGCGAGGATGAATGACGCCGGCCCGGAGCCGATTTCGAACAGGCCGACGCTCGGCAGGCGGCGATACGCTTCGGCGTGGCCCCAGTTGCGCGGGCCCTGGCCGATCTCGAAGCGATCGGCGCCGCCGCTATCGGCGAACAAGCCGATGCCGTTCGCGGTGGCGGTGCCCTGCGCGAGCAGGCCGGCGCGGTATTCGTCGCTGCCGCCGCCGTCGAACAGCACGCCGAGCGCGAGGTCGAGGCCCATGCCCTGGCCGACGCCGAAGGAGAGCTGGTAGCGGTCGTTGCCCGACTCGTCGCGCAGGATGCCGGCTGCCTCGTGCGCGCCGCTGCCTTGCGCGTAGCGCACGGCGCGGTAGCGGTCGTCGCCACGCTCGTCCCACAGCAGGCCGATGCCGCGGTAGTAGCCCACGCCCTGGGCAAAGAGTTCCGCTTCGTAGCGGTCGTTACCGCTTTCGTCGCGCAGGATGCCGATGCCGCCGCCGAGCATGGTGCGAAAGCCGAAAGCGGCTCCCTGCGCGCCGCTCAAGCCGGCGCCGCGCTCGAAGGGATCGGGTTCGCCGGCGGCGAAGTAGCTGTCGTCGCCGCCGCGGTCCCACAGCAAGCCCACGCCGCCCGCCAGGCCGAGGCCCTGGCCCCAGGCTTGCAGCCGGTAACTGTCGTTGCCCTCCATGTCGACCAGCGCGCCGAGGCCGAACGCGGCCGCGCCCTGGCCGAAATGCCGCGCCGTGTAAACGTCGTTGCCAGCGTAGTCGAGCAGCACGGAAGCGCCGGCGATTGCGGCGCCCAGGCCGGGCCCTTGCATCTCGTAGCGGTCGTCGCCGCCGAAATCGACGATCGCCGAGAGGCCGCGAACGGCGATGTCGCTCCCGGTGTAGCGATCGTTGCCGCCGAGATCGACGATCACCGAGATCGCGCCGCCGGTGACCGGCCGGCGCTCGTAGATGTCGTCGCCGCCCGGATCGATGATCAACGCCGCCTCGGGACCATGATGATCGTTGCCCGTAGTGCCGATGGAGACGAGGCCGATCGGCGAGTCGATCTGCACCGCGCGGGCGGGAAACCGGGTCGCCTTGCGCGCCGCCCTGGCAAAGCGCAGCGTGGCCTCGATGAATCGCGCGTTCACCTGCTCGAGCTTCGCCGCGTCCACTGCGCTGCCCGCGCGCAGCAGCTGGTCCGCGGATAGCAGGCCATCGTCCAGCCGGCGCAGGAGGGGAAGTTCGTCAAAAGGCTGGACCGCTTCTCGAAACGAAGTCTGGATGTCGAAGAGTTCCTGCAGGTACGAAGAAAGCACATCCGGGAACATTCGAACCTCCGGCGGTATCGGCGTGTTGATGCCATCCAGCAGCACCGCCGGCACCGAGCGCCGAAAAATGGTCTCCGTATCCTGTGCCTCGCGAGGGTGGGCGAGAAGTTCGCGCACCATCGGCGGGGCGTGGGGCGGCGCGGCCGGCTCGTGCCGCAGAACGTTGTCGATCACCATCAGCGCCGCGAGCAGCGCTGCGTCCATTCAGCGCTTAAGCAGAAAAAGCGGAGCCGAGAGCGCCCCTTGCACGACTGCCGCCAGCCCGTAGAGCAGTGCGCAGGCGGTGGCCTGGTCGGCGGGCACGCCGAGCAGCCCCAGCACCACCACGGCCGAGAGCTCGCGCGCGCCGAAGCCCGCCCAGCCGAGCGGCACCGCGGCCATGATGAAGATCGGCGCCGCCGCGGCGAGCATCAGCGGATAGGAAAGTTGGATGCCGGCGGCGATGCCGCAGAGCCACAGCGCGAAGGACGAGGCGACCTGCACGCCGGCCGAGAGCCAGGCCGAGCGCAGCAGCGGCCCGCCGGACTGCAGGGCGTGCTGGCGGGCTGCTTCGATTTTTCCGACCGGAACGGGAATCCAGGGCGTCGCGATCGCGAAAACCAGAATCACCACATAGATCAAAAACGATTCCTTGTGCATTTTCTCGAGCATGCCGAGCGCTGCTGCACCCAGCAATGCAAGCAGCGATAGCGCGCACAGCATCCACAGGCCGCTCAGGCGGTCGAGCAGCACCGAGAAGCCGGAGCGCAGCAATGGATTATTTTTCCGCGAAAGCTCATAGCTTCTCAGCAAGTCGCCGGAGACGGTCGCCCCGGGCAGCAGGATGTTCATCGTCACGCCGCGAAAGTACATCTGCACCATCTGCAGGAATGGCGCGGTGAGCCCGAGCAGCCGAGCGATGACGCACCAGCGCGCGGCGGATACGAGGTTGGCAAAGGCGGACGCAACGACGGCAAGCGCGAACATGCCGCCGTTCACCGTCAGCAATTGCTTTTTCAGCGAAGCGGGATCGACATACCACACCACCGCGGCGAGCAGCGCGGCACCGCCGAAGACGCGCGCGAGTGTCTTCAGTGCCGCGGGCGCGGACCGGGGCGCAGCAGGTACTGCGGCCGGCCCTGCGGTTCGTGGTAGATGCGCGTCAGCAGCTCGCCGAGCAGCCCGGTGGCAAGGAGCTGTACCCCGATCAGCGCGAGCAGCGCGCCGAGCAGCAGCAGCGGCCGGCCGCCGATGTCATGGCCGAGCGCCAGCTTGTCGAAGCTGAGCCAGGCTAGGATCAGGAAGCCGATGGCAAGGAGCGCCAGGCCGACGCCGCCGAACGCCTGCAGCGGCCGGTGCAGGAAGCGCATCAGGAATTTGATCCACAGCAGGTCCAGGATGACGCGGAAAGTGCGGTCAATGCCATATTTGGACTCGCCGCGCTGGCGCGCGTGGTGACGCACCGGGACCTCGACGATCTTCGCGCCGACGTCGGCGGCGAGCGCCGGGATGAAACGGTGCAGCTCGCCGTATACCTTGAGATCGCGGATCACCTGCGCGCGGTAGAGCTTGAGCGAGCAGCCGTAGTCGTGCAGGCGCACGCCGGTGACGCGCGAGATGACGAAGTTGGCGATCTGCGACGGGATCTTGCGCGACAGCGTCTTGTCCTGCCGGTCCTTGCGCCAGCCGGAGATGACGTCGATGTCGGGCTGGTCCTCGAGGAGCTTGAGCAGCCCGGGAATGTCGGCGGGGTCGTTCTGCAGGTCGCCGTCCAGCGTGACGATGATCTCGCCGGTGGCGGCGTCGAATCCCGCCTGCAGCGCCGCGGACTGGCCGTAATTGCGGATCATGTAAAGCGGCTTGAGCCAGGCGCGCGACGCGGCGCTGACCGCGAGCAGCTCCGCGGTGCCGTCGCGCGAGCCGTCGTCCACCACGATCAACTCGAACTCGCGCCCGGCGAGCGCGGCCGCGACGCGCTCGGCGAGCTCGGCGACATTCGCCGCTTCGTTAAAGACCGGGACGACGACGGAAATCACGAACTAGTCTAGCACCGGCAAAAAGCAGGCAAGCCAATCCGACGGCACGCTGGAACGGCATGCTGTCGGGGTATCCGCTTTTGGTATTGCCGTAAATCAATATCAAAGCGCAGATCATGAGAAGGCAGCCCAGCACCCATTGCACCCAGGGTCGCGAGCCGAAGTCGAAGGTCTTTTTTCCGATAGACAGCGCCAAAGCAGCACCTAGCCAGCCGCCAAAAATGCCGGCAAGGACATCGAGCGGCCAATGGACGCCGACAACCATCCGGGAAATGCCCACCGCGGTCGCCACCAGCAGCGCAATCGCGGTGAGCAGGCCGGAGCGGATGCCAAGCGCGAGGAGTCCGGCGATGGCGAACGCGGTAGTGGCATGGCCCGAGGGGAACGAGCCGGCCTTGTAGGACGGGCCGATGACGTGCAACTCCGGCATGACCGCGGGCGGCCGCGGGACTTCGACCAGGTACTTCAGGCCCTGCGCCCATAGCGTGGCGAGCAGCGCCGTAAAGATAAGCGCCCAGACCAGGTCCGGACGCCGCCGCCACAGCGGCAGGCACAGCGCGAACGCGACCAGCGTGTCGCCAAGGACAGTGATGTTCGCCCACAGGAAATCGCCGGTGGCGGGACCGATCCTGTTCATCAGGAGAAAGAGCGGCTGGTTGGCGCTGAATATCGCGATGACAAGAAAGGCGATTGCCGAGAAAAGCGGCAAACCCCAGACCGGCCATGCTTTCACGGCAGGATTCTCACCAGGGCGATACCGAGCTTGTAGTAAAGCAACTCGTAGCGCTGGCCGGCGGGCAGCTCGGAGAGCCGCTGCGCGCGGGTGAGCACGACGTCTCCCGCCCGCGGCTCGCGACTCGCCGTGGGGGCGCCGCGGTACACGCTGAAGCTCGGAGCGTTGAGGCGCCACAGGATCGGCTCGAGCCCGGCCGCATTGCTGAATACCGCCGCTTCCCGGATGGGCGACTGCTGGAGCGTACCGGCGAGAGGCACGATGAAGGTAGACAGGGCCAGCGACACGAGGACGCCCGCGCCGGCGGACTTCGTCGCGGCAGAAAGCCGATGCTCGAACATCCCCGCCAGGAGCGCGACAAGCGCGAATCCCATCGCGGCGTAATAGGCCGGACCGAAGGTGCCCACGGCCCCATCGAGGACCTCCTGGTAGTACGGGCTCGAAATCCTGGGCACCGACCATTCGATGATCTGCGGAAGAAACAGGAAAACCACGAACATCGCCGCCGCGGGCAGCAGCACCCAGAACGTCGAGCGCAGGGCGCCGGCGTGTGCCGCCATCAGAATCACGAGGCCGGTCAGGCCGTAGAGCAGGTAATGCGGCAGCTTGGTCCCCGAAAGGGAAAAAAAGACGAAGACGAAGGCGAACCACAGCAGGAGGTAGGCCTGCAGGTCGTCCCGCCAGACTTCGCGCAGGCGCCGCGCCACCGGGACAAGCAGGGCGGTGAACGGCAGCGTCAGCGCGAGGAGCACCGGGAAATAGTAGAGCAGGCTGCCGCCATGGCCCTGCATCGGTCCGCCGAAGCGGCCGACGTTGTGCCGGAGGAAGAAACCGTCGACGAACGCCCAGCCCTCCTTGTAGAGGATGGCCGCATACCAGGGTGCGGCGATGGCGAGGAGGAGCAGGAGCGCGCGCCAGTCGAAAACCGCCCTGGCCCAAGTCTTGAAATCTTTTTTGAAAACACAGAACAGTAGCGTCACGGCGAATGGAATCAGAACCGCGATCGGTCCCTTGGCGAGCAGGCCGAGCGCGATCGCCGCGTGCGTGAGATACAGCCAGCCGCGCTTGCCGGTGGACAGGTGCAGCCAGGCGGCGAACATCGAGGCCGCGACGAGCAGGTTGAGCAAGGCGTCGGCGGTGGCCGCGCGGCCGATGATGAACACGCCGAGCGAGGTGCCGAGCACGACGGCAGCGAGCATTGCTTTTTCTTCACTGATGGTTTTTTTAGCAAATCCATAAGTCATGAAAGCCCACAACGCTCCGCAGATCGCCGAGGGCAGGCGGAAAGCCCATTCGGTCGGCCCGAGCAGGAACACGAACGCCGCCTGCAGCCAGTAGACCAGGATCGGCTTGTCGTAGCGCGGCTGGCCGTTGAGATAGGTCGAGAGGAAATCGCCGCGCTGGAACATCTCCAGCGTCGCCTGGCTGAACGCGCCCTCGTCGACGTCGAACAGCGGCGCCGCGCCGAGCATCCAGAAGAAGCTGACGAGGACCGCTAGCGCGGCGATCGTTCTTATTTGGCCGCTGAAAATACCTGCTCCATGGCGTCCAGCATCTTTTCAACCGAGAATTTCGCTTCGGCGATTTTCCTGCCGGCCTTGCCAAACGAAGATCTTTTGCCCGGAGAAGCAGCCAGCTCTCGCATCGCTGCGGCCAGCGCCGGCACGTCCTTCGGCGCCACCAGCAAGCCGGTCTCGCCATCGACCACCGCTTCGTCGATGGCGCCGATGCGGGTGGAAATCACCGGCAGACCCGCCGCCATCGCCTGCATGATCGCCTGCGGCACGCCCTCGTTGGCGTAGGACGGCAGCACGAAACAGTCGAGGGCCGCCATCACCTCCGGCACATCCTCGCGCTGGCCGAGGAAATGGATGTTCTTTCCCGTCATCTGCCTTTCCAGGAAAGGGCGCTGGGGTCCGTCGCCGGCGATCACTAGGTGAAAATTCCCCGGCAAGGTCGCAAACGCGTCCAGCAGGACCTGGTGTCCCTTCCAGCTCCTCAAGGTGGCGACGATGCCGAAGACGAAGGCGTCATCCGGAATGCCGAGGTCGGCGATCTTCGTGCCGGCGAACCGCTGCAAGTCGATGCCGGTAGGGATGGAGACGACCTGCTTTTCGCTCAACCCCAGATTCTTGATCAGCTGCAGACGAAGGATTTCGCCGGTGGTGACCACTTTGCGCGCGGCCGAACCGTACAGCCAGCGGTTCCAGGGATTGGCGCCGACAGGGGCCGAAATATGCCGCGTGCGGACGATGGGCGCCTTGCACGAGAGCGCGGTAAGCCAGCTGTCCGTCGAGCTGTGCGTATTGACGACGTCGGGGCGGTTTCCCGCGAACCAGCTCTTCAGGGCGAACAGATTGCGCGGGCCTTTGCGGGCGATGTCCATCGGGATCGCTTCGATCCCGTATTTTCCGGCATTGCCGAAAATCATGGATTCGCCGGGCGCGATCAGCGTCAGCTGGTGGCCGCGGGCCGCCAGGCCGCGTGCCTCGGTCAGGATGCGGATTTCCTGGCCGCCCCAGCCGAGGGACGACTCGGTATGGACTATCCGAATGCCGGCACCTTCAGGCCGAACAGGCGCGCCGCGTTGCCGCCCAGGATCATCGCCTTGTCCCGCTCCGGAATCGGCAGCCGATCGACGTGCGCGGTGTCGGCCCCGATGTAGGGATCGTCGGAGCCCCACAGGAGGCGCTCCGGCCCGACGATGGCGTGAGCCATCATCAGCGTCGGCCCGTAAAAGGAGCAGGTGTCATAGTGCAGGCGCTTGGCGTACTCGCTCGGCAGGCGCGAAATGTACTTGCGGCAATCGGGAAACAGCCGGTAGCCATTGTCGAGCCGCTCCAAGATGGTCAGCAGCGCGCCGCCGGTGTGGGCCAGGATGTAGGGGAAATCCGGATAGCGCTCGAAAATGCCGGCGTAGATCATGCGCGTGGCGGCGGTCGTGGTTTCGTAGACGAAACCGACGCGCAAAGGCAGTTCGAATTCCTCCATCCCGGCGGTGTCAGCGGGAAACATCGGGTGCTCGAAGACCGGCAAGCGCAGGGCATTCAAGCGCTGCCACACCGTCTCCATGCGAGGGTGGTTCATCGGCATGCCGGCGACGTTCGAGCCGATCATCACGCCCTTGAGGCCGAGTTCCCCGGTAGCGCGGTCGATCTCGGCGAGCGAGGCGTCAATGTCGTCGAGCGGCAGGCTGGCCAGCCCGGCAAAGCGCGCGGGATGGCGCCGCACGATTGCCGCGGTGACGTCGTTCATGCGCCGGGCTGCGGCCACCTGGCGCGCGCCGCGCCATTCGTACACGTTCGGCGTCGACAGCGAAAGAACGCGCAAGTCGACGCCCTTGGCATCCATGTCGCGCAGCCGCGCATCGAGGTCGAACATCGCCTCACGGTACCAGGCATAAGTGTGGCCGTCCTTGCGCAGCAGGGTCTGGCCGTTCGGCAGCGCCTCGGCCTTCAGGCCGGCGTCGGCGGCGAGCTCCTCCACGTAACGGCGCTCGACGACGTGGGCGTGGCTGTCGATCTTCACCGTCGCGCCTAATCCGCCGTTGCGCCGGAAGCCTTCACGGCACGGCCCCATTTCTCGGTCTCGCGGGCGAAGAACAACGCTGCCTCGTCGAGCGACTGCGCGGTCGGGCGCATGCCGACTTTTTCGATGCGCTCGAAGGTCTCGCGGTGCGCGATGGCATTGCCCAGCTCGCGATTCAGGCGCTCGAGCACGTCGCGAGGCGTGCCGACCGGCGCGAACAGGATGTACCAGCCGGCGGCGTCGAATCCCGGCACGCCTGCTTCGGCAATGGTCGGCACCTCCGGGAACTGCGCCAGCCGCGCCGGCGCGCTCACGCCGAGCAGCCTGACCTTGCCGCTTTGCACGAAGGTGTTGAGCGGCCCGAAGGCATTGAACACCAGCTGTACTTCGCCCGACACCAGGTCGGGAACGATCGCCTGGATGCCCTTGTAGGGAATGTGCTGCAGGTCGATGCCGGCGGCCAGCGCGAACAGTACCGCGGTCAGGTGGCCGCCGCTGCCGATGCCGACCGAACCGTAGTTGAGCTTGCCCGGATGGGCCCTGGCGTAGGCGACCAGTTCCGCCACGCTGCTCACCGGCAGCGCGGCGCTCGAATACATCGCGTAAGGACCCCAACCCATCAGCGCGATCGGAACCAGGTCGCGATTGGGGTTGTAGGAGAGATTTTTGTAGAGCGTACCGTTGATCGCCGCGCCCGGGCCGACCATGACCAGCGTATGGCCGTCCGGCGCGGCGCGGGCGCCGGACTCCATCGCCAGGTTGCCGCCGGCGCCGGGGCGGTTCTCCAGCACGAAGGGCTGGCCGAGTGCGAGGCTCATGCGATCGGTGAGCGCGCGCGCGACGATGTCGGCGAGCCCGCCGCCGGCGAAGGCGATGTAGATGCGGATCGGCCGCTCCGGGTAGGCCTGCGCCGAGCCGGCGAAACAGATCACTAACGACAGTAGCAGGGCGCGCATCGCCGGGCGATTATCCACGGTAAAATGCACCCCTGAAAGGTTCACCATGAACGCACCCATTCGGACCGAGGACGCCTTCCACAAGCTGATTCACGAGAACAGCATTTACGGCTTGTGGGAAATCGCGAGCCAGATGACGCCGCACCCGCGGCCTGAGGCGATCCCCTACCAGTGGAAGTGGGCGCTGCTCGAGCGCGTGGTGAAGGAATCGGCGAGCGCCGTGCCGGTGGGCGACGAGCGGCGCGCGATGCAGCTCTTCAACCCCGGGCTGAACGGCGCCTGGGCGACGACGAGCACGCTGATCGCGGCGGTGCAGGTGCTGCTGCCGGGCGAGGTGGCTCGCGCGCACCGCCACTCGCCGGCGGCGATCCGTTTCATCCTGCAGGGCAACGGCGCCTATACCGCGGTCGAGGGCGAGAAGGTCGTGATGCGCGAGGGCGACCTGGTCCTCACGCCGAGCTGGCAATGGCACGACCATGGGAACGAAACCAAGGAGACGGTCGTCTGGATGGACGGCCTCGACGTCCCGCTCACCAAGGCGCTGAACAGCATCTTCTTCGAGATGGCCGGCGAGCGGCAGCAGGCGGCCAAAAAACCGGTCAACGGCTCGAAAGCGATGTACGGACACGGCCACCTTGCGCCCACCTGGACCAAGGAGCGGCCGAAGTTCTCGCCGCTGATGCTCTATTCCTGGGACCAGACGCAGGAGGCGCTGCACGGCCTGCGCAACACCGAGGGTTCGCCCTACGAGGGCATCTCGCTCGAGTACACCCACGCCCAGACCGGCGGCCCGGTAATGCCGACCATCGGCTGCCGCGTGCAGCTGATCCGCAAGGGCGAGAAGACGAAGCCGCGCCGCGTCACCGGCAGCTCGGTGTTCTGCGTGCGCCAGGGCAAGGGTCGCACGCTGATCGACGGCAAGGCCTTCGACTGGAGCAAGAACGACATCGTGGCGCTGCCGTCGTGGGCGTTGCACGAGCATGCCAACACCGGCAGCGAAGACGCGATCCTGTTTTCCATCACCGACCGCCCGGTGCTCGAGGCGCTCGGCTTCTACCGCGAAGATGTCACCGGAGCCTGAACAGGAGATCCGCATGTTCCAACGCCTGCACCACATCGCCTATCGCTGCCGCGACGCGCAGCGCACCGTGGACTTCTACACCAAGGTCGTCGGACTGGAATATTCCGCGGGCCTGGTGCCGCCGGAGGATAGCAACCCGTCCTGGCCGCTGGTCGAGGCGGGCAAGCCCGCGCGCAAGGTAGTCGGCGAGCCGGCCGATTCGATCCACATTTTCTTCAAGCTCGGCGACGGCAGCTTCCTCGCCTTCTTCGACGTGGCTTCCTCCCCCGAGGAGACGCCCGACGAAGCCACTCCCTGGTGGGTAAAGCACATCGCCTTCGAGACGCAGAGCATGGAAAAGCTGCACGCCGCGAAGAAGCGCCTCGAGGCGCACGGCGTGCAGGTGCTCGGACCCAAGGACCACGACTTCTGCCAGTCGATCTACTTCATGGATCCCGATGGCCATCGCCTCGAGATCACGGTGCGCACCGAACAGGCGGACTCGTGGCAGAAGATGTTGAAGTCGGCGCCCAAGGAACTGGAGAAGTGGAACGCGTTGAAGAAGCGCAAGTACGGCCAAAAATCGCAGGCCGCAGGCGAGGTGCCCGCCATGCCGGCCGACTCCACGATCGTCCCCGCCTGAAACGCCTTACCGCGGTCCTGCTCGCCGCCTTCGCGGGCAGCGCGCTGGCGCAGGCGTATCCGCAGAAACCGGTCCGACTGCTGCTGACCTTCTCGGCCGGCGGCCAAGCCGACGTGCTGGCGCGATTGGTGACTGAAAAAGTTGCGGTTTTACTAGGCACACAAATTATTGTTGAACCCCGCCCGGGGGCGGGCGGCAACCTGGCGATGGAGGTTGCGGCGAAAGCGCCCGCGGATGGCTACACGCTGGTCTTCGGCACGCCGGCCGTGGCGATCAACGGCGCGCTCTACAAGAATCTTTCCTACGACCCGGTGAAGGACCTGACGCCGCTCTCGCTCGCCGCGTGGGGACCCTACGTCGTCTACGCGAGCGGCATGCTTCCGGTGTCCACGATGTCCGAGCTGATCACCTACGCCCGCGCGCGCCCGAAGCAGCTCAACTACGCCTCGGTCGGCGTGGGTAGCGGCACGCATCTCGCGGCAGTGCTGTTCACGCTGGCGGCGGGCCTCGAAATGACGCACGTGCCCTACAAGGGCATCCAGCAGGCAGCGCCGGATCTCGTTGCCGGCGACGTGCATGTCACCTTCAACGCGCTCGGCCCGCTCGCGCAATTCGTGCAAAGCGGCCGCGTGAAGATCCTCGCCACTTCCGGCCCGAAGCGCAGCAACGCGCTGCCCGAGGTGCCGACCGTTGCCGAATCCGGGCTACCCGGCTTCGAGGCGCTGGGCTGGTATGGTTTCTTTGCCACGGCGGGCACGCCGCGCGAGGCGCTGCAGCGCCTCAACGGTGACATCGTCAAGGCGCTCAACACGCCCGAGCTCGCCGATCGCATCGAAAAACTGAATCTCGTGCCCGCGCCGCAGACGCTCGAAGAAGCGTCGCGCTTCGTCGCCGCCGAGACCGAGAAATGGGGGCGCGCGGTGCGCGCCTCCGGCGCCAGCGCGGACTAGGACGTGATCCGCCTTTCCCAGGTCACCCTGCGCCGGGGGACCAAGATCCTGCTCGAACGGGCCGACGTTGCGCTCAATCCGGGCGAGCGCATCGGCCTGATCGGCGCCAACGGCTCGGGCAAGACCAGCCTGTTCGCGCTGTTGCGCGGCGAGCTGCACGCCGACAAGGGCGAGGTCGATTTTCCGGGGCACTGGCGCATCTCCCAGGTCGCGCAGGAGACGCCCGCGCTCGACCGGCCCGCAGTCGAGTATGCGATCGATGGGGACACGGGTTTACGCCTTTTAGAGGAAGAACTCCTCCGGGCGGAAAAGCAGGACGACGGCACACAGATTGCCGAGCTGCACACTGCGCTCGGTGATTCCGGCACGTATACCGTGCGTTCCCGAGCCGAAACGCTGCTGGTCGGCCTCGGGTTCAAGCACGACGAACTGTCGAACCCGGTTTCGAGTTTTTCCGGCGGCTGGCGCATGCGTCTCAACCTCGCCCAGGCGCTGATGTGTCCTTCCGACCTGCTGCTGCTCGACGAGCCGACCAACCACCTCGACCTCGACGCCATCCTGTGGCTCGAGGAATGGCTCAAGCGCTACCCTGGCACTCTGCTTGTCATCTCTCACGACCGCGACTTCCTCGACGGCGTGGTCGGCACCGTCGTGCACATCGACCAGAAGCGCCTGCGCCGTTACGGCGGCGACTATTCGAGCTTCGAGCGCCAGCGGGCGCAGGCCATCGTGCTGGCGGCGGGCCAGTACGACAAGCAGCAGCGCGAGCGTGCTCACCTGCAATCGTTCATCGATCGCTTCAAGGCCAAGGCATCCAAGGCGCGCCAGGCGCAGAGCCGCATGAAGATGCTGGAGAAGATGGAGGACCTGGCGCCGCTGCACGTCTCGGCGCCGTTCTCGTTCGAATTCCGCGAGCCGCTGCGGGCGCCCGATCCGCTGCTGGTGCTCGAGGATGTCGCGACCGGCTATGGCGACAGGGTCGTCCTTTCAGGGATCAATTTTTCGCTCAGAAGCGAAGGACGCTATGGCCTGCTCGGCGTCAACGGCGCGGGCAAGTCCACGCTGATCAAGACCATTGCCGGCGTGCTGCCGGTCATGGCGGGCGATGCCGTCGTCAACAAGGGCCTGCAGATCGGCTACTTCGCCCAGCACCAGGTCGAGATGCTGCGCGACGACGAATCGCCGCTCTGGCATTTGCGGCGTATCGCACCAAAGGAGCGCGAACAGGAGTTGCGCAGCTATCTCGGCGCTTTCAACTTTCCGGGCGACATGGCGAGCGGCCCGGTGGAGCATTTCTCCGGCGGCGAGAAGGCGCGGCTCGCTCTGGCGCTGATCGTGTGGCAGCGGCCGAACCTGCTGCTGCTCGACGAGCCGACCAACCACCTCGACCTCGAGACGCGCGAGGCGCTGGCGGTGGCGCTCGCCCAGTTCGAGGGCACGCTGGTGCTGGTGTCGCACGACCGGCATCTGCTGCGTGCCACCACCGACCAGTTGCTGGTCGTGAGAGAAGGAACGGTACAGGCGTTCGACGGCGACCTGGAGGATTACCGGGATTCTTTGTTGAAGGCAAAAATCGAATTCCCTGCCGTGAAAAGCAATAGGCCGAAAAAGCCCATGGCGTCGAAAAACCTGCAGACCCGCATCAAGCGCCTGGAGGAAACCATCGCCAAGCTGATGGCGCGCAAGGCGGTACTCGAGGCACAGCTCGCCGAGCCGACGCTGTACCAGGACCCCGCAGCGGTGAAGGCGCTGCTGGTGGACCAGGCCTACCTGGGGAAGGAACTGGCGCTGGTGGAGAGCGAATGGCTGGAAAAGCAGGCCGAGCTCGAAGGTGGCGCGTGAATGGGCGCGTTCGCGGCCATCGCCGTGCTGTTCCTCTGTGCCCTGACTTTCCTGAAGATCGAGCTGTCCTGGGCCTATCTCGCGACGCTCGCGCTCTACGAGGCCTGGCTATTGCGGCGCATCGGGCAGACCGCCGTGGGGCCCGTGGCGGTGGACGAGCCGCCTTACCGCTTCAGCGCGGAGGAGGCCGATCTCGTCGCCCGCTATCGCTTCTACTTCACTTACCCGGTGGTGGCGCGCGAAGCCGCCTCGGTGCTCGCGGCGCTCGGGCTTACCGCCCTGGTGCTGGTGCCCTGGCTCGCCTACAAGCTCGAATTCATCCAGGCGCTGCTGATTGGCTGCAACCTGTTTGTCGTCGCGCGCCTTACCAAGCAGCTTGCGCCGGTGATGGCGCTGACCATCCGCGCGCACCGCGGCGATCGCGAGGCGCTGCGCCTGCTCGAAGTGCACGACCCCGCCTGGAAGAAAATCCGTGACGCCGTTCTACAGCCGGCTGCCGATCCTCACTGACTTCAGCGCGGTGACGCAGTTCGAGCGCTACGCGCCGCTGCCCGCCGACTGGCACGTGGCCACCTGCGACGTGCGCGATTCCACCGCCGCGGTCGAGGCGGGGGACTACAAGCACGTCAACACCGTGGCCGCG
>DASWEU010000207.1:0-21967 GCA_036394595.1 Burkholderiales bacterium | reverse complement strand
GCCCGGTGGACTACAACCAGCTCGACCAGGTGCCGGCCGTCATCCGCCGCAACCGCGCCTCGACCGTGGAGGCTCTGCAGCAGTCCGGGGTGGACAAGTACGACATCCCGGCCTTCCTGCGCAAGCAGGCGGACTAGCCGCCGCCCGACACCGCGCCGCCCCCTTTCCTTGCCGGAGGGGGCGGCGCGCGTTTTGCTTGGTAAAATCCACTCT
The DNA here is from genome assembly GCA_036394595.1 of Burkholderiales bacterium. Taxonomy (GTDB): domain Bacteria; phylum Pseudomonadota; class Gammaproteobacteria; order Burkholderiales; family SG8-39; genus SCGC-AG-212-J23. Next base: position 21,754 of record DASWEU010000207.1, on the reverse strand, counting down.
CCCATGCTGCGTCAACGCACCCTCAAATCGCTGGTTACCGCCTCGGGCATCGGCCTGCACACCGGGCACAAGGTGCGCATCACGCTGCGCCCGGCGCCCGTCGACACGGGCATCGTGTTCCGGCGCGTCGATCTGCCCGTGCCGGTGGACATTCCGGCGCGCGCCGAACTGGTCGGCGAAGCGCGGCTCGCCTCTACCCTGGTTAAAGGGGATGTGAAAATCCATACCGTCGAGCACCTGATGTCGGCGTTCGGCGGCCTCGGCATCGACAATGCCTACGTCGACCTCGACGCACCCGAGCTGCCGATCATGGATGGCAGCGCCGGGCCGTTCGTGTTGCTGATCCAGCAGGCGGGCCTCGAGCAGCAGGCCGCGGCGAAGCGCTTTCTGCGCATTCTCAAGCGCGTCGAAGTCGTCGACGGCGACAAGTGGGTGCGCCTCGACCCCTACGACGGCTACAAGCTGGCCTTCTCCATCGACTTCCGCCACCCGGTGATCGAGCGCTCGACCCAGACGGTGTCGATCGACTTCGCCGAGACGTCCTACCTCAAGGAAATCGCGCGCGCGCGCACCTTTGGCTTCACCCACGACGTCGAGACCCTGCGCGAGGACGGCCTGGCGCTGGGCGGCGGCCTGGACAATGCCGTAATGCTCGACGAATACCGCGTGCTGAACGCCGAAGGCCTGCGCTACGCCGACGAATTCATCCGCCACAAACTGCTCGACGCCAACGGCGACCTGTACCTGCTGGGCAAGCCGCTGCTGGGGGCGTTCAGTGCGCACAAATCGGGCCACGCATTGAACAATCGCCTGCTGCGGGCGCTGCTGGCCGATGCCAGCGCGTTCGAGACGGTCAGCTTCGAGCGCCCTGAACTCGCGCCGGCGGGCGTCGCCCGCCTCGTCACCCAGTACAGCTAGCCGCCGGGCTCGTTTTTGCCGTGGCGCTTGAGCAATTCGCTCAGCGCCTCGCGTGCCGGCGAGTCCTCCCGGAGGCGGTTGCGAAGCGACTTGAGGTGTTGCAGCGTATTGGCCGATAAATTCACGCTTTTTTGCGTCGCAGCAGCCGTATTTTGTGACCGGTTTGGTTGCACCCTTATCGAAACCAGATTAACCTGCCAGCGCCGTTCCGACAGGTAACGGCTCAGGGCGGGAGCAAGGAGTCTGAATTTGGCGGCCGCCGCCGGATTGGCGGCCGCGAGAACCAGTTCTGCCTCCCTGAAATTCACCACCCGGCCCAGACGGGCGAGGTCCGGGGGCAAAAAGTCCTGAACAAGCCCGGCCAGCGCGCGTAGTTCGCGCGTTTTCGCCAGGAGGGGTTGCAGATCGCCCTCGGCCGAGAGGATCCGGTCGATTTTCGGTAGTCGCACAGGGAACGAGTGTAGCGGGGAGAGCCGTGCAGATCATTTTGATCTCCGACCGTCTGGCCAAGGCGAAATCCGTCAGCCTGTCGTTGCGCCATCTGGTCGGCAGTGCCTTCCTCGCCTTGACCCTGCTGCTCGGCGCCACGGCGGGCCTTTACTGGCTGACGCTGCAATACGCTGCCGACATCAATGTACCCGCGCTGCAACGTCTGGTGCTTGCCGCGCACCAGGCCGAGGAGGAGCGCGGCCGCGCCTTCGTGCAGCAGAACCTGAACGCGATGGCGATCAAGCTTGGCGAGATGCAGGCCCAGTTGACGCGCATCGATGCGCTCGGCGAGCGGTTGTCCTCGCTGGCCGGCGTGCGCGACATCCGCTTCCTCGAAGCGCCCGGCACCGGCGGCGCGGCGCCGACGCAGCTGCCGCCGCAGAACCTGTCGCTCGGCGAGTTCAGCCAGAAGCTGCTGGTGCTGTCGCGCCAGCTCGAGTCGCGCAACGACCTGCTCGGCGTGCTCGAGTCGCAGTTGTTCGAGGAGGCGGTGAAGAAGCGCCTGCTGCCGACCATGATGCCGGTGGCGGCGCCGTACAACTCGTCGAGCTTCGGCCGCCGCATCGATCCGTTCACCGGCGAGATGGCGATGCACGAAGGCATCGACTTCATCGCCGAGCCCGGCTCGCCGGTGGCCGCCGCCGCCGCGGGCGTGGTGGTGTTCGCCGGCTTCCATCCGCAGTACGGCTACGTGGTGGACATCGACCACGGCAACGACCTGGTGACGCGCTACGCGCACTGCGCCAAGCTGTTCGTCAAGGAAGGCGACGTGGTGCAACGCGGGCGCCGCATCGCTGATTCCGGTTCCACCGGCCGCTCGACCGGCCCGCATCTGCATTTCGAGGTGCGCTTCCGCGGCGCGGCGCAGAACCCGGCGCGCTTCCTCACCGCTACCAACGCCAGCGCGCCGCGCTCGCTGGCGCGCGCAAAGTAGCCCTCTTTTCCGTATAAAATCAGTGGTTTTTCGGGGGCGCTGTCGCCCCTCCTTGGATGGCTAACGTCCTCACGAAGATTTTCGGCAGCCGCAATGACCGGCTGCTCAAGCAGTATTCGCGCACCGTGGCCGAGATCAATGCGCTCGAGCCGGCGGTGGCGAAGCTCAGCGATTCGCAGTTAAGAGGAAAAACCGATGCGTTGAAGCAGCAGCATGCCGCCGGGGCGAGCCTCGAGCAGTTGCTGCCCGAGGCCTTCGCCGTGGTGCGCGAGGCGGCCAGGCGCACCCTGCGCATGCGGCACTTCGACGTGCAGCTGCAGGGCGGCATGGTGCTGCACTTCGGCAAGATCGCCGAGATGAAGACCGGCGAGGGCAAGACCCTGGTCGCCACGCTGCCCGCCTACCTCAACGCGCTCACCGGCAAGGGCGTGCACATCGTCACGGTCAACGATTACCTGGCGCGGCGCGACGCCGAGTGGATGGGCAAGATCTACGGCTTCCTCGGCCTGACGGTCGGCGTCAACGTGCCGCAGATGGAAGCGGAAGAAAAGCGCAAGGCCTACGCCGCCGACATCACCTACGGCACCAACAACGAGTTCGGCTTCGACTACCTGCGCGACAACATGGCGATGCGCGTCGAGGAGCGCTACCAGCGCGGACTGCACTACGCCATCGTCGACGAGGTGGACTCGATCCTGATCGACGAGGCGCGCACGCCGCTCATCATCTCGGGCCAGGCCGAGGACCGCACCGAGGTCTACTACCGGATGAACGAGGTGGCGCCGCTGCTGACGCGGCAGAAGGAGGAGAAGAAACAGGACCAGCCCGAACCCTACGGCGACTTCTTCGTCGACGAGAAGAACCACCAGGTCCTGCTGTCGGAGGCCGGGCACCAGAAGGCCGAGGAGATCCTGGCGCGCATCGGCATGCTGCCGCAGGGCGCGAGCCTGTACGAGCCGGCCTACATCAACCTGGTGCACCATCTGTATGCGGCGCTGCGCGCCCACCACCTGTTCCACCGCGACCAGCACTACGTGGTGCAGGAGGGCGAGGTCATCATCGTCGACGAGTTCACCGGCCGCCTGATGCAGGGTCGGCGCTGGTCGGACGGCCTGCACCAGGCGGTCGAGGCGAAGGAGAACGTCGCGATCCAGAACGAGAACCAGACGCTTGCCTCGATCACGTTCCAGAACTACTTCCGCATGTACGGCAAGCTCGCCGGCATGACCGGCACCGCCGACACCGAGGCCTACGAGTTCCAGCAGATCTACGGCCTGGAGACTGTGGTGGTGCCGACGCACATGAAGATGGTGCGCATCGACCGCGAGGACCAGGTCTACCGCACGCTGAAGGAAAAGTACCAGGCGGTGATCAAGGACATCCGCGATTGCTCGAAGCGCGACCAGCCCGTACTGGTCGGCACCACTTCGATCGAGAATTCCGAGCTGATTTCCGGCATGCTCACCAAGGAAAAGCTTCCGCACCAGGTTCTCAACGCCAAGCAGCACGCGCGCGAGGCGGAGATCGTGGCGCAGGCGGGCAGCCCCGGCGTCATCACCATCGCCACCAACATGGCCGGCCGCGGCACCGACATCGTGCTCGGCGGCAACGTCGAGAAACAGTGTGATTTTGTCGAAGCCGATTCCAGTTTAGGTATTAGTGAAAAGCAGAATCAAGTCGAAAAGCTGCGCGGCGAATGGCAGCAGCTGCACGAGCGCGTGGTCAAGGCGGGCGGGCTGCACATCATCGGCACCGAGCGCCACGAGTCGCGGCGCATCGACAACCAGCTGCGCGGCCGCTCCGGCCGCCAGGGCGACCCGGGCAGCTCGCGCTTCTACATGGCGCTCGAGGACCCGCTGCTGCGCATCTTCGCCGGCGAGCGCATCAACCGCATCATGGTGATGCTGAAGATGCCCGAAGGGGAGGCCATCGAGCATTCGATGGTGACCCGCTCCATTGAATCCGCGCAGCGCAAGGTCGAGGCGCGCAACTTCGATATCCGCAAGCAACTGCTCGAATACGACGACGTCGCCAACGACCAGCGCAAGGAAATCTACTCCTTGCGCAATGAAATTCTGGATGCCTTGGACGTCAGTGCGACCATCGATCGGTTGCGCGCCGGCGTCATCGCCGATCTGTTCCAGCTGTACGTGCCGCCCGAAAGCGTCGAGGAGCAGTGGGACGTCGCCGGCCTGGAGAAGGCGCTCAAGACGGAGCTCAACCTCGAGCTCCCGGTACGCAAGTGGCTCGAGGCGGAGGACGCGCTCGACGATCAGGCGATCCTGCGCCGCATCGTCGAGGCGGCCGACGCGGCCTACCGCGCTAAGCTGCCGGCCGGCGCCGAGGACTCGTTCCGCCAGTACGAGCGCTACGTCATCCTGCAGATCCTGGATGCGCACTGGCGCGAGCACCTGGCGGCGCTCGATCACCTGCGGCAGGGCATCCACCTGCGCGGCTATGCGCAGAAGAACCCGAAGCAGGAATACAAGCGCGAGGCCTTCGAACTGTTCGGCGCCATGATCGAGGCGGTCAAGCTCGAGGTGATCAAGACGCTGACCGCAGTCGAGATCAAGACCCAGGCCGAGGTGCCCAAGCCCGACGATACGGCGCACGTCGAGAACCTGAAGCTGCAGCACGCCGACCCTGCGGGGGAGCCCGAACAGGCGGCGCCGGCGGAGAAAGAGAAGCCCCAGCCGACGGTGCGGCACGGGCAGAAGATCGGCCGCAACGACCCCTGTCCCTGCGGCTCGGGCAAGAAGTACAAGCATTGCCATGGCAAGCTCGCGTAAGCGCGGCTACGATGGCCGTCAACCTGCCGCCCCCCGACCCCGCCTCGCTCCACCCGGTGCGCGGCCTCGAGTTGAGCGTGGCGCGCGCCGGCATCCGCAAGCCCGGGCGCAAGGACCTGCTGGTGATGCAGCTCGTACCGGGCTCGGCGGTGGCGGGCGTATTCACCCAGAACCGGTTTTGTGCGGCGCCAGTTCTGCTTTGTCGGAAACATCTCCAGTCCAGCAAGCAAATCAGGGCATTGGTGGTAAACACCGGCAATGCCAATGCCGGAACCGGTAACGACGGTCTAAGGCGGGCACTGGCCGTTTGCACATCCGTGGGGAAGTTGATTGGATGTAGACCCGGTCAAGTTCTGCCTTTCTCCACCGGCGTGATCATGGAGCCGCTGCCCGCGGACCGGATCATCGCCGGGCTGTCGGCGACGCAAGCCTGCGACTGGGCCTCGGCGGCCGAGGCCATCATGACCACCGATACGGTGGCAAAGGCCTTTTCGAAAAAACTAAAGCTTTCAAAAGGTGAGGCCACGGTCACCGGCATCGCCAAGGGCGCGGGCATGATCCGGCCCGACATGGCGACGATGCTCGGCTTTGTCGCGACCGATGCCGCCGTATCAAAAAAGATTCTGGGGAAAATCGCGAAAAGCGCCGCCGACCAATCCTTCAACTGCATCACTGTTGACGGCGACACTTCGACCAACGACTCCTTCGTGCTGATCGCGACCGGCGCCGGGCCGGCCTGTCGTTCAAAAAAAGATCTTGATGAAATCGAAAAAGCGATCACCGAGGTTTCTCAGCGCCTCGCGCAGGCGATCATCCGCGACGGCGAAGGGGCGTCCAAGTTCGTCACCGTGCACGTGGAGCAGGGGCGCAATGCCGCGGAATGCCGCAAGGTGGCCTACGCCATCGCCCATTCGCCGCTGGTGAAGACGGCGTTCTTCGCTTCCGACCCGAACCTGGGACGGATCCTTGCCGCGGTCGGCAATGCCGGGGTGGGGCTGGACGTATCCCGGGTCGGCCTCTTTCTCGATAAGGTGGCGGTGGCGAAAGGCGGCGCGCGCCACCCGGATTACCGGGACGAGCAGGGGGTAGCGGTAATGTCCAAACCGGAGTTCGTCGTGCGGGTGGTGCTCGGGCGCGGCAAGGCCGCGGCGACGATCTGGACCTGCGACTTTTCCTTCGACTACGTCAAAATAAACGCCGAATACCGCACATGAGCAAGGAACTCGAAAAGATCCTCAAGCGGCTCGAGCAGCTCCTGCCGCCGCCGCCGCCGGCCACCGACTGGAAGGCGAGCGTCGCCTACCGCTGGCGCTCGAGCGGCCGGCGCGGATCCGGCGGCTGGCTGCAGCCGGTGCGGCACGTGCACCGCATCAAGCTTTCCGACCTGTGCGGCATCGACGCCCAGATCGCCAAGGTCGAGCAGAACACGCGCCAGTTCCTCGACGGCAAGCCGGCCAACAACGTGCTGCTCACCGGCGCGCGCGGCACCGGCAAGTCGTCGATCGTCAAGGGCCTGCTCAACAAGTACGCGCGCCAGGGCCTGCGCCTGATCGAGGTGGAGAAAAGCGATCTCGTCGACCTGCCGACCATTGTCGACCAGGTGGCGTCGCGTCCCGAACGATTCCTCCTCTTCTGCGACGACCTGACCTTCCACGGCGCCGAAGAGGGCTACATCGCGCTCAAGGTGGCGCTCGACGGCTCGATCTCGACCACCTCGGAGAACCTGGTGATCTACGCCACCTCCAACCGGCGCCACCTGATGCCGGAGTACATGGCCGAGAACCTCGCGACCAAGTACGTCGACGACGAGATCCATCCGGGCGAGACGGTGGAGGAGAAGATCTCGCTCTCCGAGCGCTTCGGGCTGTGGGTGACCTTCTACCCCTTCGACCAGGACGAGTACCTGGAGATCGTGCAGCAGTGGCTCAAAAGCTTTGGGGTGGGTGTTTTTCGAGAAGACACCAATGAGGAGGCGTTGCAGTGGGCCCTGCAAAGGGGCTCCCGCAGCGGCCGCGTCGCCTACCAGTTCGCCCGCGACTGGGCCGGCCGCCATTCCCGGAAGAAGTAATGGCGGTTGAAGTCGCCGCCGCGGTCATTCAGAGGCCGGACGGCGCTTTCCTCCTCGCCCAGCGCCCGGCCGGCAAGGTCTACGCCGGCTACTGGGAATTTCCAGGCGGCAAAGTCGAGGTCAATGAAGCCGCCGAGGCCGCCCTGGCGCGCGAACTCCACGAGGAGCTCGGCATCGACGTCGAGCATGCCTACCCTTGGATCACGCGGGTCTTCACCTACAGCCATGCGACGGTGCGGTTGCAGTTTTTTAAAGTTTTTAATTGGAAAAGCAATCCACATCCCCAGGAGGGCCAGGCCATCGCATGGCAACGGCTCGAAGATCCGATGGTGTCGCCGATGCTGCCGGCCAATGCGCCGGTACTGGCCTCGCTCGCGCTGCCGGTGGAATACGCCGTCACGGATTCGGCGCGCTTTGGCCTCGATGCCATCCGGCGCCGCCTCGAAGCGGGCCTGAAGCTGCTGCAGGTCCGCGAGCCCGGCCTCGACGAGGCGCAACGGCAATCGTTTACGGCAAGCGTGATAGCGCTCGCCCACCGGCATGGCTGCAAGGTTCTGACCAAAAAAGTGTTCGCAGGCGCCGACGGGCTGCACCTCAACGCGAAAGACCTGATGTCCATCGAGAAGAGACCCGAGGCCGCTCTGGTCGGGGCCTCCTGTCACTCGCGGGAGGAGCTGGGCCGGGCGATGCAGCTCGGCCTGGACTTCGCGGTGCTGGGGCCGGTGAAAGACAAGGCGCCCGCGCTTGGCTGGCAAGGATTCGCAGACCTCGCGCGCGGCGCCAGCATCCCGGTGTACGCCATCGGCGGGCTGACGCGCGCCGACCTCGAGCCGGCTTGGTCGGCCGGCGCGCACGGCGTAGCTATGATTCGCGGGGCTTGGAGTTAGGCGCTTCGGGTGAAGAACCGGGCTCTGACCCCGGTTTTTCGTCGTCCGGTGATTCCGGGGTCGCCACGCGGTACGATTCGGAGGCCCATTGGCCCAGGTCGATCATCCTGCAGCGCTCGCTGCAGAAAGGACGCCATTTGTTTTGCGGCCCGAATTCCGCCGGCCGGCCGCAGCGCGGGCAGGCAACCGTTCTTACAGGTTGCAAAAGGTGAGCTCGAAGGCCACGTCCCAGTCGGCAGTGCGCGGGCGCGGATCTTCGCCGTTCTGGGCGATGAAGCGGATGTTGAGCACGTACTTGTTGGCGCTGATCTCCGGCACGCAGGGCGCCGCCGGGTCGAGGCGCAGGCGCAGCATCTGCGCCGTCTTGCCGCCGAGCATCTGCTGGAACATGCCCTGCGGCGCGTTGACCGCCTGCGGCCGGCCCGATTCGCGCAGGATGCGCAGGATGATGGCCGAGCCGTCGCGCAGCGGGTAGAGCGGGCCGGTCCAGGCGGCGAGCTGCCCGGTGCGGTTCTCCGCCGGCCGGTGCAGCCAGTAGTGATAAGAGGGCAGGTCGAATTCGCAGGCGCCGCCCGGGATGCCGGTGCGCTGCTTGATCGACATCAGCCAGTCGTTCTCGCGCAGGTACTGGCCGATCTTGCCGGTCATCGAAAACAGGGCCTGCGAGGCCTGCTCGATGTCGCGCAGCACGCTGGCGAGCGCTTCCTCGGCGATGTCCGGGTTGTGGCGGAAGCTGAGCAGCACCTGCTTCTGGCGCTCGAGCTCCTGCAGCAGGTCCGACTTGAGGTCGGCGCGGCTCGCGACCTCGAGGATCTCGAACAGCGTCAGCAGCGCCATATGATGGTCCTGCGGGTCGGTGAGCGCGATGAAGTGGCGCGAGCGCTCGAACAGGTCCTCCAGCCGCAGCAGCGTGCGGATGCGCTCGTTGAGCGGGTACTCGTAGGTGATCACGGGCTCGCGAATTGTAGGTATTTTCGGTGCAAAGTCGCCACCTGTTTGCGCAGTGCATCAAGGCCGCCGCCATTGTCGATGACGTCGTCGGCGGCCGCCCGCCGCGCTTGCCGCGTCGCCTGCGCGGCGAGGATGGCGCGGATCTCCCCGTCGGCGAGGCGACTTCGGCTCCGCACGCGCTCGAGCTGCGCTGCCTCGGGGGCATCGACCACCAGCACCCGGTCCACGCCGCGCCGCGGCTCGCCCGACTCGATCAGCAGCGGCACCACGTAGATCACGTAGGACCCGGCCGCGGCCCGGATGCGGCGCGCCGCCTCCTCGCGGATCAGCGGGTGCAGCAGGGCCTCCAGCTTTTTTTTCTTGGCCGGGTTGGCGAAGACCTGCTCGCGCATCCATTTGCGATCCATCGCGCCGTCGGCACCAATCGCTTTTGTGCCAAAAATGCGTTTTATCCGGGAAAGCGCAATGCCATTCCTGCCGGTCAGTTCGTGCGCGATGGCGTCGGTGTCGATCACCGTGGCGCCGAGGCGGGCGAACTCGTCGGCCGCCGCGCTCTTGCCGCTGCCGATGCCGCCGGTCAGCCCCACGACAAAGCTCACAGGCGCTGCAGCCACCAGCGCATGAGAGGCGTGCCCCAGAACAGCGCGACCACGCCGGCGATTGCGAGGTAGGGCCCGAAGTGGAAGCGGAAGCCCGCCTCCCAGCGCCCGCGCGCCGCGAACATCTGCGCTGCGCCGAACACCAGGCCGACCACCGACGAGAGCAGGATCACCAGCGGCAGCATCTTCCAGCCGAGGAAGGCGCCGACCGCGGCGTTCATCTTGAAGTCGCCGAAACCCATGCCTTCGCGGCGCGTCAGCAGCTTGAAGATCCAGTAGACCAGCCACAAGGAGAGATAGCCCGCCACGGCGCCGATCACCGCTTCGCTCAGGGGGACGAACGCATTGCCCAGATTGAAAATCAACCCCAGCCACACCAGCGGCAGCGTCAGGTTGTCGGGCAGCAGGCCCGTCTCCTGGTCGATGACCGCAAGCGCGATGGTGAACCAGATAAACAGCGCCGCGCCGAACGCCGCAGCGGTGGCGCCGAAGCGCCATGCCGCGTAGGCCGCGCCGATGCCGGCGAGCGCCTCGACCACGGGGTATTTGAGGCTGATCGCCACTTTGCAGCTGGAACATTTTCCTTGCAGAAAAATCCAGCTGAGAATCGGCACGTTCTGCAGGGCCGTGATCGGCTTCGCGCACGACGGGCAGCGCGAGCGCGGAAAGAACAGGTTGAGCGGCTCGGCGGCCGGCGCCACCGCGCCGGCAAGCTCGGCGCACTCGGCGCGCCACTCGCGCTCGAGCATCTGCGGCAGGCGGTGGATGACGACGTTGAGGAACGAGCCGACTGCCAGGCCCACCGCCAACGCCACCCAGGGGAAAACCGCTGGCTGGGCGAGGACCCAGCCAATCGACGTCATGTGCTCAGACGGCCTGGCCCATCTTGAAGATCGGCAGGTACATGGCGATCACCATGCCGCCGATCAGCGTGCCGAGCACCACCATGATCATCGGTTCCATCAGCGAGGACAGCGCCTCGACCGCGTCGTCGACTTCCTGCTCGAAGAAGTCGGCCACCTTGCCGAGCATCGAGTCGAGCGCGCCGGTCTCCTCGCCGATCGAGCACATCTGCAGCACCATCGAAGGGAAGACGTTGGCGTTGGTCATAGCCATGGTGAGCGACGTGCCGGTCGAGACTTCGGCCTGGATCTGCTTGGTGGCGACCAGGTAGACGTAGTTGCCCGCCGCGCCGCCCACCGAGTCGAGCGCGTCCACCAGCGGCACGCCAGCGGCGAACATGGTGGAGAGCGTGCGCGTCCAGCGCGCGATGGTCGAGATGCGGATCAGGTGGCCGAACACCGGCATCTTGAGCGAAATGCGGTCCATGAAGATCTGCACCGCGAGCGAGCGCTTCCAGGACTCGAGGAAGCCGTAGATGCCGCCGCCGACCACCGGGAAGATGATGTACCAATAGGCGACGAACCAGTCCGAGATCGCCATCACCACCAGCGTCGGCGCCGGCAGGTCGGCGCCGAAATTGGTGAACACCTGCTTGAAGGCCGGGATGACGAAGATCATGATCACCGCGGTGATGATGAAGGCCACCGCGATGATGGCGATGGGGTAGAACAGCGCCGACTTGATCTTCGACTTGATGGCGAGCGTCTTTTCCTGGTAGGTCGCCAGGCGATCCAGCAGGGTTTCGAGAATACCCGCCTGCTCGCCGGCCGCCACCAGGTTGCAATACAGGTTGTCGAAGTACAGCGGATACTTGCGGAACGCCGCGTGCAGCGGCGAGCCCGTCTCCACGTCGGTCTTGATGGCGAGCAGCAGCCTGCCTACCGCCGGGTTCGAGGCGCCCTTGCCGACGATTTCGAAGGACTGCAGCAGCGGCACGCCGGCCTTCATCATCGTCGCCAGCTGGCGGGTGAAGAGGCTCAAGTCCTTGGAGCCGACGCTGCCGCCGCTCTTGGCCTTGATCTGTTTGACCTTGGCGCCGGTGATGCCCTGGCGACGGAGCGTGGCGTTGACCGCGACGTCGCTGACGGCGCGCAGCTCGCCGCGCACCACCTTGCCGGACTTGTCCTTGCCCTCCCAGGAGAACTGGTATTCCTTCGGCCCCTTGGTCGGCGCCGCTGCTGCTGCCGTTGCCATGTCGTCCTATGCCTCCCGCTGCTCGTGCCTGATGATGCCTCTCGCAGACGGGTTTGTAAAGTTGGTATGTCCTGTTAACCGCCTGAGAGCGCGGTGTTTTCCGGCTGCTCGACCGGGCGGAAGATGCGCACCGATTTGATGGTGCGGCCCTGGGCGTGAACTATTTCCATCGGCACCGCGCCGATCTTGATCGAGACATCGGCCTCCGGCAGGTCCTGCAGGTACTCGACGATCAGGCCGCTCAGCGTCTTCGGGCCGTCGGTCGGCAAGTCGAGTCCGAGTGCGCGATTCACCTCGCGCACGTGCAGCGCGCCGTCGGCGGTGGCCGAGCCGTCCTCCTCCCAGGCGAGCGGCGGCGCGGCCGTCGGCAGCGTGGTGGTGAATTTGCCGATCATCTCCTCGATGATGTCCTCGAGCGTCACCAGCCCCAGCACCTCGCCGTATTCGTCCACCACCAGCGCCACGCGCTCGCGGTTTTCCTGGAAGTACTGCATCTGCGCCAGCGCCGAGGTGGTGGCCGGCACGTAGTAGGGCTCGTCCAGCACCGCGGTGAGCGCCGCCTCGTCGAGCGGACCGGCGTGCAGCGCCGAGAGGATCTTCCTCAGGTGCAGCACCCCGGCGAGCTCGCCCTCGTGATTGCGGAACACCGGCAGGCGCATGTGGTGGCTGGTCGCGAGCTGGCGCGACACCGTCTCCATGCCGTCTTCCAGGCACACCGACTCGATGCGTGCGCGCGGCACCATGATGTCCTGCACGCTGACGCTGCCAAGGTCGAACAGATTCAGCAGGATCGACGTGTGCTTCTTCGGCATGAAGCTCGACGACTCGAGCACCAGGGTGCGGATCTCCTCCGGCGAGAGCTTCAGCGTTTCGGTGCCTTCGCCGGGACGTATCCCCAGCAGGCGGAGCAGCGGGCGGACGAAGACGTCGACGAACCAGCCCGCCGGGACCAACAGCAGCAACGCCAGCTTCAGCGGCAGCGACAGCAGCAGCGACGCGCGCTCGGGATGCGTTGCGCCGATGACCTTGGGCGTGATCTCCGAGAACACGATGATGAGGAAGCCGACCACGATCGGACTGAGGAAATAGGCCAGCTTGTCCTCGCCGAACAGGCGCACCGTGATCAGGCCGGCGATGGTGGTGGCCACGGTGATGGCGAGCGTGTTGCCGATCAGGATGCCGCCGAGCAGGCGGTCGGTGCGCTTGAGCATCTCCGCGACCCGCAACGCGCTGGCGTGGCCCTCGCTCACCAGGTGTTTCAGCCGGTAGCGGTTGATCGCCATCATCGCCGTTTCGGCAATGGAGAAGAAGGCGGAGAGCACCAGCATCGCGGCCAGCGCCCCGAGCAGCCAGCCGAGCGAAAAGGCGTCCATCAGGCGCGCTTCAGGATCACTTCGACCACGAACGCGGTGCCGACGTTGGCGAGCAGCACCATGACGAAGCCGGCGATGGTCCAGCGCAGCGCGGTGCGGCCGCGCCAGCCGTACCGCCAGCGCCCGGCGAGCAGCCAGCCGAAGGTCAGCCAGGAGAGCACGGCGAACACCGCCTCGTGGTTGAAGCGCATCAAGCGGCCGAACAGCGCGTCGGTCAGCACCATGCCGGTGGCGAGCGTCAGCGTGAGAAAGACGAAGGCGACGCCGATCATGCGGAATAGCGACCGTTCGAGCGTCAGCAGCGGCGGCAGGTGCGCGACGAAAGCGGCGCTCTTGCGGTGCAGGTGGCGCTCGACCAGCGCCATCAGCATGGCGTGCAGCAGCGCGATGGTGAACAGGCCGTAGGCCACCATGGCGAGCGCGAGGTGCAGCTTGAATTCCGCGCTCTGCAGCGCGATGCTGCGCCCGGCGAACAACGCCGGCAGCGGCGCGGCGACGGCGGCGAGCGGCAGGATCAGCGGCTCGAGGCCCTCGAGACTGGCGAACAGGCTTTCGACCCAGTAGAGCGCGACGCCGAGAAACATCATCACCGAGAGCGCCTGCGCGAAGCCGAAGCGCAGCTCGCGCGAGAAGATGCCGTCGTAGAGCAGCCAGCCGTGCAGCGCGAGCGGCAGCAGGATCGCGGCGCGCTCCCAGGGCGCGAGGCCCGGCCGCTCGGGCGCCGCGCGGCGCCGCCAGCGCGTGTTCCAGAAGTGCCACGCCAGAGCCAGGTACGCGGCCGAAACGAGCGCGTGAATTACAATGTCGGGCACCTCTTCAGTCTATCACTCCATGCTCGACAACCTGACCGCGCGGCTGGCGAAGATCGCGAAGCAGATTCGCGGCGAAGCGCGTCTCACCGAAACGAACATCCAGGCGGCGCTGCGCGAGGTGCGCGTGGCGCTGCTCGAGGCCGACGTCGCCGTGCCGATAGTGAAGCAGTTCATCGACGCGGTGCGCGCCGCGGCGCTCGGCACCGAGGTCGTGGGCAGCCTGACGCCGGGTCAGGCGCTGATCGGCGTCGTGCACCGCGAGCTCGCAAGGCTGATGGGCGAGGCGAACGTCGGCCTCGACCTCGCCGTGCAGCCGCCGGCGGTGATCCTGCTGGCGGGCCTGCAGGGCTCGGGCAAGACGACCACCGCTGGGAAGCTGGCGCTATTTTTAAAAAATAATAAAAAGAAGGTCGGGCTCGTGTCGTGCGACATCTACCGTCCCGCGGCCATCGAGCAGCTTAAGACTGTTGCTTCTCAATCAAATGCAGTTTTTATCGAATCGAAGGCCGACGAAAAGCCTCTGGATATTGCGCAGCGGGCGCTCGACTATGCCCGCACCCACTACCTCGACGTGCTGATCGTCGACACCGCAGGCCGGCTCGCCATCGACGAGCAGATGATGCGCGAGATCGCCGAGCTGCACGCGGCGGTGAGGCCGGTGGAGACGCTGTTCATCGTCGACGCCATGCAGGGCCAGGACGCGGTCAACGTGGCGCGCGCCTTCGGCGAGCGCCTGGCGCTCACTGGCGTGATCCTCACCAAGCTCGACGGCGACGCGCGCGGCGGCGCCGCGCTCTCGGTGCGCCAGGTCACCGGCAAGCCGATCAAGTTCGCCGGCACCGGCGAAAAGCTCGCCGGCCTCGAGCCCTTCCACCCCGAGCGCATGGCCTCGCGCATCCTCGGCATGGGCGACATCCTGTCGCTGGTCGAAGAGGCGCACGCCAAGGTCGATATTGAAGAAGCCAAGAAAGTCGCCGACAAGATCAAGAAGGGCAAGGGCTTCGACCTCGAGGATTTCAAGCAGCAGCTAGCGCAGATGAAGAAGATGGGCGGCATGGCCTCGATGCTCGACAAGCTCCCCGCGCAGCTCGCCAGCCAGATCGACCCGGCCAAGCTGCAGGACGACAAGCAGATGCGCCGCCTCGAGGGCATCATCAACTCGATGACGCCGCAGGAGCGCGCTCACCCCGAGCTGATCAAGGCCTCGCGCAAGCGCCGCATCGCCACCGGCGCCGGCGTTTCCGTCCAGGCCGTCAACCAGCTCCTAAATCAGTTCGAGCAGATGCAGAAAATGATGAAGATGATGAAGGGCGGCAACCTGCAGCGCATGATGCGCGGCATGAAGGGCATGCTGCCGGGGATGCGCTAGGCGTAGCTGCGCAGGCGAAGCGAAAAGGCCGCCAGGGGAACGATGCCGCTCGCCTCGGCGCGCCGGCACCAGTCGCGCAGCTGGTTGACGAGCTGTTCGCTGGTCTGCATCGAGCGCTTCCAGAGTGAAGCGAGCTCGTCGCGCATCGCGCGCACGGTGTGCCGCTCGCCCTGCGCGCTGACGCGCTCGACCGTTTTCTCGTAGCGCTCCATGACGTCGTAGCGGTTGGCGAGCACCGATTGCAGGGTGTGCAGGTCGGCTTGCGATTTCGCGGTGGCGAAGCGCGGCACGGGCGCGAGGTACTTGATCTTGGCGAGGCCAAGCGCCGACATGATCCGCAGGTACAGCCAGCCGAGGTCGAATTCGAACCATTTGCTCGAGAACTTGGCCGAGGTCGGATGGGCGTGGTGGTTGTTGTGCAGCTCTTCGCCGCCGATCCACAGGCCCCATGGCGCCATGTTGGTGCTCACGTCTTCGGTCGCCCAGTTGCGATAGCCGAACCAGTGGCCGACGCCGTTGATGACGCCCGCGGCCCAGAACGGGATCCAGGCGATCTGCGTGACGAAGATCAGCACGCCGGGAACCAGGCCGAACAGAAGGACATCGATCACGCCGGTCAGCGTCAGCCCGACCAGCACGTACTTCGAGTAGACGTTGCGCTCGAGCCAGTCGTCCGGGGTGCCCTGTCCGTAGCGCTCAATTGTTTCGGGCTTGGCCGACTCCGTGACGTAAAGCCCCACGCCGCCCCACAGCACCCGGTTGATGCCCAGGACCTTCGGGCTGTGCGGATCGTCGGCGGTCTCGCACTTGGCGTGGTGCTTGCGATGCACCGCCACCCATTCGCGGGTGCGCATGCCGGTCGTGAGCCACAGCCACAGGCGGAAGAAATGGCTCGCCACCGGATGCAGGTCGAGCGCGCGGTGCGTCTGGTGCCGGTGCAAAAAGATGGTGACGGCGGCGATGGTGATCTGCGTCAGGAAGACGCCCGCAACGACGTAGCCCCACCAGGGCAGATCGAACAAACCGGAGAACAGCGAAGGCAGATACATGCCATATGATACGCCGTCGCGGCGGAAAACCACCGCGGAACTATTCCAACCGCTACTTGTCTTCGCGCAACGCGCGGCTGATCGCGGTGGCGCGTTCCTGGTAGTCGCGCGCCGCCTGCTTGTTGCCGGCGGCGAGGCTGGCGTGGGCCAACTCCAGCAAATCGGCCATCAGTTTTCGCGGGTCGGCGAGCTCGCGGTCGATTTCCCAGGCTTTGACCAGCGACTCCACCGCGGCGTTCGGATCGCCAAGGGCGCGCTGCGCCCGGCCGACGAGACGCAGGGCATTCGCCATTTCGGATTTGTCGTCCAGTTGCTTGGCGCGATCAGCGGCGGCCTGGGCGAGGTTGGAGGCGTCGGCGGCTTGGCCGGTCTCGAGCGCCGCTTGCGCCTGGACGTTGAGAATGGCGGGGAGCTGGGCGCAGCCGCCAGCCGCCGCCTGGCAGCGCTCCTGCGCGCGCTTCGCCCAGTCGGTGGCGCCGTCGGTGTCGCGCGCGGCAAGCGCCATGATTGAGAGGCGCAGTTCCGCCTGCATGCGCCGCGCGGCGGAGTAGGCGTTGCGCTCGTTGGCGACGATCGGCGCGAGGATGGCGCGCGCGTCGGCGTCGCGCCCCATGCGCTGGTAGACGATCGACAGGTTGATCGAGTTCACCGCCACCGCGTCGGCGTCATCGAGCGTGCGCGCGATGCGCAGCGCTTCCTCGTAGCGCCGCGCCGCGCCGGCGTTGTCGCCGGCGCGCGCCTGCGACGCGCCGCGCATGTTGGCGTCTTCCAGGCGCGCCTGCGCCGCCGGCGGAACCGGGCCGGGCGCGCCACAGCCGGCGAGCAGGAGCAGGAGGCCAGCAACCGCGCGCGGATGATTCATTTCGGTTTTGCACCCAGGCCATAGGCCTCGAAGCTGTCGATCGGCAGCAGCGCCTCGGTCTGCCGGTACTGCTCTTTCAGCGGCCAGCTGCGCTTGGCGGCGGCGATGATCTCGCCGGCGTCGCGCGCCGCGCCCTCGCCGATCTCGACGGCGGGCTTGATGCGCAGCATCACTTCCTCGGTGGTGCCCGCCACGCGATTGAGCGAGTCGAGCGTCGTCGACAGCTTGCCGACCAGCTGGGCGCGCTCGATGCCGGCGGTGATGCGCTCGACGCTCTCGCTGGCGCGCGAGCTGCTGTCGAGCAGCCGCTGCAGCGCGCGGTGCGTCTGCGGCAGGCGATCGATCTCGTGGCGCAGGGCGATCATCGCGCTGGTGACCTCCTCGCCCGAGCGGTTGAATTGCGACATGGTCTGCTTGATCTCGTTGAAGGCCGGCATGGCCTGGCGCCGGAAGTCGTCGATGATCTCCGACAGCCCGCGCGCCGGCTCGAAATCGATGAATTCGTCCTCGGCGATCGGCTGTTCGCCTTTGCCGGGGATGAGCTCGATGACGCTCGCGCCGACCACGCCCGACTCGCGCGAGAACTTGGCGCGCGAGCCGCGCGGGATGCGCTCGATGTAGGCGGAGTTGATCGACATGCGCACCGCCACGCCGTTCTGCGCCAGGCGCATTTCGCTCACCGTGCCGATGGTGAAGCCGAACAGCTTCACCGGCATGCCCTTGTTGATGCCGAGGGAGTTGCGCGTGACGAAGTTGATGCCGGTCTGGTGGATGAACCAGCCCTGCTTCCAGGCCACCAGGCCGAGGAAGGCCGCCACCAGCAGGAGCGCGATCAGCAGGAAGGCGTTCACCTTGAGGGCGAGGCGCGTAAAGCGAACCGGCGGGGAGAAGGGCTGGCTCACGCCGTCTCCAGCGTGTCGAGGTAGAGCAGCGTGCCGAGGGGCTGGCGCGCGCGGTACTCGGCCTCGAATTCCGCCACGCGCTCGCGCTCGGGGCGCGTCAGGCCATCGGCGATGTCGTCGAACACGGCCAGCTCGGGCGCGCCGACCAGCAGGCGCACGAAGGCCGCCAGGCGGCGCTCGAGCGCGCCGAGCTCGTCGGGCAGGCGCGCAAGGAAGGCATCCGGCTCGGCGCCGAAGCGCGCGAGCACCGCCTGTGCCAGTTCGGCCACCTCGGCCAGCGGCGGCGCGCCGTGGTAGGCGGCCGGCAGCGAGATGTTCTCCCAGGCGTTGAGGTTGGAGATCAGGCCGACTTCGCGCGATACCGCGCCGACGCGCCGGCGCAACCCCTCGCGCGCCCGTACGTCGAGCTCGGCAGTGGCGGCGCCGAGCAGCTCCAGCTCCTCGCCCGATTCGGCGTGCGCCTTGAGCACCGCCCTGACCAGGTGGACCTTCACCTCGTCGCCGGGCAGGTGCAGGCGCGTGACGCCGCCGCGCGGCACCGACACCACGACCGGATTGCGCCCGGTGAAGCGGGAGTAGCGCAGCGCGACGTTGGCCATCAGCGCGCCCTCACTGCGTCGCCTTCACCAGGCCGAAGAACAGGATGCCGAACACGATATAGGCGAACACCGCATTGATGCCCAGCACCAGCATCGCGCTCTGCGTCACGGCCCGCGTCACCGCCATCGGCACCGCGTTCTGCGTCAGATTCGGCGGATTGAGCCCGTGCCAGCAGCAGCAGGCGGCAATGGCGAAGCCGAACAGCAGGCTCTTGATGGTCGAATAATAGAGGTCGACCGGCGCGAACAGCTCGAAGAAGCGCCCGGCGAGCTCCATGAACGAGACATTGATGATGAACGGGCTCAGCAGCAGCCCGCCGAGCACGGCGAGCGCCTGGATGTAGAAGGTCAGCGCCATGGTGGCGAGCATCACGGCCGCCACGCGCGGGACCACCAGGTAGTCGTAGAGGTTGATGGCGAGGTAGCGCAGCACCCGCGTCTGCCCCGATACGCGCATCATCGCCAACTCGGCGGAAATCGCCGTGCCGGTGCGCAGGATCACCACCACCGCCGCGGCGAGCGGGCCGATCTCGCGGAACACCACCCACAGCAGCATTTTCACCGCCAGGTCGACGTCGGCATCGAGCACATCGAGGGTCACGGCGATGATCAGGGCGCCGAGCAGGGAGGCGCGCAGCACCACCCCGGTGGAGGCGGTGACGCCGGTGAAGTAGACCTGCCGCAGGAAGGACTCCCGCACGGGCGGCCGGCGCAGCTGCCCCAGGCGCCCGGCCACGTTCAGCGAAAGCTTGATTCCGCCTTCGATCTCCCGCAGCGGTCGCAGCATCGAGCCTCCCAAACCTCCCGCCGGCTATTCTGCACTACCCGGCGCGCGCGCCAGCGTTCCAAATCGCCGGTTTCTCCCGTATAATCCGCGCCTTTTCGCGGTTTACGGGGAATTCCCAATGGTAGTGATTCGACTGGCGCGCGGCGGCGCCAACAAGCGGCCTTTCTTCCACGTGGTGGTGGCCGATTCGCGCCGCGCCGCGGGCGGCAAATTCATCGAGCGGCTGGGGTTCTACGACCCCAAGGCGCCGGAGGGGCGCGAGTCGCTGCGGGTCAATCTCGAGCGCGTCAAGCACTGGCAGGGCAAGGGGGCGCAGCTCTCCGACACCGCCAAGCGCCTGGTCAAGAAATTTGCCAAGAAAGCGGCCTGACGGCTTGCTCGAACTGGGTCGCGTCGCCGGTTCCTACGGCGTGCGCGGCTGGATCAAGGTGGATCGGCCGGAACAGGCGCTCGCGCGCTGCGGCCGCTGGTGGATCGGCGATACGGAATATGCCGTCGAGGAAGTAAAGCCGCACTCGGGCACGCTGCTCGCCAGGCTGGCGGGCATCGACAACCGGGAAGCGGCGCGCAAGCTGAGAGGCGCGACGGTGGCGGTGGCGCGCGGCGCGCTGCCGGAACCGGGAACAGGGCACTACTACCTCGCGGACCTGCTGGGCCTCGAAGTGGTGAACGAGAAGGGCGAGGCGCTCGGCGTGGTGCGGAAATTCTTCACCAACGGGGCGCAGGAAGTGATGGAGGTCGTCGGCGAGCGGGAGCGATTGCTGCCCTGGGTGCCGGCGGTGGTCAAAAACGTCGATCTGGAGAAAAAACGGATCGAGGTGGAGTGGGGAGCGGACTGGTGATCCGCTTCGACGTGGTGACGCTGTTCCCGGAGATGTTCCGGGCGCTGACCGAAAGCGGCATCACCGGCCGGGCGC
This sequence comes from Burkholderiales bacterium, assembly GCA_036394595.1. Classification (GTDB taxonomy): domain Bacteria; phylum Pseudomonadota; class Gammaproteobacteria; order Burkholderiales; family SG8-39; genus SCGC-AG-212-J23. The sequence continues at coordinate 1,352 of DASWEU010000207.1, read as the reverse complement.
TGCAAAAGCAGCTGTGGCGCCTCGAGACGTGGAATCCGCGCGATTTCACGACCGACAATTACCGCACGGTCGATGATCGGCCGTTCGGCGGCGGGCCGGGGATGGTGATGCTGGCCGGGCCGTTGGAGAAGGCGCTGGACGCGGCAAAGAATGCAGCAGGGAGTCGGGTGGTTTACCTGACGCCGCAGGGAAAGAAGTTGAACCACGAAAAAGTAATTGAATTTGCTTCTCGACCTTCAGTTACTTTGCTGTGCGGACGGTACGAAGGCATCGACGAGCGGCTGATCGCGCGTCGCGTCGACGAGGAAGTCTCGATCGGCGACTACGTGCTCTCGGGCGGGGAACTGGCGGCGATGGCGCTGATGGACGCGGTGGTGCGCCAGCTGCCGGGGGCGCTCGGCGACGAGGCCTCGGTGGTGGAAGAGTCCTTCGCCGGCGGGCTGCTCGACTGCCCGCAGTACACTAGGCCGGAGGAGTACGGCGGCGAGAAGGTACCGGAGGTGCTGATGTCGGGGCACCACGAGAATATCCGGCGCTGGCGGTTGAAGCAGGCGCTGGGGCGCACCTGGCTGCGAAGGCCGGAGCTGCTGGCGGCGAGAAAGCTGAGCGCGGAAGAAGCGCGATTGTTGGCGGAGTTCAAGCAGGAAAACGATTTCGAGCACAGGAGTTAAGCATGAATCTGATCCAGACACTCGAGCAGGAAGAGGTCAAGCGCCTGGCGCGCAACATCCCCGACTTCGCCCCCGGCGATACGGTGATCGTCAACGTCAACGTCGTCGAAGGCGAGAGGAAGCGCGTGCAGGCCTTCGAAGGCATGGTGATCGCCAAGCGCAACCGCGGCCTCAATTCCTCGTTCATCGTGCGCAAGATTTCCTCGGGCGAGGGCGTCGAGCGCACCTTCCAGACCCACTCGCCGCTGATCGCCTCGATCGAGGTGAAGCGCAAGGGCGACGTGCGCCGCGCCAAGCTGTATTACCTGCGCGCGCGCTCCGGCAAGTCGGCGCGCATCCGCGAGCGTACGGGCGGGGAAGAAGCGGGCGCAGAGGGCGGCGCCGACAAGGAGTAAGAGTAAAATCGGGCTATGCGCAGGGAAACCGCCGCCATCGCCCCGATCGCCGAGATCATCGCCGCGATTCGCGCGGGCGAAATCGTCATCCTGGTGGACGACGAGGACCGCGAGAACGAGGGCGACCTGGTGTTTGCCGCCGAGTTCGTCACCGCCGAGAAGGTCAACTTCCTCGCGCGGCACGGGCGCGGCCTGGTCTGCATGCCGATCACCGAGGCGCACGCCGAGCGCCTCAACCTGCTTCCGATGGTGGCGCGCAACCGCTCGGTGCACGGCACCAATTTCA
>DASWEU010000206.1:0-45523 GCA_036394595.1 Burkholderiales bacterium | reverse complement strand
ACCAGCAGATGGAACAGGACGAGCTCGCTCAGCGCTGCCAGGCGGAGCTGGCGCAGGCTTTCGGCCTGTCCAAGCCGGAATGGTCCCGGGTCATCGCCGAAAAGCGGGCGACCGTAACTTGTGCTGTAAATATGAAAATTCACCCACTGGAGATCGAAGGAGTAACGCTCGCCGGCGACTACACCGACCCGGAATATCCGCCCACGCTCGAAGCCGCCGTGCGCAGCGGCGTGCGCGCCGCGCTAGAGGTTGCGCAGTAGCTGCACCGCCTGGTCGACGCGCTCGACCGGGAGCACCTCCAACCCGGCGATTTTCCCCTTCGGCGCGTTGGCTTTCGGAATCATGGCTTTTTCGAAGCCCAGCTTGGCGGCTTCCTTCAGGCGCTCCTGGCCGCGCGGCGCCGGGCGCACTTCTCCCGCCAGGCCGATCTCGCCGAACACGACGACTTTTCCAGAGATTGCTTTGTCAACAAGGGAAGAAACCACGGCAAGGCATACGGCAAGGTCCGCCGCCGGCTCGCCGATGCGCACGCCGCCGACCGCGTTGATGAAGACGTCATGCTCCGCTGTCGCGATGCCGGCATGCCGGTGCAGTACGGCGAGCAGCATCGCCAGGCGGTTCTGCTCCAGCCCGACCGACAGCCGGCGCGGATTCGGCGCGTGCGCCGTGTCGACCAGCGCCTGGATCTCCACCAGCAGCGGGCGGGTGCCCTCGAGCGTGGCGAGCACGCAGGAGCCGGCCACCGGTTTTTCATGCGTGCTGAGGAACAGACGCGACGGATTGCTGACCCCTTTCAATCCGGTCTCGGTCATGGCGAAGACGCCGAGCTCGTTCACTGCGCCGAAGCGGTTCTTGGTGGCCCGGATCAGCCGGAAGCTCGAATTCGGATCGCCTTCGAAGTAGAGCACCGTGTCGACGATGTGCTCGAGCACGCGCGGGCCGGCGATCGCCCCCTCCTTGGTGACATGGCCGATCAGGAACAGCGCCGTACCGGCGCGCTTGGCGTGCCGCGTCAGCTGCGCCGCCGACTCGCGCACCTGGGCGACCGAGCCCGGCGCGGACTGCAACGCCTCGGACCACAACGTCTGGATCGAATCGATCGCCGCGACGCGCGGCCGGGCCGCCTCCAGCGTGGCGAGCACGCGCTCGAGCTGCGTCTCGGCGAGCAGTTGCACCCGGCCGGCGTCGAGTGCCAGCCGCCGCGCGCGCAGCGCCGTCTGCTCGACGGACTCCTCGCCCGTCACGTACAGCGCCTTGTCGTGCAGATTTTCACTCGCCAGCGCCTGCAGCAGCAGCGTCGACTTGCCGATGCCCGGATCGCCGCCGAGCAGCACCACCTGGCCCGGAACCAGCCCGCCGCCCAGGGGCCGGTCGAGTTCGGCGAGTCCCGTCGGAAGGCGTGCGAGCTCGCGCGCCTCGATTTGCGCCAGCGCCACCGTCGGCGTCGCGGTGCCGGGCGGGCGTCGCTCGGTCAGCGTCTCGACCAGCGTGCCGGCGGCGCTGCACGACGGGCAGGCGCCGAACCACTGCAGCGCCGAGGCGCCGCATTCGGAACACACGTACGCAGTCTTGCGCTTCAAGCCACGTCGCCCACCGGCACGCGCGGCGCAAGCGCGCACAGCAGCTCGTAGCCGACGGTGCCGGCGGCGGCGGCGACTTCGTCAGCCGACAGCCCCTCGCCCCACAGCGTCACGGGCGAGCCGATATATGCCTCGGGGATGTCGCTGATGTCGACGCTGATCATGTCCATCGACACTCGCCCGACGATGCGCGAGCGCTTGCCATGCACCAGCACCGGCGTGCCGGTGGGCGCGTGGCGCGGATAGCCGTCGGCGTAGCCGCAGGCGACGATGCCGATGGTGATCTCGCCCGCCGCCTCGTAGGAAAAGCCGTAGCCCACCTTTTCGCCTGCCTGCAGGTGCTGGGTGGCGATGATCTCGGAGCTGAGCGTCATGGCCGGCCTGAGGCCGAGCGATTCAGCGCTGCGCGCCTCTGCCGCCGCTCCGAACGGCGAGCAGCCGTACAGCATGATGCCGGGGCGCGCCCAGTCGCCGCGCGTCTCCTCGGGAAAGCGGATCAGCGCCGCGGAATTGGCGAGCGACCGCGGCGCCGGGAAATCCCGGGTCAGCTCGTTGAACCAGTCGAGCTGCGACTTCACGCCGGTCGCGCCGTCGGCGTCGGCGAAGTGCGTCATCAGCGTCACGCCCTTGACCTGCGGATGCATGCGCACCGCGTTGTAGGCCGGCCGCAGGCTCTCGACGGTAAAGCCGAGGCGGTTCATGCCGCTGTTCACCTTGACGTAGACCTCGATCTCGCCCGCGAGCGAGGCCAGGCGCAGCATCTCTACCTGCTCCGGGTTGTGGATCACCGGGGTGAGGCGGTACTTCGGCAGCAGCGCCAGGTCGGCCGGCTTGAAGAAGCCTTCGAGCAGCAGGATCGGCTTGGTCACCCCGGCGACGCGCAACCGCGCCGCTTCCTGGAAGTCGAGCACCGCGTAGCCGTCGGCGCCGTCCAGCCCGCGCACGGCGCGCTCCAGGCCGTGGCCGTAGGCGTTCGCCTTGACGACCGCCCAGAGCTTGGCTCCGTTGGCATGGCTACGCGCCACCTGCAGATTATGCGCGAGCGCGCCCGAGGAAATGGCGGCTCGGATCGGACGCGGCATTGTCGGCCTATTGTGCTATAAAACCGCGGCGCATGAACGCCGGTTTCTACGTCATCATGGCGGCGCAGTTCTTCTCCTCGCTCGCCGACAACGCGCTGCTGGTGGCAGCGATTGCGCTATTGATGCAGGTCGATGCGCCGACCTGGCTCACGCCCTACCTGAAATTCTTTTTCGTCGTCTCGTACGTGCTGCTGGCGCCCTACGTCGGCGCCTTCGCCGACCGCCTGCCCAAGGGCAAGGTCATGTTCATCGCCAACAGCATCAAGATCGTCGGCTGCGTGATGATGCTGTTCAACGTCGACCCGCTGCTCGCCTATGCCGTGGTCGGCCTTGGCGCCGCCGCCTACTCGCCCGCCAAGTACGGCATCCTCACCGAGTACCTGCCGCACAGCAAGCTGGTGGTGGCCAACGGCTGGATCGAGGGCCTGACGGTGGCCTCGATCATCCTCGGCACCATGTTCGGCGGCCTGCTGATCCATTCGCAGGTGGCGGGCACACTGCTCGCCTTCGACCTGCCCTTCATCGACACCTCGATCGACACCGCCGCCGAAGCGGCGATCGCGGTGATCGTCGTGGTGTACGGCGTCGCCGCGGTGTTCAACCTGCACGTGCCCGATACCGGCGTGCCTCTCAAGCGGCTGCCCGCCAGCCCGCTCGACACCTTCAAGGACTTCACCCGCTGCGTCGCGCACCTGTGGCGCGACCACCTCGGCCAGATTTCGCTCGCGGTGACGACGCTGTTCTGGGGCGCCGGCGCCACGCTGCAGTTCATCGTCATCGAGTGGGCGCGCACCGCGCTCGGCTTCGACCTTTCCAAGGCCGCCATGCTGCAGGGCGTGACCGCGGTCGGCATCGCCATCGGCGCGGTGATGGCGTCGATGTGGATCTCGCTCGACCGCGCAGTGCGCGTCATCCCGCTCGGCATCGGCATGGGGCTGGTCGTCATCGTCATGATTTTCGTGCGGCAGGTCTGGCTCGCCGCCGCGCTACTGGTCATCATCGGCGGCCTGGCGGGCTTCTTCGTCGTGCCGATGAATGCGCTGCTGCAGCACCGCGGCCATCACCTGGTCGGCGCCGGGCGCTCGATCGCGGTGCAGAATTTCAACGAGAACAGCTCGATTCTGCTGATGATCGCCCTGTATTCGCTGCTGCTGGGCGTCGGCGTGTCGATCTACACCGTGGTGATCGTGTTCGGGCTGTTCGTCGCCGGCACCATGGGGTTGGTGCAGTTCTGGTACTGGCGTAACCGGCGCGTGTACGGCGACGAGATCGAGCGGCTGCTCGCCTTCGCGCGTACAGCGGACCCGCACCGCCCGCGCGCGTAGATCCGCACCGCTTCACGAGTTCGTCAGGGCTTTCCTCGCAAACAGCAGATCTTCCCAGGCCTTCGACTTGTCCGGCAGGTTCCTCAGCAGGTAGGCGGGGTGATAGGTCACCACCAGCGGCACCCCGGCATAGCGGTGTACGCGGCCGCGCAGGCTCGCGATGGTGGCGTCGGTGTCGAGCAGCGTCTGGGCGGCGAAGCGGCCCATCGCCACGATCAGCCTGGGCTCAATCAGTGCGATCTGCTCGACCAGGTGCGGCGTGCAGCGCGCCACCTCCTCGGGCGCCGGGTTGCGGTTGCCCGGCGGCCGGCACTTGAGGACGTTGGCGATATAGACATTCTCGCCGCGGCGCAGCCCCAGCGTGGCGAGCATGTTGTCGAGCAGGCGCCCCGCCTGGCCGACGAAGGGCTCGCCGAGGCGGTCTTCCTCCGCCCCCGGCGCCTCTCCGACCAGCATCCAGTCGGCGTGCTCGTCGCCGACGCCAAGCACGGTCTGCGCGCGGGTCTTATGCAGGCCGCAGGCGGTGCACGCCGGAACGGCTTTTTTCAGCTCGATCCATCTCTTTTCTTTGGGATCCGATGCGACTTCGGCGCTGACCCGCAGCTTCCAGACCGGCGCGAGCCCCATCTCGGCGAGGATTTCGCCGCGGCGACTCATTTGAGCGCCAGCGTCAGCACCAGGGCGTCCTCGCGGCCGGGATTTGCCGGGTAATAGCCGCGCCGCACCGCGATCTTGCGGAAGCCGAAGCGCGTATACAGCGACTGTGCGGCGAGATTGCTCGGCCGCACCTCGAGGAACACGCTGCGCGCGCCGAGGCTGCGCGCGAGCGCCGCCGCCTCGGCGAGCAGCGTGCGGCCGTGGCCGCTGCGCTGGCGTCCCGCCGCGACGGACAGATTGAGCAGGTGCGCCTCGCCCGCGGCCGCCATCAGCACGAAGTAGCCAAGCAGCTCGCCCTGGTTGCGCCAGGTGCGGCAGGCGTAGCCCGCGCGGATCGAATCGGCGAAATTGCCGTGGGTCCAGGGATGCGTGTAGATCGCGGTCTCGATCTTCATCACCTCGGCGAGGTCCTTCTCGCGCATCGATGCGAGTCCTGGAACATCCTCGAGTACCGCACTCACCGCTTCTGCTCCTCTACTGTCAAAGCAACTTTGTCGCGCACATAGAGCGGCGCGGCGAGCGCGGCGTCCACGCCCTGGCCTGCGGCGAGCCGCGGCGCCGCGAGGCGGGCGACCGCCATGGCGGAGGGATGGATTTCTGGCATCACTCTGGAAAACCCCATGTTGCCGTACACCGCGAATCCGCTGCCGCAGCCGATCCAGCCTTCTCCGGGCCACTGCACCCGGTCGGGCGGCACGCATTGCGCCGCAACCACCTCGCGCCATCCGGTGCCGGTCTTTTCGAGCGCCGAATAATACACTTCATGCATGCGTGCATCGATGCACGCCACCACGCGCGACGCGCCGGATTCCTCCGCCGTTGCCTCGAGCGTGGAAATGCCGATCACCGGCAGGCCGCGGCCGAAAGCGATTCCCTGCGCCACGCCGCAGGCGATGCGCAGCCCGGTGAACGAGCCCGGCCCGGCGCCGAAGGCGACGGCATCCAGCTGCCTGAAATCGAATTTTTCCTTTTCGAAAATGCCTTCCAGCATCGGCAGCACGAGCTCCGAGTGCCGGTTCGGCGCGTGGCGCTCGGCGCCCGCGATCTCGCCGTCGCGCCAAAGCGCGACTGAGCACCATTCGGTCGAGGTCTCGATGGCGGCAAAGCGCATGCGCCGATTTTATGCCTGCTAGAATTTCCGGATGAAAGAGAGCCGCATCGCAGTCATTCCCGGGGACGGCATCGGCCGCGAGGTGATCCCGGAGGGCATCCGCGCCCTTGAGGCGGCCGGCGCGCGCCACGGCCTGCGCTTCGCCTTCCAGGAATTCCCCTGGAGCTGCGATTGGTACCAGGCGAACGGCCGCATGTGCCCCGCGGACGCGCCCGACATCCTGCGCAAGTTCGACGCGGTTTATTTCGGCGCGGTCGGCAACGTCGCCATCGTTCCCGACCACATTTCCGCCTGGGGGCTGCTGATCAATTTCCGGCGCTGGTTCGACCTCTACGTCAACCTGCGGCCGGTGCGCCTGTTCGAGGGCCTGCCCTGCCCGCTCGCCGGCCGCAAGCCCGGCGACATCGACTACATCGTGATCCGCGAGAACACCGAAGGCGAGTATGGCAATGTCGGCGGCCGGTTCAACGAGAATACGCCCGACGAAGTCGTGATGCAGCAGTCGATTTTCACGCGCAAGGGCACCGACCGCATCATGAAGTACGCCTTCGAGCTGGCGCGCACGCGCAAGAAGCACCTCACCTCGTGCACCAAGTCCAACGGCATCACCATCACGATGCCGTACTGGGACGAGCGCTTCGCCGCGATGAAGAAGAATTACGCCGACGTGAAAACGGACCAGTACCACGTCGACGGCCTGTCGATCCAGATGGTGCTGAACCCGGACCGCTTCGACGTCATCGTCGCCTCGAACCTGTTCGGCGACATTCTTTCCGACCTCGGCCCGGCCACCACGGGCACCATCGGCGTCGCCGCCTCGGGCAACATCAACCCCGAGCGCAACTTCCCCTCGATCTTCGAGCCGGTGCACGGCTCGGCACCGGACATCGCCGGGCGCGGCATCGCCAATCCCATCGGCGCCATCTGGTCGGGCGCCCTGATGCTCGAGCACCTCGGCCACCCGGAAGCGGCCGCCGACATCGTGCGCGCCATCGAACGCGTGATCCTCGAGGGCCCGCGCACCCCCGACATGATGGGCAAATCTTCTACGGCGGCGGTCGGCGCCGCCGTGGCGGAATCAATAAGAAGTCAATCGAGAAAAGCAGCTTAGGCTACTTCTTCTCGGCGGGAATCGCCGTTGCCGGGCCCATTCCCCACACTTGGATTACGCACTCCTCGCCCTTCGCGCCGTCGAAGTGCACCTTGTTGCCGTAGTGGATGACGTAGCTGCCGGCGGGCACCGGCACCGTGCTGTCCGGGTCGAACTTCTCGCCCGTCCCCACCCACCAGGTGCCCGAGATCACGGCGAAAAAGCGGTCGTGCGGGTGGAAATGCGGCCGGCTCATGTTGCCCGGCAGCCACTTGACCCGCGCCACGTAGAGTCCCGGCTTCGCAGGATCGCCGAACAGGATCGCCTGCTCGTTGGTGCCCGCGGCGTTACGCACCCACTTGATGTCCTTGGGGGTCTGGAAATCGGCGATGCTGCGATCGATGTCGCCCGCGTACGCCGGTAGCGCCAGCACTGCGATGACCAGCCCGAATAGCGCTTTCATGACTCCTCCTTTGATAAGCTGAGACGATGAAATCGTATCGAATCGCGGCCATCCCGGGTGACGGCATCGGCAACGAAGTCATTCCGGCGGGAATCGAGGTCCTGAAGAAGCTGGAAGACGGTTTTCAATTCGAATTCAAGCATTTCGACTGGAGTTCGGAGCGGTACAAGAAAACCGGCGCCTACATCCCCGACGGCGGGCTCGACCAGCTGAAGGCCTTCGACGCCATATTCTTCGGCGCGGTGGGCGCGCCCGACGTACCCGACCATGTCTCGCTCTGGGGCCTGCGCCTGCCGATCTGCCAGGGCTTCGACCAGTACGCCAACGTGAGGCCGACGCGCGTTCTTCCCGGCGTCAGAAGCGTGCTCGAAAATGCACACCAGATCGACTGGGTGATCGTGCGCGAGAACACCGAGGGCGAATACTCCGGCGCCGGCGGCCGCGTGCACCGGGGCCTGATGGAGGAACTGGCCACTGAAACCTCGGTATTCACCCGCAAAGGGGTGGAGCGCATTCACCACTTTGCCTTCGAATTGGCCAGAAAAAGAAAAAAGAGGCATTTGACGCTGGTTACCAAGTCGAACGCCCAGCGGCACGGCATGGTGCTCTGGGACGAAATTTTCTTCGAGATCCAGCAGCAATACCCGGAAGTGAAAACGGACCGGGTGCTGGTCGACGCCATGACCACGCGCATGGTGCTCAAACCCGGCTCTATCGACACTGTCGTGGCGAGCAATCTGCACGCCGACATCCTGTCCGACCTCGCCGCGGCGCTGTCCGGCTCGCTCGGCATCGCGCCAACCGCGAACCTGAATCCCGAGCGCAAATTCCCGTCCATGTTCGAGCCGATCCACGGCTCGGCCTTCGACATCACCGGCAAGGGCGTCGCCAATCCCATCGCCACCTTCTGGACGGCGTCGATGATGCTCGAGCATCTCGGCGAGCCCAAGGCCGCGGCGCGATTGATGAAAGCCATCGAGATGGTCACCGCCGCCAAGGTGTTTACCCCCGATCTGGGCGGCAATGCTCGCACCCGGGAGGTCACGCAGGCCGTAATTGACGCGCTGTAGATGCGAACGGCCCAAAGGCGGTAAAGTGCTCGCTGAGCCGGTTTCGGGAGGAATCGCAATGCGTAGTGCGCCATCGATCATCCTGTCGATCCTACTGTCCGCAAGTGCTGCGGCGCTGCTCGGCGGCTGCGCCGCCAAAGTGAGAACGGCGCCCTCCGCCCCGCTCGCGTTCTCTGCGGAGTCGTCGAGCGCTATCGTGTTGAACCTGTCCGGGACCGCAAGCGCGACCGGCTCGCCGGACTGGACGCCGCTCCTTGCCGAATGGGTAAAAGCCATGACGGAATCGTCGGACGCCGCGAATGTCCGCTCGTCGGTGCAAGAGGGCGCAGCCCGGCCCACCGGTGAACCCGGAACGCTCGTTTCGGTGTATGTAAACCGATTCCGCTACGTTGCACCGGGCTCGAGATATGCAGGAGGCGTGATCACCGGCAACGCCCATCTCGACGTGACCGTCCGATTCCTTGATCTCAGAACCGGCCAGCAGCTGGGAGAGCGTGCGTACAAGGTATCGTCCAGCGCCATGGAGGGCATCTTCTCGGCGATGACCGATAAGCAAGTACGCGCCATGGCCAAAGATATCGTCGCGGAAATCAGCCGTCGCTAAAGCGGTGATTGACGCGCCGCACAAGGCATCGAATCCCCGCGCACCACACTTAGAATCCCCGCATTCCCTCCGAGGAGGCGAGCATGGCGAAGCTGAACGTCAACGGTAAGACACATGAGGTAACGGTGGAGGGCGATACTCCCCTCCTCTGGGTATTGCGCGAGCAGGTCGGCCTCACCGGCACCAAGTACGGCTGCGGCGTCGCGCAGTGCGGCGCCTGCTCGGTGCACCTCAACGGCGAGCTGGTGCGCTCCTGCAGCCTGCCGCTGTCCGCGATCAAGCCCGCCGACAAGATCACCACCATTGAAGGCCTGTCACGCAATAGCACGCATCCGGTACAGAAGGCCTGGGTGGAACTCGATGTGCCGCAATGCGGCTACTGCCAGTCGGGCCAGATCATGGCGGCGGTGGCGCTGCTGAAGAAGAACCCGCGGCCGACCGACAAGGACATCGACGAAGCGATGACCAATATCTGCCGCTGCGGCACCTATCAACGCATCCGCGCCGCCGTGCACCTCGCCGCCGGCAAGAAGGGAGCCTGACATGGAAGCCGTCAAATCCCTGCCGCGCCGCAAGTTCATCATCGACTCCGCGGTCGCAGGCGGAGGCTTGGCCCTCGGTTTCGTCGTTCCGACCAATACCTTTTCAAAGGAAGCAAGGGCAGGTACTGAAGTCAACGCCTGGGTCGTGGTCAAGCCCGACAGCCGCTGCGTCATCCGCGTGGCGCGCTCCGAAATGGGCCAAGGCACGCATACGGGTCTCGCGCAACTGGTCGCGGAAGAGCTGGAGTGCGACTGGACCAAGGTCAGCATCGACCAGGTCACCGCGGGGCAGAACTACGCGCGCCAGCGCGCCTGGGGCGAGATGTCCACCGGCGGCAGCCGCGGCATCCGCATCTCCCACGACTATGTGCGCCGCGGCGGCGCAGCCGCGCGCCTGATGTTGCTGCAGGCGGCGGCCGAGCAGTGGAAGGTGCCGGTCGGCGAACTCACGGTATCCAGGGGCATCATCAGTCACGCGGCGTCGAAGCGCTCGACCACCTACGGCCAGGTGGCCGCGGCGGCGGCGAAGCTCACGCCACCCGATCCGAAGAGCATCACGCTGAAGGATCCGCGCAGCTGGAAAGTCGCGGGCCAGCCGATGATGCGCATCGACACCGCCGACAAGGTAAACGGCAAGAAAATCTATTCGATCGACCTGAAGCTGCCGGGAATGCTGCACGCTGCGTTGAAGGCTTGCCCTGTCTTCACCGGCAAGCTCGCTTCCTATGACGAAAGCAAGGTCGCCTCGATGCCCGGCGTCAAGAAAGTAGTCAAGGTCGGCGACGCCGCGGTTGCGGTCGTTGCCGACACCTGGTGGCATGCGAAGAAGGCGCTCGATGCGCTGCCGGTCACCTGGGACGAAGGCCCGGCCGGGCAGCAGTCAAGCGCGACCATTGCCGCGCGCCTGCAGGAGGGCCTTGCCGCGACCGGCGAGCCGATGGCGAACTGGGGCAACGGCGACGTGCCGAAGGCGCTCGCCGTCGCGCCGCGCAAGATCGAGGCGGTCTACAGCACGCCCTTCCTCGCGCACGCCTGCATGGAACCGATCAACGCCACGGCGCGCTGGACGCCCGAGCGGGTGGAAGTCTGGGTGCCGACGCAGAACGCGGAAGCCTCGCTTGCCGCCTCGACCGAGGAAGCCGGACTGCCCCTCGACAAAGGCGAGGTGTACAAGCTCGACCTCGGCGGCGGCTTCGGCCGTCGCGGCGGCGACCAGGACTACACGCGCCAGGCGGTGGCGATCGCCAAGCAGTTTCCCGGCACGCCGGTGAAGCTGCTGTGGTCGCGCGAGGAGGACCAGGCGCACGACTACTACCGCCCGATTTCGATGTGCAAGCTGACCGCGGGCCTCGACGAGGGCGGCAATCTGTCGGCGCTCCACATCCGCGTCTCCGGTCAGTCGATCAACGCGCGCGTCAATCCGGCGGCAATCAAGGAAGGCCGCGACATGCGCCAGCTGCAGGGCATGTTCAAGGAGCCGGGCGATGCCCAGTTCGGCTACACGGTGCCCAATCTCCTGATCGAGTATGCGATGCGCAACACCCACGTGCCGGTGGGCACCTGGCGCGGCGTCAATACCAACCAGAACGGCCTCTATCTCGAGTGCTTCATGGACGAAGTGGCGCGCGCCGCCGGCAAGGACCCGCTGGAGTTCCGCCGCGCGCTGCTGCAGAACCATCCCAAGCACCTCGCGGTGCTCAACGCCGCGGCGGCCAAGGCAGACTACGGCAAGCCCCTGCCCTCCGGTGTTTACCGCGGCATCGCCCAGTTCATGGGCTATGGCAGCTACTCGGCGGCGGTGGCCGAAGTCTCGGTCAAGGACGGCTGGGTCAAGGTGCACCGCATGGTGCTCGCGCTCAATTGCGGCCACGCCGTCAACCCGGACCAGATCGCGGCGCAGGTCGAGGGTTCGGTGGTCTACGGCCTCGGCGCGACGCTTTACGGCGAGATGACGGTCGAGAACGGGCGCATGCACGAGCTGAACTTCGACAGCTACGGCACGCTGCGCCTGGCGGAGATGCCGCAGGTGGAGACGGTGATCGTGCCGACCTACGACTTCTGGGGCGGCGTCGGCGAGCCGACCATCTGCGTCGTCGCGCCGTCGGTGATAAACGCGATTTACGCCGCCACCGGCAAACCGGCGCGCAGCCTGCCGCTCAAGCATGCGAAGCTCGTGTAGCGGCGTTGCTCCAGACCGATAGCGCGAAGAACCGCCTCACCGGCATCGGGCTCGTCTCGCTCACCTATCTGCTGTTCTCGCTGCTCGACGGCAGCGCGAAATGGCTGGTCGGCGGCATGCCGGTGATCATGGTGGTGTGGCTGCGCTTCGCCACGCAGGTGCTGATCGCCGGCGCCGTGCTGCTGCCGGTGAGGGGATTTTCCTTCCTGAAGACGAATCACCTGAAGTGGCACCTGGTTCGCGCCCTGATGTTTGTCGCCATGACCGGCATCAATTTCTGGGCGCTGCAATACCTGCAGCTGACGGTGACCTCGTCGATCTTCTTCACCGTGCCGCTCATCATTGCGCTGCTCTCCGCGCCCTTGCTCGGCGAGAAGCTCGACCGCGGCCGCTGGGCGGCGATCCTCACCGGCTTCGTCGGCGTGCTGGTGATCGTCGGCCCGGGCACCGCGCATTTCCATCCGGCGATGCTCGCCTCGCTCGTCAACGCTGTCCTCTACGCGCTGTTCATGCTGATGACGCGGCGCCTCGCCGCTTATGACTCGCCCGAGACCATCCAGTTCCTGCCGGCGCTGGGCGCGGCGCTGCTGCTCGCGCCCCTCGCCATCGCCTGGTGGGAATGGCCCGATACTTGGCTCGAGTGGACGGTCGCCTGCATGCTGGGCGTGCTGGGCGGCACCGGCCACTACCTGCTCGCGCTCGCGCACCGCTACGCGCCGGCCAGCGTCATCGCGCCATTCCTCTACCAGCAGGTGGTCTACATGGCGGCCTTCGGTTACCTGGTGTTCGGCGACCTTCCTTCCGGCGCGGTGTGGGTGGGCGCCGTGATCGTCATCTCGAGCGGGCTGTACCTGTTCTCGCGGGAAAAGCGCGCGTGACCGAGCACGTGTCGATTCCCGCGTGGTTCGCGCTGCTCGCCGGCGGCTTCGCCATCTGGGCGCTTTACGAGCACGTGGTGATCCCCGGCCTGCGCTGGATGGTCACTCACCCGGCCGACCAAGTGCTCAACCAGCTCTCGACGCGCCTGCGCATCGGCATCCGGCCGTTCCAGCGCACGCGCCGCCAGGCGCTGATCCACCGTCTGCTGACGGACCCCAAGGTACAGCAGGCCGCCGAAAAATTCGCCCGCGAGAAAAAAACTTCAATCGAAAGTGCTTTGAAGATTGTCGAAACCTACGCGCGGGAAATCGTCCCGGCATTCAACGCCTACCTCTACTTCCGCATCGGCTACTGGGTCGGCCGCGGCATCGCGCGGCTGCTCTACCGCGTGCGGCTGGGCTATATCGACGCCGAAGGGCTGGAGAAGATCGACCCGGATGCCACCGTGGTGTGCGTGATGAATCACCGCTCCAACATGGACTACGTCCTCGCCGGCTACCTGGCGGCCGACCAGGCGGCCCTCTCCTACGCGGTGGGCGAATGGGCGCGGCTGTGGCCGCTGTCGGCCCTGATCCGCGCGATGGGCGCGTATTTCGTGCGGCGCAATTCCGCCGACGAGCTCTACCGCCGCGTGCTCGAGCGCTACATCGCCATGGCCACCGAGGCCGGCGTGCCGCAGGCGGTATTTCCCGAAGGCGGCCTGTCGCGCGACGGCAAGATGCGCGAACCGCGCCTCGGCGTCATCGACTACATGCTGCGCGGCTTTCGCCTCGACGGCGAGCGCGACCTGGTATTCGTGCCGGTCGGCATCAACTACGACCGCGTCCTCGAAGACCGCACGCTGCTGCGGTCGCTCGAAGGCAAGAAGACCGGACGCGTGCGCGCCATTTCCGGCACCTTTGGCTTTCTGCTGCACAACGCGATCCTGATGCTGCGCAGCGAGTGGCGCCGCTTCGGCTATGCCTGCGTCAATTTCGGCTCGCCGCTGTCGATGCGCGAGTACTGCCGCAGCCGCAACATCGACTTCCAGCGCCTGGCGGGCGAGGAACGCCGGCAGGCCATGGCCTTCCTCGGCCGCGAGCTGATGGATGCCGTCGGCCGGGTCGTGCCGGTGGTGCCGGTGGCCCTGATCGCGACTGCGTTTACGCGCGAGCCCAAGCGCACGTACTCCGAGCTCGAGCTCAAGTCCGAGGTCGGCCAGCTGCTGCGGCGCCTGGAGGCCGCGGGAGCGCATGTCTACGTGCCGAGAGGCGACTTCGACTACGCCGTCACCGTCGGCCTGCGCATGCTGCGCCTGCGCCACCTGATCGACGAAACCGACGGCCTGTACCGGGCCAACCCGGCCGAAGCTGCGGTTCTCGCCTATTACGCGAACTCGATCGCTCACCTAATTTGACTGGACGCGGCGATAAGCCTCCGTTAAATTCCCCGCGAGGAGAAGGGCCTTGAAGGCAAGCAGGAAAAAAGCCGCCACGAAGAAGTCCGCACGCCGCCGCGCGGGCCAGACGGCGTCGCCTATCGCGCTCAACTTTTCCACTGACTGGTACTGGGAGCAGGACGTCGAGCTGCGCTTCACGCGCGTCGACGTGCGCGGCGGCAACCCTGCCGAAAAAACCATCGCCGCTTCGCTCATCGGCAAGATGCGCTGGGACACCGGTGTCGAAGTCGAGGGCGGCTGGGAAGCCCATCGCAACATGCTCGAGGCGCACGCCGCTTTCGAAGACGTGCTGATGTGGCGCCTGCTGCCCGACGGCAGCCGCCGCTACGTCAGCGTGTCGGGCGAACCGCGCCTCGATGCGCGCGGGCGCTTCGCGGGCTACCGCGGCATCGGCCGCGACATCACCAAGCAGAAGCGCATGCAGCAGCTGCTCAAGCTGCAGCAGGTCGTCACGCGCAGGCTCGCCGAATCGACCGACGTCCCGGCGGCGCTGGCCGCCGCCTTCCAGGCCATCTGCGAGGAGGAAGGCTGGGACAACGCGGAATTCTGGCAGCACGATGCGGGCGCCGCCACACTGCGCTGCACCGCGCACTGGACCCGGGCCGGCGACGCGGACGCGCGCCGTTTCGTCGAAGGCTCGGTCGACCGCGTGATGAAGCCCGGCGCCGGCCTGGTCGGCACGGTCTATCAGACCGGTGAGGCGATGTGGCTCGCCGACGCGACGCAGGATCCGCGCGGCCTGCGCACGGCGCTTGCCGAGCGCACCGGCTTGCGCGGCGCCGCGCTGCTGCCGGTGAGCTACGACGGCCGCGTCGGCGGCGTGATCGCCTTTCATTCGCGGCGCATCCGGCCGCCCGACAAGCGCATGGCGCAGGCCTTCAACGCCATCACCACGCAGATCGGCGCCTACCTGCGGCGCATGGAAGCCGAGCAGGCGGTGCGCGAGAGCGAAGAACGCTTCCGCGGCCTCACCAACCTGTCCTCCGACTGGTATTGGGAACAGGACACCGAATTCCGCTTTACCCGCGTCGAGGGCCGCCTGGTGGCCGGCGGCGATCCGGCGCTGCGCGGCCGCCTGCTCGGCACGCGCCGCTGGGAGAGCGGCCTGCAGATGGAGGGCGGCTGGGACGCGCACCGGCAGGCGCTCGAGGCACGCCAGCCGTTCCACGACGTGGTGATGTGGCGCAATCTGGCCGACGGCAGCCGGCGCTACGTCAGCGTAAGCGGCGAGCCGCTGTTCGCGCCCGATGGGCGCTTCGCCGGCTACCGCGGCGTCGGCCGCGAGGTGACGCGGCAAATGCGCGCCGAGCAGCTGCTCAAGCTCGAGCACCGCGTGGCGCGCGCGCTCGCCGGTGCCGAAGACGGCGTCAGCGGCCTGCGCGCGGTGATGCAGGCGGTGTGCCAGGTCGAGGGCTGGGCCTGCGGGCGCTTTTTCCGTGTCGAGGGCGAAGAGCTGCGTTTCCAGGCGGCGTGGATGGTGCCGGACTCCGGCTTCGAGGACTTCGTGATGCGCTCGGCCGAGGTCACCTACCGCTCGGGCGCGGGCATCGCCGGCCGCGCCTGGGCCAACGGCGAAGCGGTGTGGGCCCAGGATGTGCAGGACGACGACCGCACCATGACCAAGATGGCGGCCAGCGATATCAGTCTCGGCGGCGTGTTCGCCTTCCCGGTGCTGTCCGAAGGCCGCACCATCGGCGTCCTGAGCTTCTCCAGCCCTTCGGTGCGCCAGCCCGACAAGCGCCTGCTGCTGGCGGTGCGCGTCATCGGCAGCCAGGTCGGCCAGTACCTGCAGCGCAAGCAGGCCGAGATTGCGCTGCGCGAGAGCGAGGAGCGCTTCCGCAGCCTGACGCAGATGTCGTCGGATTTCTTCTGGGAGACCGACGAGCGCCACCGGATGACGCAGTTGGTGCACGGCCCGAACTATCCCAGCGCCTACATGGGGCGCAGCGTCATCGGCAAGACCGCCTGGGAGGTGCCGTCGCTCGCCCCGGACGACGCCGGCTGGGCCGCGCACCGCGCCGTGCTCGACCAGCACCAGCCGTTCCGCGACTTCGAGTTCGCGCGCGCCATGCCCGACGGCGTGCAGCGCCACTTCTCCATCAGCGGCCAGCCGCGCTACGCCGCCGACGGCGCCTTCACCGGCTACCGCGGCGTCGGTCGCGACGTCACCGAGATCGCGATGGCGCGCGAGCACATCGCTTCGCTCGCCTACAGCGACCCGCTCACCGGCCTCGCCAATCGCACCAGCCTCGGCCCCTCGCTCGAGCAGGCGGTGCAGCGCGCGCGCCGGCGCAATTCCAAGCTGGCGGTGGTGTTCATCGACCTCGACGGCTTCAAGCAGGTCAACGACCTGCACGGCCACGACGCCGGCGACAAGATGCTGGTCGAGCTCGCGGCGCGCCTGCGCGACAACCTGCGCGCCAGCGACCTGATCGCGCGCCTGGGCGGCGATGAGTTCCTGGTGGTGCTGGAGGAAGTGACCGAGATCGGGCCGGTGGAGATCGTGGCGAAGAAGCTGCTGTCCGAGGCGGCGCAGACCTACGACCTCGGCGGGCGCGAGGCGCGCGTCACCGCCAGCATCGGCATCAGCGTCTATCCCGACGACGCCGCCGACGCGCTGGCGCTGATGAAGCACGCCGACACGGCGATGTACGCCGCCAAGCAGGCCGGCAAGAACATCTTCCGTTTCTATACCGCCGGGCCGGCGGCCAACGAGCCGCAGGCCGAGAACAAAACCGACGCCGCCTAACGGCGGATGTGCTGGTCGGCCTCGCGCACGTCCTTGCGCAGCTGCTCGCGCTGCTGCGGCGTCATCTGCCGCTGGCGTTCCGGCTTTTGCCCGCGGTTGACCACGTTCATGTCTTCCCGCATGCGCTGCCGCTCCTCCTGCTTCATCGGCGGCCGGCCCTCTGCTTTCCGCGGCGGCTGGGCGAGCGCCGGCGCGGCGCAGGCCATGACAACCAGGGCGGCTAGCAGTGCGTTCATAGTCCGGGATGGTACGGATTTCAACGTTGCGCGGTGTAACAATTGGTATCTTGGCGTCATGGCCGAACTGAAAACCCGCGTCCTCGTCGTCGACGACGACCAGCGCCTGCGCGACCTGCTGGTGCGCTACCTCGGCAATGGCGGCTTCGAAGTGAAGGCGGTAGCCGACGCCGCCGGCATGGACAAGCAGCTCGCGCGCGACCGCTACGACCTGGTGGTGCTCGACCTGATGCTGCCCGGCGAGGACGGACTCGCCATCTGCCGGCGCCTGCGCGCCCAGGAAGGCTCGCCGGCGATCATCATGCTCACCGCCAAGGGCGAGGAAGTCGACCGCATCGTCGGCCTGGAAATGGGCGCCGACGACTACCTGCCCAAGCCCTTCAACCCGCGCGAGCTGCTGGCGCGCATCAACGCCGTGCTGCGCCGGCGCGCCCCCGCCGGGCCGCCCGGCGCGCCGGCGGCGACCGGCACCTTCCAGTTCGGCGGGTTCTCGCTCAACCTCGCCACCCGGGCGCTGACGCGCGCCGGCAAGGACGTGCCGCTCACCACCGGCGAATTCTCAGTGCTCAAGGTGCTGGTGCAGAATCCGCGCACCCCGCTCTCGCGCGACAAGCTGATGGAGCTCGCGCGCGGCCGCGAGTACGAAGTGTTCGACCGCTCGATCGACGTGCAGATCTCGCGGCTGCGCAAGATCGTCGAGGCCGACCCGGCGCATCCGAAGCACATCCAGACGGTGTGGGGCTTCGGCTACGTCTTCGTTCCGGACGCCGGTCCGGAATGAGCCTGCTCGGCCGCTCGTTCCTGCTGATCGCGGCCCTCATCGTCACCGCGGTCCTCGCTTCCTTCCAGATCTACCGCGTCTACGAGCGCGGCCCGCGCTCGCGCGAGCTGGCGCAGCAGACGGTCAGCGCGGTAAACCTCACGCGCTCGGCGCTGGTGAACGCCGATCCGGTCCTGCGCCGCGACCTGCTGATCGAGATCAACGTCACCGAGGGCATGCGCCTTTATCCCGCGACCGCCAGCGAGAAGCTCGAGCCGCTGCCCGACGATCCGCTGCTGCGCCGCGTGGCCGGCCGCGTGCGCAGCGTGCTCGGCGACCGCACCCGCTTCGCGCTGGCGCGCGACGGCGAAGAAGGTTTCTGGGTGAGTTTTTTCATCGACGACGACGAATACTGGGCCAAGCTGCCGCTCGGCCGCTTCCAGCCGGCGCTCGGCCTCGAATGGCTGAGCTGGGGCCTCGCGCTGCTCGCGCTCGCCCTGGCCGGCGCCTGGCTCATCGCTTCGCGCATCACCCGGCCGCTCGCCGAGCTGACCGCCGCCGCCGGGCGCCTCGGCCGTGGCGAGCCGCACCAGCCGCTCCCGGAGGCCGGGCCGCGCGAGCTGCAGACGGTGGCGACTGCTTTCAACCGCATGGCGAGCGATCTCGAAGGCATGGAACGCGAGCGCGCCATGGTGCTCGCCGGGATCTCGCACGACCTGCGCACGCCCCTTACCCGCCTGCGTCTCGCGCTCGAAATGAGCGGTGCGCGCACGGAGGCAGATAGCGGCGCTGCGGTGCGCGCGATGGTCGCCGACGTCGAGGAGATCGATGCCATCCTCCGCCAGTTCCTCGATTTCGCGCGCGGCGCCGATGAAGCCAAAGGCGCAGGGGACCTGGGCCTGGTGCTGGCGGAGCTCGCCGAGCACTACGCGCGGCTCGGCAAACCCGTCACCATCCACCAGCACGGCCTGCCGCCGTTCCACTTCGCGCGCATGGCGCTGCGGCGCGCGCTTGCCAACCTGATCGACAATGCGCTGCGCCACGCCGGCGGCCCGGTCGACGTCATGACCTTTGCCGCCGGGGACAGCCTGTCGATCGAAGTACGCGACCGCGGGCCCGGCATCCCGCAAGGCGAGATCGACCGTCTCAAGCGCCCGTTCACGCGCCTGGAGTCCGCGCGCAGCGGCGCTTCCGGCTCGGGTCTCGGCCTGGCGATCGTCGAGCGCATCGCCCGCGCCCACGGCGGGCGCCTCGAACTCGCGCCGCGCGAGGGCGGCGGCCTGGTCGCGCGCCTGGTGCTTTCTACGCACTAGGCTCCGGGCCGCCGCACGCGACGCGACAGTTCGGCGCGCAGCAATTTGCCCGCCTCATTGCGCGGCAGCTTGTCGACGACGAAAATCCGCACCGGCGTGAACCCGGCACCGATGCGAGCGCGGCAGTGCGCGATCAGGAGCTTTTCGTCGGCCGGTGCGCGCAGCACCACCGCGGCATAGAGGCACGCGATCCCGCCTGGCGCCGCGGCGAAGGCCGCCGCCTCCGCCACCGCCGGGTACTCCTCCAGTGCCTGCTCGATCGGCACCGGCTCGATCTTGACGCCGTCGAGATTGAGCTTGTCGTCCACCCGGCCCTCGATGTAGAGCAGGCCGTCGGCGTCGATCCGGCCGCGGTCGCCCGGATAGAACCAGCCGTCGCGGAAGGCTCTCGCCGTCGCCTCCGGATTGCGGAAATATTCCTGCGGCATACCGGCCCGGCGCATGCGCAGAACGCCCGCGGACGCGAACGGCAGGGGCGCATCGCGCTCATCGACCACCTGGATTTCGATGCCTTGAACCGCGCGACCCACGCTGCCCGGCGCGCGGCGCAGTTCGTCGCCCCTGGCGAAGGTCACGAGCCCCATCTCGACCAGGCCATAGACCAGCGCCAGGTTCGGCGAGACGCGCGACACTGCCGCCTCGACCAGGGATACCGGGACGCCGCTGCCGCCGACGCGCAGCAGCCGCAGGCCGGGAAAGCGCACGCCGCCGGCCGGCAGCTGCTCGATCAGTTCGCGCAGGAGGGAGGGCGCAAGCGCCAGCTGGGTCACCGCGTAACGATCGATGGCTTCGATGAAGTTTCCCGGGCTGCGCGAGTTGGGAAACACCACCGCGCCGCCTGCGAGCAGGTGGCAGAGCGACGTATTGAGCGCCAGGTTGGAATCAAGCCCGCGGTGGCAGAGAAAGCGCTCGTCCGTACCCATCGGCACCACCCGGTCGTGAAGCTTCAGGTAGTCGAGAATTCGCGCGTGGCGGAACAGCACCGCCTTCTGCAATCCGGTGGTGCCGGAGGAAAGCGCGATGCGCCACGGCGCATCGGCGAGCGGCCGGTCGTCGCGCGGCGGCGCCTTCCCGGCCTCGAGCCAGGAAGGATCCGCCTGCAGGGCTAACGGCGTTCCCGGCTCGCCGATCGCGGCACGGATGCCGAATTGCGCGATCAGCGCATCCTGCACCGGCCGCGGATGGCCGGGATCCACGTGCACGGAGCAGGCGCCCGCGCGACCGAGCGCCAGCAGCGTGACTAGGTGCAGCGGCGAAGTCGCCATCGAAACGCCCACGATGTCGCCGGGCGCGACGCCCTGCTTGGCGATCGCGGCGGCGGCACGCGCGACGCAGGCGTCGAGCTCGGCATGGGTCAGCGCGAGGCCGCGGGCCAGAATTGCCGGCCGGGAGCCATGCCGGCGCGCCGTTTCCGACAACGCCTGCGGCACGCTCGCGAACGGACTTTCCGTCAACTTGCGCCCTTATTTCGCCGGCGTCGGGGGCGGACGACGCATGACTCGGCGCGCCAGCTCGGTGCGCAACAATTTTCCCGCGTCGTTGCGCGGCAGCTTGTCGACGAAAAAGATCCGGGCGGGCGTGAACATGAGGCCGACGCGGCTGCGGCAGTGCGCCAGCAGTGCCTTCTCGTCGACCGGGGCGCGCAGCACGGCAACCGCGAACAGCGCCGCGGGCCCGCGATCGGGCGCGGCAGCAAACACCGCCGCCTCGACGACCGCCGGGTGCTCTTGCAGCGCGCGCTCGGTCGGCGCCGGCTCGATTTTCAGTCCGTCGAGATTGAGCTTGTCGTCTACCCGCCCCTCGACGTAGAGCAGGCCCTCCGTGTCGATGCGCCCGATGTCGCCCGGATAGACCCAGCCGTGCCGGAAGGTCTGCGCGCTCGCCGCGGGATTGCGGAAGTATTCCTTCGCCATGCCCGCGCGGCGAAAACGCAGCGCTCCCCGTGTTCCCGCCGGCAGCGGCTCATCCGCTTCGCCGACCACCTCCCCCTCCACCCCCGGGGCAAGCTTGCCGACGCTGCCCGGCGCGCGCCGCCGGAGGTGACGATCGGCAAGCGCAATCATCCCGCCGAGCTCGGTGGCGCCGTAGGTCGCGATCAGGTTTGGCGTCACCCGGGAGATGGCCGCCTCGAACAGGGGCGACGGCAACGCGCTGCCCGCGACCCGCAGTGTCCTGAGCTGCGGAAAGCGGACCGCGCCCGCCGGCAGTTGCTCGAGAAGGTCGCGCAGCAGCGCGGGAGACATCGCCACCTGGGTCACCGCGTGGCGGTCCATCGCCTCAATGAAATGGCCGAGGCTGCGCGAGTCGGGAAATACCACCTGGCCGCCGGCCAGCAGGTGGCACAGCGCCGCATTAAGTGTCAGGCCGGAACTGAGGCCGCGGTGGCAGAGAAAGCGGTGCTCGGCGCCGACCGCGATCGCCTGGTTGTGCTGATTCAGGTAGGCGAGGGTTTGCGCATGCGTCCACAGCACCGCCTTCTGCAGCCCGGTGGTGCCCGACGAAAGCCCGATGCGCCAGGGCGAGTCGGCGCGCGCCGCGCTCTCCTTTGTCGGCGCGCTCCCGGGCTCGAGCCAGGCGGGATCCGCCGCGATCGGCCCCGGCTGGCCCGGCTCGGCGATGAGCAGGGAGAAGCCGAACTGCGCGGCAAGCGCGTCCTTTACGCCCTGGGGATGCTCGGGCTGCACCGGCACTGCGCAAGCCCCCAGGCGACCGAGTGCCAGCAGCGTCACGAGGTGCAGCGGCGAAGTGCCGAGCGCCGCGCCGACAAGTTGGCCGGGCCCCACTCCCTGGCGATCGAGGCTGGAGGCGGCGCGCGCGACGCAGGCGTCGAGCTCGGCATGGGTCAGCGCGAGGCCGGCGGCGATGAGTGCCGGCCGTTCGCCGTGCAGGCGTGCTGCCTCCGATAACGACTGCGGAATGGTCAAGGGATCACTGCCCCGGCCGCCGCACGCGGCGGGCCAGCTCGGCGCGCAGCAGCTTGCCGGTCTCGTTGCGCGGCAGCTTCTTGACGACGAAGATGCGTGCCGGCGTGAAGCCGGCGCCGACGCGGTTGCGGCAATGGCCGAGCAGCGTCTTTTCGTCGGTCGGGGCGCGCAGCACCACCGCGGCATAAAGGCGCGTCATTCCGCCCCCGGGCGCCGCGACGAAAGCAGCCGCCTCGGCCACCGCCGGATGATCTTCCAGCGCCTGCTCGATCGGCGTCGGCTCGACCTTTTTGCCATCGATGTTGAGCTTGTCGTCGACGCGGCCCTCGATGAACAGCAGCCCCTCGGCGTCGATGCGGCCCTGGTCGCCCGGATAGAACCAGCCGTCGCGGAAGAACCTCGCCGTCGCCTCGGCATTGCGGAAATACTCGAGCGCCATCCCCTTGCGCCGAAAGCGCAGGGCGCCCGTCACGCCGGGCGGCAGGCGGGTGCCGCTCTCGTCCACGGCCTCGGCATCGAAGACCGGTTGCAGTCGCCCCGCGCTCAGCGGCGCGCGGCGCATGGTGTCGGCGTCGGCCATGGTCACCAGGCCGAGCTCGGTGGCGCCGTAGGCCGTGGCCAGGTGCGGCGAGACGCGCTCGAGCGCCGCCGCGATAAGCTGGGGCGGCGGCGCGCTGCCGCCGACTCTGATATGGCGCACGGTGGGCAGTCCCCCGCCGCCCGCCGGCAATGCCTCCATCACCTCGCGCAGGAGTGCGGGCGACATGATGAGCTGCGTGATCGAATGGCGCCTCACCGCCTCGAGGTAATGTTCCAGCCGGCGGGACTGCGGAAACACGACCGCCCCGCCCACGGTGAGGTGCAGGAGGACCGTGATGAGCCCCCAACTGGAGTCCAGGCCGCTCTGGCACAGAAAACGATCGTCGCTCGCCTTCGGATCGCCGACGGCCCCCATCGTGAGTTCGGCGACCGCCATTTCGTGGGTAACACGGATCGCCTTCTGCAATCCAGTAGTGCCCGAGGAGAGCACGAGCCGCCAAGGGGCGCCTGAATCCGAGCGATCGGGTTGCGAAGCACCACGCGCCGGATCGAGCCAGGCTGGATCGGCGTGCAGGGTCCCCGGAGCACCCGGCTCGCAGACGACGGCGGCGACGCTGAATTGGGCGACTAGCGCCTCCTTGATCGCGCGGGGATGCGCCGGCGACACGTGCACCGAGCAGGCGCCGGCACGCGCCAGCGCCAGAATCGTGACCAACTGCAGCGGCGAAGTTTCCATGGACACGCCGACGACATCGCCGGGCCGCACGCCGCGCGCTTCGAGATCGGCAGCAGCACGCCCGACGCAACGCTCGAGCTCTGCGTGGGTCAGCGCGACGCGCGGTCCAATCAGCGCCGGTTGGTCGGGGTGCCGGCGCGCAACCTCCGACAACGCCTGCGGGATGGTCACGGGACGAGGTGCTTGCGCGTCAATGCAGCCAGAGCTTGCTCAACGCCATCCGGGGATTTTTCCAGCTGGGCTGCGATCGCTTCCATCTCGGCGCGGCCGCGGTTCTGCGACAGCTTCCAGCGCGTCTCGATGCGGGTGACCTTGATCTCGAAATTGACGATGCCGTCGAGCATCATCTCGACGTACTCCCGGCGCAGCGCATCGAATTTCGGCAGCCACTCCGGATCCAGTGCGGCCACCAGGCGACGCTGCGATTCATGTTTCTTCTTCCGATCGAGAATCAATTGGGGAACGCCGTAGGCGTGGACGGCCGCGTAATTCCACGTCGGCACCCGCTCCTTCTCCAGGTACCAGCGCGGCGAAACATAGGCGTGCGGGCCGGCGAACACCACCATTACCTCGTCGTCGAAGAACTCTTCCCATTGCGGGTTGTTCTTCGCCATGTGCATATCCAGCACGATTTGTTCTTTTGCGGTCGAAATCATCGCCGGTAGATGGGAGGCCAGCAGCGAGCCGCCGGTTCCGGTGACCAGCACCGGGAAGCCGTTCGCTCGCATGAACGCGAGCAATTCGGCGCGATCTTCCAGCTGGTTGTAGCTCGGCGCGTACACGGCTACTCGAGCAGCGCGATCGCCTGCGCGGCGATGCCCTCGCCGCGCCCGAGGAAGCCGAGCTGCTCGGTGGTGGTGGCCTTGATGTTGATCGCCGCCGGCGCGACGCCCAGGTCGGCGGCGATGTTGCCGATCATGCGCGCCTTGTAGGGCGACATGCGCGGCGCCTGCGCGATGATGGTGGAGTCGACATTCACCACCCTGAGGTCCATCGCCTGCAGCTTCCGCGCCACGTCGCGCAGCAGCTCGCGGCTGTCCACCCCGGCGAGCACCTCGCTGTTGTCGGGATAGTGCTGGCCGATGTCGCCGAGCCCGGCGGCGCCGAGCAGCGCGTTGCAGATGGCGTGCACCAGGACGTCGGCGTCCGAGTGTCCCTGCAAGCCCTTGTGGTGGGGGATCTCGACGCCGCCGATGATGAGCTTGCGGCCCGCCACCAGCGGATGGACGTCGAAGCCCTGCCCGACCCTCATGCGTCCCCCCGTCGCGCGAGGATGGCCTCGGCGACGGCGAAGTCCTCGGGCCAGGTCACCTTGAGGTTCTCGCGGCTGCCGGCGACCAGCCGCGGGCGCAGCCCGAGCTGCTCCACCGCGCTAGCCTCGTCGGTGACGGCGCCCTTCGCCTCGCGCAGCGCGCGCAGCAGCAGTCCGGCGCGGAACATCTGCGGCGTCTGCGCGAGCCAGAGCTGCGCGCGGTCCTCGGTGGCGCCGATGCGCTGCACGCCGGCCTCGTCCTTTGCGGTCTTCTTCACCGTGTCGGAAACGGGGAGCGCAAGGATGCCGCCCACCTCGTCGTTCCTCGTTTCATCAATTAATTCCTGTAAGTTCGAGAAAGGCAAACAGGGCCTTGCCGCGTCGTGCACCAGCACCCAGTCGTCCGCGTTCAGGGCGCCCATCATCGCCACCAGACCGTTGTACACCGAATCGCGCCGCGTCCCGCCGCCGCAGAACAGCGGCGCGACCTTTCCCGGCAATGCGCTCCAGTCCTGGCGAGCGAACACCTCGTCTCCCGCTGCAAGCACCACGAACACACTTTCCACCGGCGGGCGGCAGACGGCCCGCACGGCGTGCCAGAGCATC
Source organism: Burkholderiales bacterium (assembly GCA_036394595.1). Classification (GTDB taxonomy): domain Bacteria; phylum Pseudomonadota; class Gammaproteobacteria; order Burkholderiales; family SG8-39; genus SCGC-AG-212-J23. The sequence goes on along the minus strand of DASWEU010000206.1, from coordinate 20,387 downwards.
GGTTTGCCGGCGAGCTCGAGGTATTGCTTGGGCCGCCCGGCGGCCGCACGCGTGCCGCTGCCGGCGGCCGGGATCAGGGCGACGATGGCCAAAGGCAAAGTTCTTGTAATTCAGGACGATATAATTGCACGCTTTTCCGCTCGATGCATCGCGACACGGTTTCTTCCCGCAGGCGTTTTACGCGGCTCGCCGGCTCCTCGGACGCCCTGGCACTCGTTCGCCTGGCCGCAGCCGAGCGCCCGGTTGTCGTCATCGCCGCGAGCGCGCTCGACGCGCAAAGGCTGGTGGAGGAAATCGCGTGGTTCGATCCGCGCCTGCGCGCCTGCCTCTTGCCCGACTGGGAGACCCTGCCCTACGACCAGTTCTCGCCGCACCAGGACCTGGTGTCCGAGCGGCTGGCGACGCTCTACCGCATCCAGCGCGGCGAGTTCGATATCGCGGTCGTTCCCGCCGCCACGGCGCTGGTGCGCCTGTGTCCTCCGGCGTATATCGCGGCACGCACGTTTTTCCTCCAGGCCGGAAATGAACTGGATCTCGACTCGCTGAAAGAGCAACTGGCCACCGCCGGGTACCAGCACGTCACCCAGGTGGTGGCACCGGGCGAGGCCTGCATCCGCGGCGGCCTGGTCGATCTGTTTCCCATGGGCAGCGCGGTACCCTACCGGCTCGACCTCGACGACCAGCGCATCGATTCGATCAAGACCTTCGACGTCGACTCGCAGCGCAGCCTGTACGCGGTGCACGAGGTGCGCCTGCTGCCGGCGCGCGAATTCCCGCTCGACGAGGCCGGGCGCGCGCGCTTCCGCGGCCGCTGGCGCGAGCTGTTCGAAGGCGATCCGTCCAAGAAGCGCCTGTACCGCGACGTGTCGAGCGGCATCCCGGCGGCGGGCGTGGAGTACTACCTGCCGCTGTTCTTCGACACGGTGGCGACGCTGTTTGACTATCTGCCGCGCGGCTGCACGCTCGCCCTGCACCATGACGTGCCCGGCGCGGTCGACGAATTCTGGCGCGATGCCCTCACGCGCCACCGCATGGCGGGCGGCGATCCCGATCGCCCGGTGCTCGCGCCGCCGCTGCTGTTTGTGGCGGCTGACGAGTTTCACGTCAGGATCAAGGATTTTCCAAGAATCGATTTGTCCTCTGATCAGGAGAACGACGACGCCAGCGAAACGCTGACGACTTCTCTCCTGCCACCGCTCGCGGTCGATCGCCGCGCGCAGGATCCGCTGGCCGCCTTCAAGCGCTTCCTGGAGTCTTCGCCGCGGAAGGTGCTGGTGGCCGCCGAGTCGGCGGGACGGCGCCAGACCATGCTCACGTACTTTGCCGAATACGACCTCAAGCCGGCGCTGTGCGAAAGTTTTGCCGATTTTCTAGAGAGTAAGAACGATTTTTGCCTGGGCGTCGCGCCGCTTTCCCACGGCTTCGTCGCGCCGGCGGAAGGCTGGGCGGTCGTCACCGAGACGGAGCTGTACGCCGGCGTGGTGCGCCGGCGGTCCCGCGCGACCGAGAAGAAGATCTCGGCCGAGGGCATGCTGCGCGACCTCTCGGAGCTCAAGGTCGGCGACCCGGTGGTGCACGAGCAGCATGGCATCGGCAGGTTCTGCGGCTTGCAGAATCTGAATCTGCACGAAGGCCGCAGCGAATTTCTCCTGCTCGAATACGAAGGCGGCGACAAGCTCTACGTGCCGATCACCCAGCTCGGCATGATCGGGCGCTACAGCGGCGCGCAGCCCGAGGAGGCGCCGCTGCACAAGCTCGGCAGCGGCCAGTGGGACAAGGCCAGGGCGCGCGCGGCGAAACAGGTGCGCGATACCGCCGCCGAGCTGCTGGCGCTGTACGCCAGGCGCGCGGCGCGCATGGGATTTTCATTTTCCATCGATCAGAAATCCCTCGAGGCTTTCGCCGGCGGCTTCCCGTTCGAGGAGACGCCCGACCAGGCCGCCGCCATCGAGGCGGTGACTGCCGACATGGCCACGGGCAAACCGATGGATCGCCTGGTGTGCGGCGACGTCGGCTTCGGCAAGACCGAGGTCGCGCTGCGCGCCGCGTTCATCGCCGTCGCCGACAAGAAGCAGGTGGTGGTGCTCTGCCCCACCACCTTGCTCGCCGAGCAGCACTACCAGACCTTCAAGGATCGCTTCGCCGACTGGCCGATCCGGATTGCCGAGCTTTCCCGCTTTCGCAGCTCGAAGGAATCTGCCTCGATCCTGCAAGGCATGGAAAGCGGCGCAATGGATATCGTTATCGGCACCCATAAGCTTCTGAGTAAGAATATTTCCCTCAAAAGACTGGGGCTGGCGATCGTCGACGAGGAGCACCGCTTCGGCGTGCGCCAGAAGGAGGCGCTCAAGCGCCTGCGCGCGGAAGTCGACGTGCTGACGCTCACTGCCACGCCGATTCCGCGCACGCTCGCCATGTCGCTGGAAGGCATCCGCGACTTCTCGGTCATCGCCACGGCGCCGGAGAAGCGCCTCGCCATCAAGACTTTCGTCGCGCCCTGGTCCGAGGGCCTGATCCGCGAGGCGGTGATGCGCGAGCTCAAGCGCGGCGGCCAGGCCTACTTCGTGCACAACGAGGTAGACAGCATCGAGCGCATGCGCGAACGCCTGGCAAAGCTGCTGCCCGAGGCGCGCATCGCCGTGGCGCACGGCCAGATGGCCGAGCGCGAGCTCGAGCGCGTGATGCGCGACTTCACGGCGCAGCGCATCAACGTGCTGCTGTGCTCGACCATCATCGAGACCGGCATCGACATCACCACCGCCAATACCATCGTCATCCACCGCGCCGACCGTTTCGGCCTGGCGCAGCTGCACCAGCTGCGCGGCCGTGTCGGGCGCTCCCATCACCAGGCCTATGCCTATCTGCTGACGCCGCCCGAAGATGCATTAAGCAAAAATGCGATGAAGCGCCTCGAGGCCATCCAGCAAATGGAGGAGCTGGGCTCGGGCTTCTACCTCGCGATGCACGACCTGGAGATCCGCGGCGCCGGCGAGATCCTCGGCGAGAGCCAGTCGGGCGAGATGCAGGAGGTCGGCTTCTCGCTTTACGCCCGGATGCTCGAGCGCGCCGTCCGCGCCCTGAAGGCCGGACGCCTGATCGACAGCGAGATCGACGCCGACCTGAGCACCGAGGTCAACCTGCACGTGCCGGCGCTGCTGCCTTCGGACTACTGCAGCGGCGTGCACGAGCGGCTGTCGCTCTACAAGCGGCTGGCGGACGCCCCGGCCCCCGCAGCGCTGGACTTGCTGACCGAGGAGCTGGTCGACCGCTTCGGCGAGCTGCCCGATGCGGCCCGCGCGCTGCTCGACTGCCATCGAGTGCGCATCGCCGCGCGCCCGCTTGGCGTGGCGCGCGTCGACGCCACCCACGAGTCCATACAATTGCAATTCGTCAAGAACCCGCCGATCGACGCCGCCCGCATCGTCGAATTCATCGCCCGCAAGGGCGCTCAGGCGCGCCTCGCCGGCGCCGACAAGCTGCGCGTCGCGCAGAAAATGCCCGAATGGCAGGAGCGCGCCCGCGCGGTGCTGCGCATCCTGGAAGAACTCGGGAAATGAATCTCGTCGCGCAAGGCAACGGCATGACCGCAGCACATGCCGCCGAGCTCTCGCGGTTGAGCGGCAGCCCGTTCGGGCTGATCCGCGCGTCGGCCTACCGGTTCAAGGTCGGCGCGCGCGACCCGCAGATCGCGCCCTGGTGCGAAGCCCGCCGCATCGACCATGCCTTCGTCGCCGACGGACAGCGCTTCGACCGCCTCAAGCTCGTCGCCATGGACATGGATTCGACGCTCATCACCATCGAGTGCATCGACGAGCTGGGCGACCTGGCGGGAAAGAAAGCCGAGATCGCCGCGATCACGGCGCAGGCGATGCGCGGGGAGATCGCCTATCCGGAGAGCCTGCGAAAGCGCGTCGGGCTGCTCGCGGGCCTGCAGGAGGATGCGCTGCGCCGGGTGTATGAGGAGCGCCTGCGGCTGACCGCGGGTGCGGAGCAGCTGATCGCGGCCTGCAAGGCGAGCGGGGTGAAGCTGCTGCTGGTGTCGGGCGGATTTACGTATTTCACGGAGAAGCTCAAGGCACGCCTCGGTCTGGACTACGCGATTTCAAACGTCCTTGAATCCGCCGCCGGAAAACTGACCGGCAGGCTGACCGGCGATATCGTCGACGCCGAGGCAAAAGCGAAGCGCTTCCAGGAAGTGGCGAAGGATCTCAAGGCCGAACGCGCGCAGACACTCGCCATCGGCGACGGCGCGAATGACCTGAACATGATGGCGCAGGCCGGCTTCTCGGTCGCCTTCCGCGCCAAGCCGGTGGTGCAGGCGCAGGCGAGCTGCGCGCTCAACCACTCGGGACTGGACGGCGTGCTGAACCTGTTTGAGCCGGCTTCTGCGCCGCCTATTTCGCGGCGGTCACCATGATCTCGACCAGCGCTTTCGGATCGGCGAGCTTGGCTTCGACGCAGGCGCGCGCCGGCAGGTTCTTCGGGTCGACCCAGGCGGTCCACGCCTCGTTCATCGGCGCGCGGTTGCGGATGTCGGTGACCCAGATATGCGCCTGCAGCACTTTCGATTTGCTCGAGCCGCTCTTGGCGAGCAGCCGGTCGATCTCGGCAAGAATCTCCCTGGTCTGACCCTTGACGTCGTTGTCGAGGTTCTTCGCCACGATACCGGCGAGGAAAACGGTATTGCCGTGCTCGACGGCGAGCGAGAGGATGGGACCAGGATCGTGACGGACGATGCTCATGCATTCTCCTATTGGATTTGTTGCAGAAGTATGTCGGCGACCTCCCGCGGCTTCAGGAGCATAGCGTCGTGGCCGCTTTTCAGCTCGTGGAATCGCCAGGCGGGATCGTTACGGAATTTCGCGGCGAATTGGTCGAATGAGCCGGTCCCGGGCGAGGTGCAGTGCACGAAGGTTTTCGGGATGCGCTTCAGCGCCGCCTCGTTGCCGAGGCGGAGCGCCTGCGTCTGAGCAGCGAAAGGATGAGGCACTTCGCGGGGTTTCAACCAGGCAATCAGCGCCGGATCGGTATGGCCCCACAGCGCAGCCGGCGGTGGCGGCACAAAGCCCGTCTCCTTCGCCGCGGCCTCGAATCCCTTGACCCGCTCTGGCACCGCGGCCCTGACGTAGTCCATGCAGGACTTTCCGTTCTCGCCGACAAAGGCATCAAAGTAGATCAAGCGGCGGATGCGCTGCGGCACGCGGTCGGCAGCGCCGGTGATCACCATGCCGCCGTAGCTGTGCCCGAGCAGCAGCACGCCGTTCAAGTCGTGCGCCTCGATCAGCATGACCACATCCTGAATATGCAGATCGAGATCGATGCCCGGGCGTGCGAGATGCGAGCGGTCGCCGAGGCCAGTGAGCGAGGGGGCGTACACCTCGTGGCCCTCGGCACGCAGCAGCGGCGCGACACGCCGCCAAGCCCAGCCGCCGTGCCAGGCGCCGTGGATCAGCACGTAGGTCACGAGCGCATCGCCTGCCGGTCGTAGCCGGCGACTTTCTTGTAGCGGTCCGACAGCGCCCGCAGCTCCTCGGGTGAGATCACCGACTCGATGCGCTCGAAGGGCTTGTCGCCGGTGCGCTCGAACACCTCGCGCAGGATGGCGTCCGGCGGGCTGCGGCGATTCTCGAGCACGACATTGGAAGTGATGATCAAGCGCCGCTTTTCATATTCTTTTAAAGATAAAGCAGCTTCTTTGAAATTCGAAAGGCAGTCCGCGAGGCATTTCGCATCCAGAATCGCCTGGCCCGCACCGTTCGATCCTCTTGGATACATAGGGTGCGCGGCGTCGCCAAGCAGCGTGACGCGGCCGAAGCTCCACGCCGCGAGCGGGTCCTTGTCCACCATCGGATACTCGAGCACCACTTCGGCGGCGCGGAAGAAGGCCGGCACGTCGAGCCAGTCGAAGCGCCAGTCCTTGACCCCGGCAACGAAATCCTCGACTTTCGCCGTCCGGTTCCAGTCCCAGCGCTGGTAGTCGGCCGTCTCGATCTCCCACAGCCAGTTCACCAGCTGCCGCCCCTCGGCGTCGATGTTGTTGCGGATCGGGTAATGCACCAGCTTGCCGGTCTTGAGCCAGCCGGCCCGCACCATGCTCGCGCCGGTCAGGATCGGCTTCCAGCGGGTCACGCCGCGCCACATATTGATACCCGAGTAGCGTGGCTCGCCCTCCTTCGGGTAGAGCTGCCGGCGGATCACCGAATGGATGCCATCGCAGGCGATGGCGGCGACACCATTGACGGGCGCTTTATCCTTAAAAATCAATGTAACAGCGTCGTTATCTTGAGAGAAACCTGAGCAATGCCAGCCGAGCTGCAGGCGGTCGGCGCCCAGACGCTCGCGTACCGCATCCAGGAGCACGGTTTGCAGGTCGCCGCGGTGGATTGAAAACTGCGGCCAGTCGTAGCCGGCGCGACGGCCGAGCGGCTCGCGGTAGATGAGCTGGCCGTAACGGTTGAAGAACGCCGCTTCCTGGGTCTCGACCGCGAGGCGCGCAAGCGCGGGCGCGAGGCCGAGCTCGGCGAGCACCTTGGTGGCGTGCGGCAGCAGGTTGATGCCGACGCCGACCGCCTTGATCTCGGGCGCCGACTCGAACACGCGGCAGGCGATGCCGGCGCGATGCAGCTCGAGCGCGAGCGTGAGTCCGCCGATGCCGCCGCCGACGATCAGGACCTCCCCCATCGGCCTAGTCTACTGCGAGATACGCTTTCGCCAGCGCGCCGTCGGCGGCGATTTCGCCTGCCGCGCCCGAGGCGGCGATGCGCCCGTCCTCGATGACGTAGGCGCGGTCGGCGAGCGCCAGCGCGAGTCCCGCCATCTGGTCGACGAGCAGGATGGTCGCGGCTTCCGCGCGCAGCCGCTCGAGCGCCGAGAACAGATCGTTGATCACCTGCGGCGCGAGGCCGAGCGACGGCTCGTCGAGCAGCAGCAGCCGCGGCCGCGCCATCAGGCCGCGCGCGATGGCGAGCATCTGCTGCTCGCCGCCGGAGAGCAGCCCCGCGCGCTGGTGCAGGCGCTCGCGCAGACGGGGAAAGCGGTCCAGCATTTTTTCAATTTCTCCTGGTTCAGGCTTTTTTCTGAGGAAAGAACCGAGCAAAAGATTGTCGAGCACCGACAGCTCGGCAAACACCTGGCGCCCCTCCGGCACCAGCGCAATGCCGCGCGCAGCCACCCGGTGCGCCGGCTCGTGCACGATGTCGCTGCCTTCGAAGGCGATGCCGCCGGCCACGGGGCGCAGCAATCCGGCAAGCGCCCGCATCAGCGTCGACTTGCCGGCGCCATTGGAGCCGAGCACGGCCACCAACTCGCCGCGGCGCACCTTTAGGTCGACCCCCTTGAGCACCGGCTCCGCGCCATAGCCTGCCGACAGCTGCCCAACCTCAAGCAGCGCTTCGCCGGCGACCTCGCGCCGCGCGGTGCGGCGCTCCTGCTCCTCGCCGAGGTAGGCCTTGCGTACCGCCGGATCGCGCTGCACCTCCGCCGGCGTGCCGGCAGCGATGCGCAAGCCGGCGTCGAGCACCACCACCTGGTCGGAGATGCCCATCACCACCGCCATGTCGTGCTCGACCAGCATGACTGCGACGCCGGCGTCTGCGATGCGCCGCAGGAGTGCCGTGAGATTGCGCTTGTCCGCGGCGGCGAGGCCCGCGGCCGGCTCGTCGAGCAGCAGAACCGCCGGTCGCGTGGCGAGCGCGCGCGCGATCTCGACCAGCCGCTTGTCGACGTGCGGCAGATCGGCGGCGCGCGCATCGGGATCGCCGGCATAGCCGACGAAAGCGAGCAGCGCGTCGACCGCAGGCCCGTGGTGCGCAGCCGCGGCAATGGCGATGTTTTCCGCGACGCTCATCGAGCCGAACAACTGCGTCGTCTGGTAGGTGCGCGCCACCCCCGCGCGCGCCACGCGCCAGGCGGCCAGGCCCTGGATCTCCCGCCCGCCGAGGCGGATCGTGCCGTGGTCGGGCCGGTAAAAGCCGCTCAGCATGTTGAGCACGGTGGTCTTGCCCGCGCCGTTGGGGCCGATCAGGCCGGTCACCTGCCCCGGGCTCGCTTCCAGCCCGACCTCGTGCGCCGCGCGCACGCCGCCGAAGGAGATGCCCAAGTCACGCACCTCCAGCCCGGCGCGCACCGCGGGGGCAAGATCGATTTTTCTTTCCTCGGGGAAAATTCTTTTTTTATTAACGGCGAAAAGTCGCCGCGCCGCTCCCACCAATCCTTCCGGGGCGATCCACAGGACGACCAGCAGCAGCGCGCCGAAGAGGAGCAGCCGGTACTCCGCCAGCCCGGCGAGAAATTCCGGCAGCAGCACGACGACGGCCGCGCCGACCAGCGGCCCCGCCGCCGATCCGGCGCCGCCGATCAGCACCACCAGCACGAACAGGATGGATTGCGAAAAGGCGAAAGTGGACGGCGTCACGAACCCCGACAACGGCGCGAATAACGCGCCGGCAACTCCCGCGCACCCGGCGGAGATGGCGAAGGCAGCGGTCTTGACCCGCACCGGCGCGAGGCCGATCGACTCGGCGGCGGTCTCGGAATCCTTGACTGCCCGCATCGCCTTGCCGTATTTGCTTTTTTCGATAAAGAAATAAGCAGCGGTTGCGGCAGCCGCGACGACAATCGCCATGATCGCCACGCCGCGCTCGCTGAAGGCAAGGCCGAACATCGAAGGCTTGGGCACGCCCATGATGCCGTTCTGGCCGCCGGTGACGCCGCGCCACTCGACCGCAAGATGCTCGACGATGAAGCCGAAGGCGATGGTGACCATCGCGAGATACGGTCCCCGCACTCGCACTGCCGGCAGCGCGAGGAGCGCCCCGGTGACTGTCGCGATCAGCGCCGCTGCCGGCAGCGCCGCCCAGAAGCTCCACTTGGCCGTCACGGTGAGCACGGCCACCGTATACGCGCCGAGCGCGTAGAAGCCGACATGACCGAAGGACACTTGTCCTGTCAGGCCCAGCAGCACATTGAGGCCGATGCCGGCGATTGCCGTGAGTGCCAGCGTTGCCATGATGAAGACGTAATAGCTGTTTGCTTTTACGGTGAAAATAATTCCTATCAAAAAGACCACCGCATAAGCAAAAATCTTCATACCTTCTTCACCTCCGCGCGGCCAAGCAAGCCGTTCGGCATGAAGGCCAGCGCCACGATGACCAGCGTGAAGGTCAGGATCTGCGTGTAGTCGGAGCCGAGCAGCGCCGTGATCAGCGACTCGGTCAGCCCGAAGATCAGCCCGGCGAGCATCACGCCCCAGGCGCTGGTGATGCCGCCGAGGATCGCCACGGCGAAAGCCTTGAGGCCGAACAGCGTGCCCATGTCGGAATGCACGTTGGACAGCGGCGCGATCAGGATCCCCGCGGCGCCGGCGAACACGGCGGAGGCCGCGTAGGCGAGCGAGATGGCCACCGGCACATTGATGCCCATCAGGCGCGCGGCGTCGGGGTTTTGCACCACCGCCAGCATGGCCTTGCCCTGCTTGGTCTTTTCCTTGAATAGATAAAGCAACAGGGACAGCGCGAAACCGATCGCCAGGATGGCGATCTGCAACACGGAGAGGTTGATCCCCGCGACCTGCACGGTGCTCGCGGCCCAGGGCATGACGAACCCGCGCGGCTCTTTCCCGAACGTGAACAGCACCGTGTTGTCGGCGACGATGCCGAGCGCGATGGTGGCCATCAGCCAGGCGTTGGAGCCGCGGCGGGCGAAGGGCCGCACCGCGACCAGTTCGACCAGCATGCCGTACGCGGCACAAAGCAATAAAGAAATTGAAATGGAAATGGAAAGCGGTAATCCCAACTTCACGGCAAACGTGTACGCGAACACCGCGCCGAGCATCATCGCGCTGCCCTGGGCGAAGTTCACCGTGCTCGACACCGCGTAGGTGATGTAGAAGCCGAGCGCCAGCAGCCCGTACATGCTGCCGAGCGCCAATCCCGAAATCAGCGATGAGGTGAGGAGCATAAAAAAAGGCCGCCGGCGGCGGCCTTTTTCCAGGCAGAGCGGCCTACTTCTTCATGCCGACCGGCAGGATCTGATTATCGATGAACTGGGTCCAGACGTAGTCGTTCTCGTTGACCGCGTCGTGGTTGTCCGGCGTGAACGGCTTGTCGTAGGTCTTGATCAGTCCCTCGTAGCGCCCGATCTTGTAGAAGCCTTCGCGGATCGCCGGGCCCTCGGTCGAGCCGGCGGCCTGGATCGCGAGAGCCGTGAGCATCATGCCGTCGTAGGCGTTGGCCACGCCCACCGCGGGCGTAACGTCGCCGGCGCCCTTGATATCCGGGTACTTGGCCATCAGCGCCTTCAGCACCTTCTCGCCCACCGGCGTCTGCTTGCCGAAGAAGCTGTAGGTCTGGATGAAGTGCACGCTCGGCGCGCTCGGTCCGGCGAGCTCGGTGAAGCGGCCGCCGGCCGGGCCCCAGTGCGAGACGATCGGCGGTTTCCAGCCCATGCGATCGAGCGACTTCACCACCTGCGCCGAGGGGCCGACGTTGCCGACCAGGAACAGGCAGTCGGCGCCCGCGGCCTTGAGGCGCGCGAGCTGCGGCACCACGTCGACGTCGTTGCCGTCGAACTTCTCGATGCCGGCGGGCTTCATGCCCTTCGCGTCGAGCGCTGCGGTGAGGCCCCTCTCGTTCGACTCGCCCCAGGGATTGTTCACCAGGATCATGCCGCACTTCTTGGCGTTGAAGATCTTCTGTGAGTACTGCAGCATCGCCCGGTCGACGATTTCGTCGACGGCGGAGACGCGGAACACGAAGTTGGGGTTGGTGCCGTTGCGGGTGATCGGCGTGCCGGCGGCCCACGGTCCCATGAAAGGCGTTTTCGCCTCGCTGACGATCGGCACGATGGCGATCGACACCGGCGTGTCCAGCCCGCCGAACAGCACGGTCACGTTTTCCTTGAACAGCAGCTCGCGCGCCGCGATCACGCCCTTGGCCGGCGTCGCCTCGTCGTCGCGCCGCACCAGCTCGAGCTTCCTGCCGAGCACGCCGCCTTTGGCGTTGATCTCTTCGATGGCGACCGTCAGGCCGCGCGTGATGGCCTCGCCGGCGCGGGCCGACTGACCGGAGAGCGCGGTGACCAGGCCGATCTTGATGGTTTGACTGTTAACAGGAAGAGAAAACGCTACTGCAATTACAAAAATCAGAAATCTCATCGGAAGGCCTCCCATGGGTTCACCAAGCTTAGCAGGACGCATGCCATACTAGTATTGAGTCATGGAAAACCCGGTCAAAATCGTCGAGGAGTATCTCCGGCTGCACATGATTCCGGACCCCGACTCGGCCCGGCAGTACTGCGCCCCCGACATCGAGATCCGTTTCACCGGCAACCGGCTGATGCACGACCCGGCCGAGGCCACTGCCTTCAACAAGGCGCGCTACAAATGGGTGAAGAAGAAGTTCGGCCCGACCCACGTGGTGGCCGGCGGCACCCCGGCGGAGACCACCGTCTACCAGACCGGCACCCTTTACGGCGAGTGGCTGGACGGCACCCCGTTCGAGGGCAACCGCTACGTCGACCGCTACGTAGTGAAGAACGGCAAGATCGTCCGCATGGAAGTCTGGAACGACAGCGCCGAGTGGCTTTTGGTGCGCGCCGGCCACGCCAAGCCCTGATCTGGTGCAGCGCCCCCTCAAAACCCACGGCCGGTACGATTACTCGGCCATCATCAACCGCCGGAACTACGACTGGCCGGGCCGCAAGCGCCTCGCGGTCTACATCGGCTTCAACGTCGAGCACTTCGAGTTCGGCGCCGGCCTGGGCGCGGCGCTCGGGCCGAAGAGCCCCGAGCCCGACGTCCTCAACTATTCCTGGCGCGACTACGGCAACCGCGTCGGCGTCTGGCGCTGTCTGGAGCTGTTCGACGAGCTCAAGCTCCCGGTCGGCGCGATCATCAACACCGCGCTCTACGATTACTGCCCCGACGTGGTCGCGGCCTTCGTACGGCGCGGCGACGAGCTGATCGGCCACGGCCACACCAACTCCGAGCGGCAGAGCGACCTCACCGAGGACAGGGAGCGCGAGCTCCTCAAGTACTGCCGCGAGCGCATCGGCAAGGAATCCGGGCAGATCCCGTCGGGCTGGCTGAGCCCGTGGATCTCGGAGAACTACGTCACGCCCGACCTCCTCAAGCAGGCGGGCTACCGCTACTCGCTCAACTGGTGCCACGACGACCAGCCGACGCTGCTCGAGACGCGCCACGGGCCGTTGTGGTCGATTCCCTACCCGCAGGAGCTGAACGACATCCCAATGATCATCGCGCGCCAGATGGATGCGCGCGACTTCGCCAACATGATCGTCGACAACTTCGACGAGATGCTCCGGCAGTCGAAGGACCAGCCGCTGGTGATGGGCATCGCGCTGCACCCCTACATCGTCGGCCAGCCCTACCGGCTGCTGCACCTGCGCCGCGCGCTCAAGCACATCGTCAAGGCGAAGAAGGCCTGGCTCACGACGCCCGGGAAAATCTGCGGCGTCGTCTCCGCGCTGCGCTAGCGCTCGATCGGAGACAGTCCCGCTTTGATGATGGTCGGCGCTGCCTCGGGCGAGGTGAGAAAGCGGATGAGCGCCCTGCCCGCTTCGGGCTCCCGCACCGTGCGGGTGAGCGCCCCGACGAAGAAGATCACCGGCTGGAGCTCGGCCGGAATCGTGCCGACGTATGTCACCCCGGGAACATGGATCAGCTCCGGGACCTGCTGGAAGCCGATCTCCGCCTCGCCGCGCGCCACGACCGCGGCCACCGGCTCGCCGGACGGCGGCCCGCGCACCTTCCGGCTCTTGCCCGCAAGCTGGTCCGCGATGCCGAGCTGCGCAAACAGCTGGGTGGACAGGTAGGTGCCGCTGCCGCTGTCCGAAAACGCGATGGACTTGGCCGAGAGCAGAGTGTTGCGGAATGCGTCCACGCTCTCGATATCCGGCTTCGCCGCACCGGCGCGCACCACCATGCCGATCTGCGAGCGGGCGAGATTGACCCGGCTGTCCGCGCGCAGAAAACCCAGCGGGCCAATCTTGTCCGCACCCGCGCCATCCATGATCACGACATCGGCGGGCTCGCCGCGCGCAAGGCGTGCAGGAATCGCCTCCGGCGAATCGCCCATCGACGGCCCGCGCGTCGTGATGAGGCGGTGGCCAGTGGTGCGCTCGAAAGCCGGCTTGAGCTCGCTATAGACTCCGTGGAATCCGGCGGAGATCATCACTTGCACGTCGGCCGCAGTCGCTGCGCCCGCTAGCAACAGGGCAGCCGCACCGGTCAGACTGGATAACTGCCGAGTCAGCGATCCTTGTTTCATGAATTTCCTCCTAGCCTACCCACCTGCGCGCATTGCGGAATATCTGCATCCACGGCGAGTCCTCGGGCGCGTTGTCGGGAGCCCAGGACATTTGGACCGATCGGAAGACGCGCTCGGGGTGGGGCATGACGATGGTAAAGCGGCCGTCGGCGGTGGTGAGGCCGGTGATCCCTTGCGGCGAGCCGCTGGGGTTGTAGGGGTAGGTGTCGGTGACTTCGCCGCGGTTATTGACGTAACGCAAGCAGGTCAGGGCCGACGAGAGCTGCTTTTGATCTGCAAAGTGAGCTCTGCCCTCGCCGTGCGCGGTGACGATGGGGATGCGGCTGCCTTCCATGCCCGCGAACAGGATCGACGGGCTCTTGACGATTTCCACCATCACCATGCGCGCCTCGAACTGCTCGGAGCGATTGCGCACGAACGCGGGCCAGGCTTCGGCGCCAGGGACGAGTTCTTTGAGCGCCGAGAGCATCTGGCAACCGTTGCAGGCGCCCAGCACGAAGCTGTCCTTGCGCGCGAAGAATTTCTCGAATTCCTCGCGCACCTTCGGGTTGAAGAGGATGGACTTGGCCCAGCCCTGCCCGCCTCCCAGCACGTCGCCGTAGGAAAAGCCTCCCCCGGCGGCGAAGCCCTTGAAGCTGGCGAGCGATACGCGGCCCGCATGCAGGTCGGTCATATGCACGTCCACCGATTCGAATCCCGCGCGATCGAAGGCGGCGGCCATTTCCACCTGGCCGTTCACGCCCTGCTCGCGGAGGATGGCAACTTTGGGCCTTGCAGTTTTGGGAACTGCAAAATTCCTGGGTTCAAAAGTCAACTGCACCGAAAGACCGGGATCATTGGCTTCGATGATGCGGTCGTACTCCTCGCGCGCGCAGTCGGGGTTGTCGCGCAAGGTCGCCATCTGGAAGCTGGTCTCGCTCCAGCGGCGCTGGACGTGGTCGCGCTTGTGGGCGTAGATCGGGCGGTTGTTCATCACCACGCGGATCTCGTCGCGCGGGTTGACGAGCCCGACGACGTGCGAGCACTCGCCGAGCCCCGCCTCGCGCAGCGCCTGCATCAGCTTGCCGCGATCGGCGGCGCGCACCTGGAGCAGCGCGCCGAGCTCTTCGTTGAAGAGCGCCGCGAGCGCCAGGTCCTTCGAGCGCCCGGCCAGCTGCTCGGCGCCGTCGTTCTTGAAGGCATCGACGTCGTCGGCCGCGCCAACGAAGGCAATGGCATCGAGGCTGAGCGTCACGCCGCAATGCCCCGCGAACGCCATCTCGCTCGCCGCGGCGAACAGCCCGCCGTCGGAACGATCGTGGTAGGCAAGTATCAGCGGCCTGAGCTTTTGTATCGTCGAGAAGAAGTTTTTGAGAAGCAAAGGCGAATCGAGGTCGGGACAGTCTTCGCCCATCTGCGAGAAGACCTGGGCGAGGATCGAGCCGCCCAAGCGGTTCTTGCCCTGGCCGAGGTCGACGAGGATCAGCTCGCTTTCGCCGGCGTCGGTGCGTAGCTGCGGCGTCAGCGTGCGGCGCGCGTCGCCGACCGGCGCAAAGGCCGAGACGATCAGGGAGAGCGGCGCGATCATGTCTTTCGCGTCCCAGGTGGTGCGCATCGACAGCGAATCCTTTCCCACCGGGATCGAGACGCCGAGCGCCGGGCAAAGCTCCATCGCCACCGCCTTGACCGTGTCGAACAGCGCTGCGTCTTCGCCGGGCACGCCGGCCGCGGCCATCCAGTTCGCCGACAGCTTGACGTTCGAAAGCGACCGGATATCCGCGGCGGCGATATTGGTGATCGCCTCGCCCACCGCCATGCGCCCCGAGGCGGGCGCATCGATCAGCGCGAGCGGCGTACGCTCGCCGATGGCGAAGGCCTCGCCGGCGCAGCCTTCGAAATCGGCGAGCGTGACGGCACAATCGGCGACCGGCACCTGCCAGGGTCCGACGCAGGGATCGCGCGAACAAAGGCCGCCCACCGTGCGGTCGCCGATCGAGATGAGAAAGGACTTGTTCGCCACCGCCGGGTGGCGCATTACGCGATGCGTCGCCTCCTGGATGGACACGCCGCCCAGCGACAGCACGCGGGATTCGGGCGCGAGCCGGCGCACGTCGCGCAGCATCTTCGGCGGCTTGCCGAGCACCACCGCGAGCGGGATGTCGACCGGCCGGTTGCCGAACTCCGGGTCGTCGAGCACCAGCTTGCCGTCCGCGGTCGCCGTACCGAGGATGGCGACCGGGCACCGTTCTCTCGCGCAAATGTCCTGCAAAAGATTTCTCTGCTGAGGAGAGACAGCGAGCACATAGCGTTCCTGCGCCTCGTTGCACCAGATCTCGCGCGGCGACATGCCGCTGTCCTCGCTCGGGATGGCGCGCAGGCCGAGGGCCGCGCCGCGCCCGGCGGCGTACGCAATCTCGGGCACCGCGTTCGACAGGCCGCCCGCGCCGACGTCGTGGATCGAGAGGATGGGATTAGCCGCGCCGAGCTGCCAGCAGCGATCGATGACCTCCTGCGCGCGGCGCTGGATCTCGGCGTTGCCGCGCTGCACCGAGTCGAAGTCGAGGTCGGCGATGTTCGCGCCGGCGCCCATCGACGAGGCGGCGCCGCCGCCCATGCCGATCAGCAGGCCGGGGCCGCCGAGTTGCACCAGCAGCGTGCCGGGCGCGAGCATCGACTTGGCCGACTGCGCCGCCGAGATGCTGCCCACGCCGCCGGCCAGCATGATGGGCTTGTGATACCCATAGCGGTCGAACTCGAAGGTGCGGAAGTAGCCGCAGAGATTCGGCCGGCCGAACTCGTTATTGAACGAGGCCGCGCCGATCGGGCCTTCGAGCATGATGTCGAGCGCCGAGGCAATGCGCCCCGGTTTGCCCGGGTCATTCGTCTCCCAGGGTTGCTCCTGCCCGGGAATGCGCAGGTGCGACACCGAGTAGCCCACCAGCCCTGCCTTCGGCTTGGCGCCGCGCCCGGTCGCGCCCTCGTCGCGGATCTCGCCGCCCGAGCCGGTCGCCGCGCCGGGAAACGGCGCGATCGCCGTCGGGTGGTTGTGCGTCTCGCACTTGACGACGATGTGGGTGAGGTCGCTCTTGCCTTCATACGTATTTTTATTATTGGGATGAAAACGAACGGCCATCCTGCCCTCCAGGATCGCAGCGTTGTCGGCATAGGCGAGCACCGTTCCCTGCGGGCTCACCGCGTGCGTGTGCCGGATCATGGCGAACAGCGACTGCGGCTGCGCTTTGCCGTCGACGATCCAGTCGGCATTGAAGATCTTGTGCCGGCAGTGCTCCGAATTCGCCTGCGCGAACATGGTCAACTCGGCATCCGTCGGGTCGCGCCCGAGCTCGCGGTAAGCCTTTTGCAGGTAGTCGATCTCGTCGTCCGACAGCGCAAGACCGAGTTGCCGATCGGCATCTTTCAATGAAGAGATTTTTATGCTGACAAGCGGTCGGGGCCGAACGTGCGTGAAGAGGCAAGAAGCTTCCTCAAAGGAACCGAGGACTGTCTCGGTCATGCGGTCGTGCAGCAGCGGCGCGAGTTCGGCCTTGGAGTCGACGTAATAGGCGACGCCGCGCTCGATGCGCCGCACGCGCGCGAGCCCGCAGTTGCGGGCGATGTCGGTCGCCTTGGACGACCAGGGCGAGATCGTCCCGGGCCGCGGCACTACCAGCCGGAGCTGTCCCGGCGGCGCGGCCGGCGCCGCAAAGCCGTAATCGAGCAGGCGCTCGAGCACGCCGCGCTCGAGCGGCGCGAGCTCACCGTCGATTTCCACGAAGTGGCGGAATTCCGCCGCGACCGCGCGAATTCCGGCGTCGACTTTCTTGAGCGAGGCGGCGAGCTTGGCGAGCCGGAACTCCGACAGGGCCTGCGGCCCGCGGAGCTGGAGAAGGCGGAGCACTAGGGCCGGAACTGCGGATCCCTCGTCGTTCCGCCCATGGTCAGGGTGACGCGCAGGATCTGCGAGCCGGCGCGCACGTCGGAGACGATGCGTCCCGACAGGGCCCCGTCGCGCGAGATGTCGGCGCTGATGCCGGCGTTGAGCGAGCCCTGGGTGATCTGGACATTGCGCGCCGACACCGCGCCGCGGTCGTAGGTCGCCTGGCCGGTCATCTCGGTGAAGGTGGTGCGGCCGGCCGTCTCGCGCCCTCCCGTGCGGATGGCGCGCGACAGGTCGACCCCGCCGAGCGCCCCGGTATCGATCCTGAAACTCGCGTCATAGCGCCCGGCGGCCACCAGCGCCATCGGGTCGGGCCCGCTCATGCTGAATTTCGCCGTGCCTTCGCCGCGGCCTTCCGACACCAGGGCCGGCGCGAACACGGCGGCGTTGATGCCGCGCGCCGTCATCACGCCGTCGATGACCCAGTTGTTGCCCCAGCGCACGTTGGCGGTGCCCGACAGGCGGCCATTGAGGTAGGTGCCGTCCCATTCGGTGACGCTCATGCCGTTGCGCGTCGCCGTGCCCTTCATGCCGAAGGTGCCGAGCGTCACGTCGGGCGCGATCGGGATGGTGAAGCCGCTGGCGTTCAGATCGAATTCCATCGCCGAGCCCTTGGGCGTGAGCTTGGCCACCAGCGAGTCGGGGCCGCGCAGCGTAATCGAGCTCACCGCGCCTTCGGCGTCGAGCGCGATATCCGCCTCCAGGTTCTTCGGCAGCGGCAGCGGGCCGGACAGTTCCATCTGGCGCACCACGATGCGGCCGACGATGAATTTCTCGCCCTTCACCTTGCTCGCCATCGCTGCTGCGAGCCCCTGCTGTGGCAGCGTCACGCCGGCCACTTCGATGCGCGTGAACAGCTTGCGGTCGCCGGACAGCGAATCGAAGCTGGGGAACGCCGTGACCTCGGCCAGCTTGAGCTCGCCGATCGTCACGCCCTGCAGGCGCAGCTGCAGCCCGGTAAACAGCCACATGCGCCCCGAGTTGATCTTCACCGGCACGCCGAGCGCCTCGCTCGCCGCGCGCTCGTAATCGGCGGTGCCGAGCGGCATGACGTGCACCACGCCGACCGCGATCACCAGCAGCAAGAACAACGCCAGCGTGATTTTCTTGCCCCATTGGCCGGGCTCGCGGTCGCGCCGCATCGACGGCGGCAGGGACGACGGGGCGGCACGCGCCTTTTCCTTCCCCTTCTTCGCCTCGGCCTTCTCGGCTTCCTGCCGGGCCTTGGCTTCGGCCTTCTCCTTCTCCTTCTCGCGCTCTCTTTCCTTCTCTTTTTCCTTCTTGGACTTCGCCTCGGCTTCGGCGGCCTCGGCTTCCTCCTTGTCGCGGCGCTTCTTCTCCTTCGCCTTGCGCTCCTCTTCTTCCTGGCGTTCTTCGTCCTCGCGCTGTTTCTTGCGCGCGGCGCGCTTCTCCTCTTCCTTGCGCTCCTCTTCATCGGCCTGCCGCTTGCGTTCGGCCGCGCGCTCCTCGGCGGCGCGACGCTCTTCCTCTTCGCGCTCGCGCCGCTCGGCGTCCGCCTTGGACTTGCGCTCCGCCGCTTCCCTCGCCTTGTCCTCCTCGTCGTCTTTCTTGCCGAACGAATCGAGGTCGTTGAGCAGCGAATCGAAGGCGCCGCCGCCCGCCGCCGGGGCCGGGGTCTGCGGCGCGCCCGGCTTGGGCGGCGTCATCTCGGCGATCGATTTCTGTTCCTGGCTCTTGCGGCGGTCCGCTTCTTCCGCGGCAAGACGCTCGCGCTCGGCTTCCTCTTCCGCCGCGCGGCGCTGGCGTTCCTCTTCCTCGGCGCGGGCGCGCACTTTCTCTTCTTCGTCGCGCTTCTTCTTGCGCGCGGCGCGCTCTTCTTCGGCCTTGCGCTCCTCTTCCTCGGCTTCGCGCTTGCGCTTCGCGGTGCGCTCCTCGGCGGCCTTGCGCTCTTCCTCGTCGTGCTTGCGACGCTCTTCTTCCTTCTTGCGCTTGCGCTCCTTCTCTTCCTCTTCCTCGTGCTTGCGGCGCGCGGCGCGCTCCTCCTCGGCCTTGCGCTCCTCTTCCTCGCGCTTCTTGCGGCGCTCCTTCTCCTCTTCGTCCTCGCGCTTGCGGCGCGCCGTGCGATCCTCCTCCTCCTTTTGCTCCGCTTCCTCGCGGCGCTTGCGGTCCTCTTCCTCGCGTTTCTTGCGGTCGACGTCGAGCTGCTTGCGCTCCTCGTCCAGCTCCTTGCGCGCACGCTCGGCCTCGTCCTTCACCTTGCGCTCGGCCGCCTCGCGCGCCTTGCGCTCTTCCTCCAGGCGCTGCTTCAGCTCCTCGGACTCGCGCTTCGCCTTTTCGGCCTCTTCGCGCACGCGCTTCGCCTCGGCGTCGGCCTTGGCCTTCGCCTCGGTCGCCGTGCGCACCGCCGCTTCGCGCGCCGCCTTGATCTTCGCCTCGGCTTCCGCGCGCAGCCTGGCTTCGGCATCCGCGCTGGGGACTGCCTTGCCTTCGGCCAGGGCCTTCTGCTTTTCTTTTTCGGCAGCAGCACGCGCCTCAGCTTCTTCGCGCGCCTTGTCGAGCGCCGATTGTTGGGGAGGCGCTGGCTTAGCCGCGGGGGGCGGCGCCGCGGGCCGCGGTGGCGGGGGTGGAGGCGCAGCCGGCCTCGTCGGGGGTGCTGCCGGTCTTGGCGGAGGCGCGGCCGGTCGCGATGGAGGCGCTGCCGGTTTTGGCGCGGGCGTGATACTGCTGAAATCGAGATCGCCGCCGGGATCCGCCGCAGGCGCAGCGGGCCTGGGCGGCGTCCTGGCCGCCGGAGCAGCGCCTTTCGGCGCGGCCGGCGCGACGCCCGGCGACACCTCGCGCACGAAGCCGTCCTTGTCCAGCTGGCCGACCAGTTTTTCGAAATCCGCGTCGAAAGTCTTGCCGACCTTCTGCGCCACGTCGCCGAGGGTGGCGCGGCCGTCGATCGCCGACAGCACCGCGCGATCGGGACGCTTCAGCAGGCTGGTCTTGCCGGAGGCTTCCTGGACGCCCTTCCCGGTCTTCGAGTAAATGGCGGTGGGGTTCACGCTCTGCGGGCGGTGGGGTTCATTCTTTCCGCGCTATTTTATAGTCCAGACGGCGTACCGTAGCCCCCACCCCCGGGGGTTTCGATCACGAACACGTCGCCCACGGCCATTTCGGCCTGGTCGAACGGCCCGAGGTCCTCGCGCCGGCCGCCGGCGCGCACCACGCCGTTGCGGCCG
>DASWEU010000205.1:0-27735 GCA_036394595.1 Burkholderiales bacterium | reverse complement strand
GCCAGTTTTTCATTGTGAAAAAGATTCCTGATTAAAACCTCAGGAGGCATGAGAAAAATATCCGCAGGCCTAACTCCCGGCGCCGCGATGCCCGCCGGCCCCACCAGGACGAGCGAGGCCAGGCGCGAGGTATCGCGTACCGCCATTTCCATGGCGATCCAACCTCCCATTGAATTTCCAATTAAAACAACATCAGAAAGATTCAGCTGCTTTAAGAAATCCAGATAAAAATAAGCCATGTCGTGGATGTTCTCGAGCCACTCCGGCTCGTCCGACTGGCCGTAGCCGGGGTGCTCGGGCACCAGGACGTCGAAACGCCCGGCGAGCGTCTCCATGAATGGCATAATCGCCGGCGCGCCGCTCGCGCCGTGCAGGAAGAGCAACGGCTTGCCCGTGCCGCCGCGCCGCAGATGAACGCGACAGCCGTCCAGCTCCACAAAGCTGTCACTGAAGGTCACGCTGCCTTTCGCATCTTGTGAATCACGCCGGACTCATCGATCGCCGCCGGGATCTCGGCGAAGTTCATCGGCGCCATGACATGCGCGCCGGCGACGCCCGGGATCTCGGCGAGCTGCTGCAATACCTCGACGCAGATCCTGCGGCCCTCGCGCTTCGGGTCTGACGCGCCCTCGAGGCGCGCGACGATCTCGTCCGGGATACGGGTGCCGAATAGCTTGTCACGCATCCAGCGTGCCGATTTCGCCGACGGAATCGGCGCGATGCCGACGAGGATCGGCACGCGAAAGCCCAGTTCCAGAAGCCGCGCTGCGTAGCGGCGCACTACGCCCATGTCCATGCAGAACTGCGTCTGCACGAAGTCCGCGCCGGCGGCGGCCTTGGCGAGCAAGCCCTTGGGCTCCCAGCCGGGCGCCGGATCAGCTGGAACGTCGGCTGCGCCAAGCACCAATTGGATGTTGCCTGATATGGAAACCCCGGTCGGCAAGGTCGAGGTTGCCCGCATCTGGTTCGCCATCTCGATCAGGCCGCGGCTGTCGAGGTCATAGACCGCCTTTGCCTGCGGCTGGTCGCCGGTCTTGGGATCGTCGCCCGCCAGCACCAGGATGTTGTGGATGCCGAGCGCGCAGGCGCCCAGCAGGTCGCCCTGCAACGCGAGGCGGTTGCGGTCGCGGCAGGTCACCTGGAAGATCGGCTCGATGCCGCTCTGCACGAGGAAGTGCGACGCGGCGAGGCTGGAGAGATGCACCTTGGCGCCCGCGCCATCCGTGACATTGACCGCGGTGGCAAGTCCCTTGAGCGGCATCGCGCGGCGCAGGAACTCGGCGGGATCGGTGGACACCGGCGGCGTGATCTCCGCCGTGACGACAAACTGCCCGCGGCGCAGCCGGGTCTGGAGTTCGCTCGCGGCGCGCCGCTCCTGAGTCATGGAAATTTATCTTAGCATCGGGATTCGTCCCAACCGGGCTAAAATCACAGGATGAAACGTCGCGTCTTTCTTGCGCTTTCCGCCCTGCTCCTCGCCCTTCCCGCCACCGCACAGACTCCCAAGCAGCGGGTGATTTTCCAGGTGAGCGACAACGACCCTGCGAAGTGGAACCTGGCGCTGAACAACGCGCGCAACGTGCAGCAGGACCTCGGCAAGGACAACGTCGAGATCGAGATCGTCGCCTACGGCCCCGGCCTCGGCATGCTCAAGGCCGAGTCGGCGGTCGCCGCGCGCCTCGCCGCCGCGCTCGATGCCGGCGTCGGCCTGCTCGCCTGCGAAAACACCATGCAGAACACCAAGGTCACCCGGGCCGACATGTACGGCGGCATCCGCTACGTGCAGGCGGGCGTTACGCACCTGATGAAGCGCCAGCAGGAAGGCTGGGCTTACATCCGCCCCTGAGCCACTCGGATCACGACGCCGTTTACCGGTGAAAGATGCGCCGGTGATAGCGTTCAATTGGATCCGCGCGAGGCGATGAGATACCGGATAACCGCCGAATCGGGCTATTTGAAGGCCGAGCTGTTCGAGCGGCGAACAGCGGCGGAGACGCGCGACTTTCTCAACGCCGTAGCCGCCGCAGGCGTCAAGCATCGGCTGCGCGTCGCCCTGATCTGCGTGCGATTGTCCGATCCGATCTTCTCGCTCGAGCGATTCGGCTATTCCGCCTTCCTCGACCTCGCCGCGAAAATTTCAGACCGCATCGCCCTGATGGCGGATTCTCCCGAGCTGCGGATTGCGCATGAATACGCCGTCATGATCGCGCGCTGGCGCGGCATCAACGTGCGGACCTTCCGCAGCGAAACGGCGGCCATCGAATGGCTGAAAGGCCGTCGCCGTTCGCCGGAGCGGCGCCGGAATCTGAGCCACAGCGTCCATCCGGAGCGCAGAGCGCCGCAGCCGCGGCGCGGTCGCGAGGCACAGCGCCTCAGCGGATAGAATCCGGCTGGTGAAGCAAGAGCAGCCCCATGGCGACGCCATCGTCATCCGCGGCGCGCGCCAGAACAACCTCAAGAACCTGAGCCTCGCGATCCCGGCAGGCGAGCTGCTGGTGGTCACCGGCGTCTCGGGCTCGGGCAAGTCCTCGCTCGTCTTCGACACCCTGTACGCCGAGGGCCAGCGGCGCTACGTCGAGACCTTCAGTCCGTACGCGCGGCAGTTCCTCGACCGCATGGACAAGCCGCAGGTCGACGCGGTGGAAGGCATCCCGCCGGCCATCGCCATCGACCAGACCAACCCGGTGCGCACCTCGCGCTCCACGGTCGGCACCATGACCGAGCTGAACGATCACCTGAAGCTGCTGTTCGCGCGCGCGGCGAAGCTCTACTGCCGCGGCTGCGGCAAGCCGGTGGTGCGCGACACGCCTTCCTCGATTTTCGAGGATTTGTCGAAGCGTTCGACTGCAAGGGTCGTCATCACCTTCCCGGTACCGATTCCGAAGAATTTCTCGGAGAAAGAGGTCGAGGAACTCCTGCAGCGCCAGGGCTATACGCGCCTGCATTCGCGCGCCAAGGGCCTGCTGGAAGTCGTCCAGGACCGGGTGAAGATCGCTGCTTCGGAAAAGACCCGCATCACCGAAGCTGCCGAATCGGCCCTGCGTTTCGGGCAAGGCAAGGTGAACATCTACCCGGAGGGCGGCCGCGTATTGCGCTACTCCTCCGGCCTGCACTGCGCGGACTGCGACATCGCCTACGCCGAGCCGACGCCGGCGGCCTTTTCCTTCAACTCGCCCATCGGCGCCTGCGAGACCTGTCGCGGCTTCGGGCGCGTCATCGGCGTGGACTTCGGCCTGGTGGTGCCCAACGAAAAGCTCACCCTGCGCGAAGGCTGCGTCCGGCCCTGGCAATCCCCCAGCTTCAAGGACTGCCAGGGCGACCTGGTGAGGTACGCCAAGAAGCGCGGCATTCCGCTGGACGTGCCTTTTGCAAAACTTTCTTCTTCTCACCAGTCCTGGGTTCTAGAGGGGGAACCGGAGTGGGTGAGCTGGCGCAAGTCCTGGCCAGGCACCTGGTATGGCGTGCGCCGCTTCTTCAAATGGCTGGAGAGCAAGGCCTACAAGATGCACATCCGGGTGCTGCTCTCCAAGTACCGCGCCTACACCGAGTGCACCGCCTGCCACGGCACGCGGCTGAAGCCGGACTCGCTGTTGTGGAAGCTGGAAGGCCGCTCGATCCAGGACCTGATGCTGCTGCCGATCCGCAATACCCGGGAATTCTTCGAAAAACTGAAAAGCGCGGGAGAAGCCGCCGACCTGGTGCTGGCGGAGATCCGCACCCGGCTGCGCTTCCTCGAGGACGTCGGCCTGGGCTACCTGACCCTCGACCGGCAGTCGAGGACGCTCTCCGGCGGCGAGGTGCAGCGCATCAACCTCACCACGGCGCTCGGCACCTCGCTGGTCAACACCTTGTTCGTGCTCGACGAGCCGTCGATCGGGCTGCACCCGCGCGACATGGGCCGCGTGATCGGCGTCATGCAGCGCCTGCGTGATGCCGGCAACACGCTGGTGGTGGTCGAGCATGACCCGCAGATCATGTTCGCCGCCGACCGCATCCTCGACATGGGCCCCGGGCCGGGCGAGCGCGGCGGCGAGATCGTGTTCTTCGGCGCCCCGGAAAAACTCAAGACGGAGCAGACGCTGACGGGGGAATATTTGTCGGGTCGGCGCGTCGCGCTGGTCAAAGGCAATTCTTCCCCGGCAAAAACTTTCATCGAGCTGCGCGGCGCGACCGCGCACAACCTCAAGGATATCGACGTCCGCATTCCGCTCAACCGCCTGGTGTGCGTGACCGGAGTATCGGGCTCGGGCAAGTCGACCCTGATGCAGGATGTGCTCTACCCCGCGCTGCAGCGCGCCAAAGGCAAGCCGACCGAGGCGGCGGGCGCGCACCGTGCGTTGAAGGGCGCCGAGCAGGTGAACGAGGTGGTGTTCGTCGACCAGTCGCCGATCGGCAAGACCACGCGCTCCAACCCGGCGAGCTATGTCGGTGCATTCGATGAAATACGATCGCTTTTTGCAAAAAGTACTTCGGCGGCAGAAAGAGGCTATACACCCGGAACGTTCAGCTTCAATGCGGGCAACGGGCGCTGCCCGACTTGCGGCGGCAACGGTTTCGAGCACGTCGAGATGCAGTTCCTGTCCGACGTCTACCTGCGTTGTCCCGACTGCGACGGCAAGCGCTTCCGTGCCGAGGTGCTCGAGGTCCAGATCGCCGGCAAGTCCGTTGCCGACGTGCTGGAGATGACGGTCTCGGAAGCCGCGGCCTTCTTTTCAAAGAACAACGATGTCCCGAAAAGACTGAAACCCCTGATCGACGTCGGCCTGGAATACCTGCGGCTCGGCCAGCCGGTGCCGACGCTCTCGGGCGGCGAGGCACAACGGTTGAAGCTGGCGGGTCATCTTGCCGAGGCGGGCAATTCAGGTCAGAAGCTTCTCTTGTTCGACGAGCCCACCACCGGCTTGCATTTCGACGATGTAGCGAAGCTGCTGGGCGCCTTCCGCCAGATGCTCGCCGCCGGCCACTCGGTGATGGTCATCGAGCACAACCTCGACGTGATCCGCTCGGCCGACTGGATCCTCGACCTCGGTCCCGAAGGCGGTGATGCGGGCGGCGCCCTGGTGGCGGAAGGAACACCGCTGCAGATTTCACAACATGCCTCTTCCCACACCGGCAAGGCCCTCAGGGACTACGAGAAGGCATTTGCGCAACCGATCCCCGAAAGACCGCTGCAGAAGGTCCTGCTCTCCAATTCGATTCGGATCCACAAGGCCCGCGAACACAATCTCAAGAACATCGACGTCGAGATCCCGCGCGGGCGCTTCACCGTGGTCACCGGCGTCTCGGGTTCCGGCAAGTCCACCCTTGCCTTCGACATCCTGTTCGCCGAGGGCCAGCGCCGCTACCTGGAATCGCTCAACGCCTACGCCCGGCAGTTCGTGCAGGCCGCCTCGCGCCCCGACGTCGACGCGATCTTCGGCATTCCGCCCACCGTGGCGATCGAGCAGCGCACCAGCCGCGGCGGGCAAAAGTCGACCGTCGGCACGCTCACCGAGGTGCACCACTTCCTGCGCCTGCTGTTCGTCAAGCTCGGCACGCAGTACTGCCCGGACTGCGATATCCCCATCCAACCGCAGAGTGAGGACGCCATCGCGGCGCGCCTGCTGCGCGAGTACCGCGGCGAAACAGTGGTGATGCTGGCGCCGCTGGTGCTGAACCGCAAAGGCTTCTACACCGACCTCGCCAAGTGGGCGGCCGGCAAGGGCTACTCGCAGCTGCGCGTCGACGGCAAGCTGCTGCCGGTGCGCCCGTTCCCGCGCATCGACCGCTTCAAGGAGCACACCATCGAATTGCCGGTCGGGGTACTGCACGTCAATGCCTCGCACGAGCGAAAACTGCGGGAATTTCTCTCGAAAGCGCTCGACTTCGGCAAAGGCGTGGTGCATGTCCTCGCCAACCGCAAGACCGCCATCTACTCGACCAAGCGCTCCTGCCGCAACTGCGGGCGCAGCTTCGCCGAGCTCGATCCGCGCCTGTTCTCCTACAACTCCAAGCACGGCTGGTGCGCCCAGTGCTACGGCACGGGGCTCAACATCGACGAAGTGCAATGGGACGAGGAGCGGATGCGCACCGGCGCGGAGGACAACGTGCTCGACTCCTGGATCGAATGGCTGGACGTCGACCAGGCCTGCGAGGCCTGCGACGGCAGGCGTCTGAATCCCGAGGCGCTTGCGGTAAGGTGGCATGGCAAATCGATTTCCGATTACTCGTCATTGCCGGTTCAAGAATTAAAGAAAATAATCGCTGGCAAAAACCTCAAAGGCAGAGACCTTGAAATCTCCCGCGACCTCCTGCCTGAGCTCAAATCCCGTCTCGGCTTCCTCGGCGACGTCGGCCTCGGCTACCTGACGCTCGACCGTTCGGCGCCGACGCTGTCGGGCGGCGAGGCGCAGCGCATCCGGCTCGCCGCGCAACTCGGCTCCAACCTGCGCGGCGTGTGCTACATCCTCGACGAGCCGACCATCGGCCTGCACCACCGCGACAACCAGGTGCTGCTCGACGTGCTGCAGAAGCTCGAGGCGAAAGGCAATTCGCTGGTGGTGGTCGAGCACGACGAGGACACCATCCGGCGCGCCGACCACGTCATCGACCTCGGCCCCGGCGCCGGCCGCCTCGGCGGGCACGTCATCGCCGAGGGCAGCGCCGCCGACCTGATGCAGCAGCCCGACTCCACGACCGGACGCTTCCTCAAGCAGCCGCTCCGGCATCCGCTGCAGCCGCGGCGTGGCATCTCAAAAAATCATCATTCCTTGGAACTTCGAAAGGCAACGCTCCACAACCTGAAGCGCCTCGACGTCCGCATTCCGCTCGGGCGGCTGGTGGCGGTCACCGGCGTCTCCGGCTCCGGAAAATCGACGCTGGCGAAGGACGTGCTGTACGAGTCGTTCCTGCGCAAATCCAACGTCGGCTGCAAGGCGATCGGCGGGCGCAAGCTCGTCGAGCGCGTGCTCGAGGTCGACCAGACGCCGATCGGCAAGACGCCGCGCTCCTGTCCCGCCACCTACGTCGGCTTCTGGGACAACATCCGCAGGCTATTCGCCGACACGACCGAGGCGCGCATGCGCGGCTGGAGCGCGAGCCGCTTCTCCTTCAACACCAAGGGCGGGCGCTGCGACGCCTGCGAGGGCCAGGGCATCAAGAAGGTCGAGATGTCCTTCCTGCCCGACGTGCGCGTCACTTGCGAGGTCTGCGCCGGCGCGCGCTTCAACGCCGAGACGCTGCAGGTGCGGCTGCGCGGCAAGACCGTCGGCGAAGTGCTGGCGATGGACGTCGACGAGGCCGTGGAGTATTTCGCCGCCCACCCCACCATCCTGCGCGGGCTCAAGCTGCTGCAAGACGTCGGCCTCGGCTACCTGACGCTCGGCCAGCAGAGCCCGACGCTATCGGGGGGAGAAGCTCAGAGAATCAAATTGGTTTATGAATTATCGAAAAGCACTTTGTCTTCCACTCTCTATGTGCTCGACGAGCCAACCGTTGGTTTGCACATGGCCGACGTCGAGAAGCTGATCCGCGTGCTGCATCGCCTGGTCGATGCGGGCAATACCGTGCTGGTGGTCGAGCACAACCTTGACATCATTGCCGAGGCCGACTGGATCATCGATCTCGGGCCCGAGGGCGGCGGCGGCGGCGGGCACGTCGTGTTCCAGGGCCCGCCCGAAAACATCAGAAAAGGCCACACGGGCGCCGCGCTGTCCGGGTTCCTGAGCGAGCGGCGCGCAATTCAGGTATAATTCAGCCAGGTTGCTGTTGCGCATATCCGGTTAGCGTCTCAGTCCGTTACTCCCGGTCCATCCTGGACCGCAAAATAACAAGCCTAAAACGCATCTGCCTGAACCGGTCGAAGGCAAACCCTTCTCAGGCCGAGCTCAGGAGATCGTCATTACTACGTCGTTCGAAACACTCGGCCTTTCGGCCGAGCTGCAGCGCGCTGTGCGCGAGCAGGGTTACACCATTCCCACCCCCATCCAGTTGCAAGCCATACCCGTCGTGCTGGCGGGCCGGGATCTTCTCGGCGCCGCGCAGACCGGCACCGGCAAGACCGCCGGCTTCGCGCTGCCGCTGTTGCAGCGTCTTGCGGCGAAACCAGGCACCGGCAAGATCCGCTGTCTGATCATCACGCCGACGCGCGAGCTGTGCATGCAGGTGCGCGAAGACGTGCGCAACTACGGCAAGTTCGTCCAGTTGAGATCCATGACGGTGTTCGGCGGCGTCGGCATCCAGCCGCAGATCGCGGAGCTGCGCCGCGGCGTCGACATCCTGGTCGCGACCCCCGGCAGGCTGCTCGACCACGTGCAGCAGAGGACCGTCGACCTGAAGCAGGTCGAGATCCTGGTGCTGGACGAGGCCGACCGCATGCTCGACATGGGCTTCATCAACGACATCCGCAAGATCCTCGCCCTGCTGCCCCGGGAGCGCCAGAACCTGCTGTTCTCGGCCACCTTCCCGGACGAGATTCGCAAGCTGGCGAGCTCTTTCATGAAGAACCCGGTCACCGTCGAGGTTGCCCGGCGCAACACGCCCGCCGAGCTCGTGGCCCAGGTGCAGCACCCGGTCGACCATGACCGCAAGCGCGACCTGCTCGCCCACCTCATCAAGACCGGCGACTGGCGCCAGGTGCTGGTGTTCTGCAAGACCAAGCACGGCGCCAACCGCCTCGCCGGCCAGCTCGAGAAGAGCGGCATCGAGGCCGACGCGATCCACGGCAACAAGAGCCAGAACGCGCGCACCCGCGCGCTCAGGCTTTTCAAGGGCAACGAGCTGCGCGTGCTGGTGGCGACCGATATCGCCGCGCGCGGCCTCGACATCGAGGCCCTGCCCCACGTGGTCAACTTCGACCTGCCGCATGTGGCCGAGGACTATGTGCACCGCATCGGCCGCACCGGCCGTGCCGGCGCCGAGGGCGAAGCCGTCTCCCTCGTCTGCCACGAAGACCGTCCGCTGATGGCCGCCATTGAGCGGCTCATGGCCCGCCAGGTCGAGAGCCGCGTGATCGAAGGCTTCGAGCCCGGCCACCGCGGCTCGCGCCCGGCAGCCTCGCCCCAGGGGCAACGCCCGCAAGGCCGCCGCCCGGAGCAGCATCGCCGTCCCGAGCAAGGCCGCCGTCCCGAGCAAGGCCGGCGTCCGCAACAAGGACGCCGGCCGGAGCAGCACCGCGCCGAGCAGCGCCGTCCCGAGCAGCGTGGCGGCCAGCGGCCCGGCATGCGTCCGCAACCGCGTTTTCCCGGCAGGCATGACGGCGCCCGCTTGCCGGCAGCGCTGTCCGCGGAGCAGGAAGCCCAATTGCGCGAAGCGCGCGCCCGCATGGCCGAGGAGAACAAGTCCAAGCGCCAGGAGCCGCGCCTCGGCGCTGCCCTGGTCGCCGAGCCGAAGAACTAGCCGCTACGCGGCGGCCGCGGCCATTCGCCGCAGCTCCGGCAGGCAGGAGCCGCAGTTGGTGCCGCACCTGAGATCCTTCTGCAGCCGGCCCAGGTTGGCGCCGCCGGCAATGGCGGAGCGGATCGCGTCCTCGCGCACGCCGTAGCAGGCGCAAACCGCTCGTCCGGGCGCGGCGGTATCGGCGTCAGACTCGTGCCCGAACAGATCCCGTAGCGCCTTGAGCGCCGCCGGGTCCGGATCCGCCGCAGTCGCGACATCGACCCGCAGCACCGTTTCCGCCCCTTCGACCAGCGAAAGCGCGGCGAAGTCGAAGCGCGGCAACAGCGCCGCCGCCGATCGTTGCAGCCCGGGAACAGCAGCGGTCGAGAAAGTCCCGCGCCATCGCGGCGCAAAGCGTTCGATGCGGACGGCGGCGTGCTTGAGCTCGGGCTGCTTCGAGATGGGGTCGATCGCGGGCACGGTAAGGGCGTTGATCCCTGCGCCGCCCATGAACTTCCCGCCCCAGTGCATGGCGATGAAAGCATCGCCCAGGCGCAACTCGTCGGACGCACGGACTTTCATCACGACGCTCCCCCGGCGGCTGGACACGCGAACAAGACTTTCATTTGCGAGATCATTTCTAATCAGGTCCTCGGCATGCAGCAAAATCTCCGGCTCCGGGCTGTGACTGAACAGCCTGGCGATCTGGCCGGTGCGCGTCATGCTGTGCCACTGATCCCGCAGCCGGCCGGTGGTGAGCCGGAGCGGATATTCCTCGTCGGGCAGCTCAGCCGGCGGCACGTACTCGGTGGCGACGAAACGCGCGCGTCCTGAGGGTGTCGGGAAGACGCCGTCGGCATAGAGGCGCGTGCGCCCGCCCTTCGCGCCTTCCGGGTACGGCCACTGCTGCGGCCCGTCGCGCTCGAGCAGCGCGTAGGACAGCCCGGTGATGTCGAGATCGCGCCCGCGGGTAGATTCGCGATGCTCATTAAAGACGCTTTCCGGATTCTCATAGGGGAAAAGCGCCTTTCCCTGCGGGAGGAGTTTGCGAGCAAAGTCCACGGCGATCTTCCAGTCCGGGAGCGCTTCGCCCGGCGGCGGCACTGCCGCCCGCACGCGCGAGATGCGGCGCTCGGAGTTGGTGACCGTACCCTCCTTCTCTCCCCAGCTCGCGGCCGGCAGCAGCACGTCGGCGAAATCACAGGTCTCGGCGTCGCGGAACGCTTCCTGCACCACCACGAATTCGGCGCGCGACAACGCCTCGCGCACCGCGCTGACGTCGGGCATCGACTGCGCCGGGTTGGTGCAGGCGATCCACACCGCCTTGATCTCGCCGCGCCCGATGGCCTTGAACATCTCCACCGCGGTTTTGCCGGGACGATCCGGAACACGCTCGATGCCCCACAATTTCGCCACTTCATCGCGGTCGGATGGGCTGCTCAACTCGCGGTGCGCTGACAGGAGGTTCGCCATCCCGCCGACCTCCCGGCCACCCATCGCGTTGGGCTGGCCGGTGAGCGACAACGGCCCCGCTCCCGGCCGGCCGATCTGTCCGGTGGCGAGGTGCAGGTTGATGAGCGCGCAATTCTTGAAGGTGCCGTTCGCCGACTGGTTCAGGCCCTGGCAGTAGAGCGAAAGCGCGGCTTTCGATTTGCCGAACAGACGTGCCGCCTCGACGATTCTCTCCACCGGCAGATCGCAGACTTGCGCGGCTCGTTCCGGGGTCCATTTCTGCAGCAGGGGTTTCAGGTTATCGAAATTCTCGGTCTTGCCGCTCCTGAATTGCAAATCGAAAAGGCCCTCCCGCTCGATCACATGCAGCATGGCGTTAAACAGCGCGACGTCAGTGCCGGGCCTGAGCGCGAGGTGCAGGTCGGCGGCGCGCGCCGTGACAGTGGCGCGCGGGTCGATGACGATCAGCTTGAGCGCCGGGTTTCTCGCTTTCGCATCCTCGATGCGCCGGAACACGATCGGGTGCGCGAAAGCGGTATTGGAGCCGGCGATCAGGATCAGGTCGGCGGCATCGATGTCCTCGTAGGCGCACGGTGGCGCGTCCGCACCTAGCGACAGCTTGTATCCCGCCACGGCCGAGGACATGCACAGGCGCGAATTGGTGTCGACGTTGTTGGTGCCGATCAGGCCCTTGGCGAGCTTGTTGAAGACGTAGTAGTCCTCGGTCAGGAGCTGGCCGGAAATATAGAAGGCAACGGCGTCCGGTCCATGCGCCGAGATGATCTGCCTGAATTTTTCCGCAGCAAAGTCCAGTGCTTCGTTCCAGCTTCTGCGCTCGCCGTTTACGACCGGGTATAGCAGGCGCGCACCCGGGTCCGCGCCAAGGTGCAGCGACGCGCCCTTGGTGCACAAACGCCCGAAATTCGCGGGATGCCCTGGGTCGCCTTTTACAGAAAAAATTTTTCCATTCAGAACTGAAACCTGAACCCCGCAACCCACACCGCAGTAGCAGCAGGTCGTTGCGACCTGCTTGCTGGGCTCCACCATCACGAATCCGTCCTCGATGCGCACCGCGTACACCGGGATACGCATCGACGCGTCCTCGACGCAAAGGCCCGTGAGCAGGCTGAAGTGCTGCTTGTAGACCGGAGAGGCAACCACCAGCTCGCCCTTGACGTCGCCGACAATGCCGCGCGAAAGGACGTTGGCGCCCGAAAAGGGATCGCGATTGCCAACCGCATAGACGCTTTCGTCCTCCAGGCGAAATACGGCCACCTGCTCGCCGCCGACGAGCGCGCAAACGCCCGTGTTCGGCACGATGTCGTCGAGGCGGCAGACCCTACGCAACTTCGGCTGCTTGCTCGGCCGGGCGCAGGGGTCGAATCTGTCCACGTTCCGTCACGAATACGATGCCCGCATCCGGGGCGTCGCTGTTCACGAAGTGGCGGAAGCGCTTGAGGATCTCCGGCGTTTCGATCGCCTGCTTCCATTCGCAGGCATAGCTGTCGACGAACTTCTGCATCTCCGCTTCGAGCACGGCGCCGATGCCCAGCGAGTCCTCGCACACCGCGCGGCGCACATAGTCGATGCCGCCCTCCAGGTTCTCGAGCCAGACGCTGGTGCGTTGCAGACGGTCGCCGGTGCGGATGTAGAGCATCAGGAAGCGGTCGATGAATTGAATCAATGTTTGGTCCGACAAATCGGTTGCGAGCAAGTCGGCATGCCTGGGCTTCATTCCGCCGTTACCGCAAACATAGAGATTCCACCCCTTCTCGGTGGCGATGATGCCGACGTCCTTGCCCTGCGCCTCGGCGCATTCGCGCGTGCAGCCCGACACCGCCATCTTCAGCTTGTGCGGCGAGCGCAGGCCGCGATAGCGCTGCTCGATGCGGATCGCCATCGCCACCGAGTCCTGCACGCCGTAGCGGCACCAGGTGCTGCCGACACAGGACTTCACCGTGCGCAGCGCCTTGCCGTAGGCATGGCCGGACTCGAAGCCGGCGTCGATCAGGTCCTTCCACACCAGCGGCAGCTGCTCGACCCGCGCGCCGAAGAGGTCGATGCGCTGCGCGCCGGTGATCTTGGTGTACAGGCCGAATTTCTTCGCCACCTCGCCGAGCGCGATCAGCTTGGCCGGCGTGATCTCGCCGCCCGGCACGCGCGGCACCACCGAATAGGTGCCGTCCTTCTGCAGGTTGGCGAGGAAATGGTC
This sequence comes from Burkholderiales bacterium, assembly GCA_036394595.1. Classification (GTDB taxonomy): domain Bacteria; phylum Pseudomonadota; class Gammaproteobacteria; order Burkholderiales; family SG8-39; genus SCGC-AG-212-J23. The sequence goes on along the minus strand of DASWEU010000205.1, from coordinate 14,717 downwards.
GTTGGTGTCCTGCAGCGAAGCGTGCTTCGGCTTCAGGATCATCTCGTTCCAGCACGAAGCGAGGATCGAGGCCACCGCCGGCTTGCAGATGTCGCAGCCCCTTCCCCGACCGTGTTTTTGCAGTAGTTCTTCGAAAGATTTCAGGTTTTCAATTCGGACAAGATGAAACAGCTCCTGTCTCGAGAAACCGAAATGCTCACACAGATGATGGTTGACCTTGAAGCCGCGCTTTTTCATCTCGGCGTCGAGGATCTGCTTGGCGAGCGGGCCACAGCCGCCGCAACTGGTCGCCGCCTTTGTCTTCTTCTTCAAAGCGCCCAGGGACTGGCACCCCTCTGCAATAGCCGCGCAGATCGCCCCCTTCGACACGCTGTTGCATGAACAGACCAACGCCGCATCGGGCAGCAGCTCGATGCCGAGACCTTTCTTGCCCTCCCGGGCCGGCAGGATCAGCTCCTCGGGATGCTCGGGCAGCGGCAGCGGATTGAGCGCCATCTGCAGCAGCGTGCCGTAGTCGGCCGCGTCGCCGACCAGGATGGCGCCCAGCAGCTGTTTGCGGTCTTCCGCCACCACCAGCTTCTTGTAGACGCCCGCCGCTTCGTCGGTGAACACATAGTTCAGCGCGCCGGACGTGCTGCCGTGGGCATCGCCGATGGAGCAGACGTCCACGCCCATCAGTTTCAGCTTGGTGCTCATGTCGGCGCCGAGGAACTGCAGCTGCGACTCGCCGAGCAGGTGGCGCGCCGCGACTTCGGCCATCTGGTAGCCGGGCGCGACCAGGCCGAAGATGCGTCCCTCCCACAGCGCGCACTCGCCGATGGCATAGGTGTCGGGGTTGGCGGTCTGGCAGTGCGAGTCGATGCGAATGCCGCCGCGCTCGCCCACCGCGAGGCCGGCCGCGCGCGCCAGCTCGTCGCGCGGCCGGATGCCGGCGGAGAACACCACAATGTCGGTCTCGAGGCTGGTGCCGTCGGCGAACACCAGCTTATTGCGGCACTTCTCTCCCTGAGCGATCTCCTTGGTGCTCTTCGACACGTGCACCGTGGCGCCGAGCGCCTCGATCTTGCGGCGCAGCAGCCTGCCGGCCGAGTCGTCGAGCTGCACTGACATCAGGCGCGGCGCGAATTCCACGATGTGGGTCTCGAGGCCGAGGTCCTTCAGCGCCTTGGCCGCCTCCAGGCCGAGCAGGCCGCCGCCGATCACCGTCCCGACCGTCGATCGGGCTGCGATGACTGATATGAATTCCAGGTCTTCGATGGTGCGGTAGACGAAGCAGTCGCGCCGGTCGCGGCCGTCCACCGGCGGCACGAACGGGCTCGAGCCGGTCGCGAACACCAGCTTGTCGTACGGCACCTCGCGGTAGCGTGCCGAGCGCACCACCTTGCGCACCGGGTCCACCGCCAGAACGCTGTCGTTCAAACGCAAGGTGATTTTGGAATTTTTGAAGAATTCTCGCTTTACCAGCGAAAGGTCCGCAGCAGTCTTTCCGGCAAAAAAGCTCGTCAGCTGGACGCGGTCGTACGCCGGACGCGGCTCTTCGCAGAACACGGTGATCTCACAGTCACGGTTGCGCGCCACCAGCTGCTCAAGGAAGCGCTGGCCCACCATGCCGTTGCCGATGACAGCAACGCGCATCACGCTGCCCTCGCCTTCGGTTCGGCCGATGCGACGCGCGCATAGCGCACCACGTCGCCAAGCACGATCAGCGCCGGGCCGGCAAATCCCTGCGCCGACAGCGTGCCAAGCGTAGCGACCCGCTGCCTCTGGGTCCGGAGTGTTCCGTTCTCGATGATGCAGGCAGGGGTTGCGGGATTCATTCCTGCCGCTCTCAGGGACAGAAGAATCTTTTCGAAATGCCTCAAGCCCATGTAAATAACGAGGGTCGTGCCCGTGCGGACCAGCGCCTCCCAATCGAGGTCGGCGCCGTGTCCGCTGATGAAGGTCACGCCATGCGTGACCCGCCGGTCGGTGACCGGAATGCCGAGCGCGGCGGGAACCGCGATCCCCGCGGTAATTCCGGGAATCACTTCGACTTCGATGCCCTGCGCGCGAAGCGCCTCGACCTCCTCGCTGCCGCGCCCGAAGACAAACGGATCGCCACCCTTCAAGCGAGCAACGCTATGGCCCGCTTTCACCGTTCTTATCATCAATTGTTCAATAAAAACCTGAGGCGTTGACTTGCACCCGCCTCGCTTGCCGACCGCGATCACCTTGGCACCCGAACGCACATGCGCCAGGCAGCCGCGGTTCACCAGCTCGTCCACCAGCACCACATCGGCCGCCGCGAGAGCACGTGCCGCCTTGAGCGTCATCAGCTCGGGATCTCCTGGCCCCGCGCCGATGAGCGTCACCTTGGCCACTACGCCGCCCTCAGCCTCGATTGGGCAGCCTGCTTCGCGTACAGGAACTCGAGGACCTTGGCGCGCAGCTCCATGAACTGTGCGTCGTGCGCCAGCGTCAGCCGCTCGCGCGGCCGCGCCAGCGGCACCGCGAGCACGTCGCCGATGCGCGCCGCCGGGCCGTTGGTCATCATCACCACGCGGTCGGAGAGCAGCACCGCCTCGTCGACGTCGTGCGTCACCATCAGCACAGTGGCGCCGGTCTGGGCGACGATGCGCAGCAGCTCGTCCTGCAGCGTGGCGCGCGTCAGCGCGTCGAGCGCGCCGAAAGGCTCGTCGAGCAGCAGCACCTTGGGCTCGATCGCCAGCGCCCTCGCGATGCCGACGCGCTGCTTCATGCCGCCGGAGATCTGATGGGGATATTTATCCACCGCATGCGAAAGTCCCACGAGATCGAGCGCCTCAAGGGTGCGTTTTTTCAGCAAGGATTTCGATTCCGTGAAAACCCGCTCTACCGCCAGGTGGACGTTCTCGTAGCAAGTCAGCCACGGCAGCAGCGAATGGTTCTGGAACACCACGCCGCGGTCCGGGCCGGGACCTTCGACGTGCCTGTCGGCGAGCAGAATGGCGCCGCCGGTGGGCCGCGCCAATCCGGCGACCAGGTTGAGCAGCGTGCTCTTGCCGCAGCCCGAGTGCCCGATGAGGCTGACGAACTCGCCTTTGCGCACCACCAGCGAGATGCCGTCGAGGATCACCGCCGGACCGTACGCCATGCCAACAGCCTCGATGCTGAGATAGCTCTTAGTTGCCATAGTTGAAGCGTCGCGCGAGCAGCACCAGGGCCTGCTCCAGGGCCAGTCCGACGACGCCGATGGTGATGATGGCGATGATGATGTGCTCGACCTTGAGGTTGTTCCACTCGTCCCACACCCAGAAGCCGATGCCGACTCCGCCGGTGAGCATCTCGGCGGCGACGATCACCAGCCAGGCCACCCCGATCGACAGGCGCACGCCGGTGATCATGTAGGGCAGCACCGCCGGAAACAGGATCTTGGTGAACACCTTCCGCTCGGAGAGGTTCAGCACGCGCGCCACGTTGAGGTAGTCCTGCGGGATCTGGCGCACGCCGACCGCGGTGTTGACGATCATCGGCCACAGGCTGCAGATGAAAATCACCCAGATCGCCGCCGGGTTCGCCGCCTTGAACACCAACAGCCCGATCGGCAGCCAGGCAAGCGGCGACACCGGCTTGAGCAGCGCGATGATCGGCGCCGCCATGCCGGAAGCGAAGCGGAAGCGCCCGATGACGAAGCCGAGCGGGATGCCGACCGCCGCCGCCAGCCCGAAGCCGATGCCGACGCGACGCAGCGACGACAGCACGTTCCAGCCGATGCCCTGGTCGTTCGGACCCTTGCTGTAGAACGGATCGGCGAAGATTTTCGCCGCCGCCGCGCCCACCGTGAGCGGATCCGGAATGCGCCCGCCGAACTTGGCGATCGCCGCCCAGGCGAGCGCAAAGACGGCCAGGCCCGCGACGCAGGCGATGGCGTTGATCAGCCATTCCGGGGCCGGCGCGCGCCGGTAGGCGGTCTCGAACTTCGCCCGCGCGGCGTCCGTCTTGGGCCCGAGGATCGCCGCCGCCGGGTGCGGCGGGCTGGTGCGAATCGGTTTTTCGACCAGACTATTTTTCTGCAGCGCGACTACGGCCATTCACGCCACCTTGATCTTGAAACCACCGGCGTAGGACTTGGCGTTCTTCGCGTCCCAGACCACGCCATCCATCAGCTTCGCGGCGCGCATCGGATCTTTCGGCAGCGGCGTATTGGTCATGGCTGCCGCCTGCTTGTAAATGTCGATGCGATTCACCTTTTGCGCCACGGCCAGGTAGTCCGGGTCCTCCTTGAGCAGGCCCCAGCGCCGGTGTTGCGTCATGAACCACATGCCGTCGGAAAGAAACGGAAAGGTGACGTATCCGTCGTTGTAGAACTTCATGTAGTTCGGGTCGTCCCAGACCTTGCCGATGCCGTTGTCGTAGCGTCCGAGCATGCGGGCAACGATCACGTCCTTCTCGCAATTGACATAGGACTTGTCGGAGACCACCTCCGCAGTCTTCTGCCGGTTGATGAGGGAGCTGTCGATCCAGCGGCCGGCGTCGATCACCGCCGCGGTCATCGCGCGCGCCGTGTTCGGGTACTTGGCGGTGAATTCCGCAGTGCAGCCTAGCGTCTTCTCCGGGTGGTCCTTCCACAGGTCCTGCGTGGTGTTCGCCGTGAATCCGATGTTGTCCATGATGGCGCGGTAGTTCCACGGCTCGCCGACGCAGAAACCATCCATGTTGCCGACGCGCATGTTCGCCACCATTTGCGGCGGCGGCACGACGATCGCCTTCACGTCCTGGAACGGATGGATGCCGTGCGCCGCGAGCCAGTAGTAGATCCACATCGCGTGCGTCCCGGTCGGGAAAGTCTGGGCGAAGGTGTATTCGCCTTTCTCCTTCCGGATGAGGGAATTGAGCGAAGCGCCGTCCGTGACGCCCCTGTCATATAGCTTTCTGGACAGCGTGAACGCCTGGCCGTTGTGGTTCAGGTTCATCAGGACGTTCATGTCCCTCTTCGGCCCGCCGACACCCATCTGCACGCCATAGATCAGCCCGTACAGAACGTGGGCGGCATCGAGCTCGCCGTTCACCAGCTTGTCGCGCACCGCCGCCCACGAGGCTTCCTTGGAGGGCACGATCTTGACGCCGTACTTCTTGTCGAACTCCATCACCGCTGCCATCACGACCGACGAGCAGTCGGTAAGCGGGATGAAGCCGATCTTCACTTCCTTCTTCTCCGGCGCATCCGAGCCCGCTGCCCAGGCGCCAGTGCGAACCGCGTTCGGTACCAAGCTCATGATTCCCGCCGCTCCTGCTACCTTGATAAACGCCCTCTTTTTCATTGCATCTCCAAAAAAAACGTCCGACACCTCGCAGTGCCGGACGTCGTTGTCCGTAATCGGAGCGCGCCTCTGCGCCCGTCAATTCTTAATCCGCAATCTCTATGCCACGTGCGTTTCCTTGATTTATAAAGACTTTTTAATGCCGATGGTGCACCGCAGCGGTGCATCCGTAGATGTCATGCACCACCGAGGAGGTCAGAGGCGTCGATCAATTGCTGCGCCACATCGGCCAGGCGAAGCTTCCGATTCATGGCGAATTTCCGCAGCAGTGAGTAGGCCGCGTCTTCGTCCAGTCCGCGACTTTTCATCAGCAGGCCCTTCGCGCGTTCGACCAGCTTGCGCTCGCTCAGCTTCAGATTGGCGTCGGCGAGCTGCTCGCGCAGGCCCTGGTACTGATCGAAGCGCGCCACCGCGGCCTCGACGATCGCCTTGATCCGATCGCGGTCGAGGCCGTCGACGACATAGGCGGAGACGCCGGCGAGCGTCGCCTGGCGAATCGTCTCCGGCGAATCGTCGCTGGCGAACATCACGATCGGGCGCGGCGTGTGCTGCGTCATGACCACCAGGTGCTCGAGCACATCGCGGCTGGGCGACTCGGTGTCGATGACGACGACGTCCGGCTTGAGCTGCTCCACCATCTTGAGCAGCGCGAGAGGCGACGAGAGGGTCGCAGTCACCTCGTGTCCCGCGCGCTCCAACCCCTCCCGCAGAAGGTCCGCGCGCTCCGGCGATTCATCGACAACCAGAACCCGCATGGCAAGCATTTTGCAAGGGTCGTGCCACCCGGTTTCCCTTAAGAAACAATGGGATCAATATGACAATGGCACCACCTTGGGGCAGCCGCTTGCTGTCATGCACAATCACACTGCAATGAGAGAGGCCCAAGCAAAAGAGATCCGCCTGCAGGACTACGCTCCGCCCGCGTTCCGGGTGGACACCGTCGAGCTCGACGTCGACATCCGCGAAGACCACGCTGTGGTGCGCGCGAAGCTCGCGATGCGGAGAAACGCCGCCGGGCCGCTGGTTCTTGACGGGGACGAGCTTGAACTGGTTTCCATTTCTTTGAACGGAAAACCCGTCAAACCTCTATTGACCGCAGAGTCCCTGACGATCCCCGAGGTTCCCGATCGCTTCACGCTGGACACCGTGACGCGGATCGTGCCGCAGAAGAACACCAAGCTCGAAGGCCTGTACGCGACGAAGAACGGCTTTGTCACGCAGTGCGAGGCGCAGGGTTTCAGGCGCATCACCTGGTTTCCCGACCGGCCCGACGTCATGGCGAAGTACACGACGACGGTGCGCGCCAACTATCCGGTCTTGTTATCCAATGGAAATCTTGTGGCCTCGGGGCCAGGCTGGGCACGTTTCGAAGACCCGTTTCCGAAGCCCTCGTATCTCTTCGCGCTGGTCGCCGCCAATCTGGAGGTGCTGAAGGACGGCAACCTCTCCATCTACGTCGAGCCGGGCAAGCTCGACCAGGCCGGCTGGGCGATGGACTGCCTCAAGCGCGCCATCGCTTGGGATGAGAAGCGCTTCGGCCTGAAGCTCGACCTCAAGGAATACAAGATCGTCGCCGTGGGCGATTTCAACTCCGGCGCGATGGAGAACAAGGGCCTCAACATCTTTAACACCAAGTACATCCTGGCGCGGGCCGACACCGCCACCGACGTCGACTACCTGAACATCGACCGCGTGGTGGCGCACGAGTACTTCCACAACTGGACCGGCAACCGCGTCACCTGCCGCGACTGGTTCCAGCTTTCGCTCAAGGAAGGCCTGACGGTATTCCGCGACCAGGAGTACGGCGCCGACACCTATTCGCGCGCGGTGACGCGCATCCAGGAGGTGCGCGGGCTGCGCGCGGCGCAGTTCGCGGAGGACGCCGGCCCGATGAAGCACCCGGTGCGGCCGCAGTCCTACCAGGAAATCCGCAACTTCTACACCATGACGGTGTACGAGAAAGGCGCGGAAGTCGTGCGCATGCAGCACACCCTGCTCGGCGAGGAGAAGTTCCAGGCGGGCATGCGGCTGTACTTCCAGCGCCACGACGGCCGGGCGGTGACCTGCGACGACTTCGTGCAGGCGATGCAGGATGCGTCGGGAATCGATCTCGGGCAGTTCAGGCGCTGGTACGACGTGGCGGGGACGCCGGTTCTGGATGTTTCAAGTCTTTATGAAAAAAGCACTCTGACATTGACGGTCAAGCAGTCGATGAACCCGCCATTCCACATTCCCTTCGCGGTGAAAGTGGGCGACGACGAGCGCCTGTTGTCTCTGAAGCAGGCGGAAGAGAAATTCGTTTTCCCGGTCCAGGCGAAGCCGGTCCCGTCCCTGCTGCGCGGATTTTCGGCGCCGGTCATCCTGAACTATCCCTACGCCGAGGCCGACCTGCTGCACCTGATGGCCAATGACGACGATGCCTTCAACCGCTGGGAGGCGGCGCAGCGGCTCGCGACGACGGCCATCCTTGAAGCTGGCGGCAAACCGACCAGGGCATTCCTCGATGCCGCGCGCAAGCTGCTGTCGGTGCCCGATCCGGCCTTTGTCGCCGAAGTGCTGACGCTACCGTCGGAAACCTTCCTTGCCGAGCAGATGGTTGTTGTCGACCCGGACCGGTTGCATGAATCCCGCAGGAAGCTGAGGAAGGAACTCGCGCTTTTTCTCACGAAAGATCTTGAATCAATCTATGAAAAGAACCGCGTAACAGCTCCCTACTCGCCGGATCCGGTCTCCTCGGGCAAGCGGGCGTTGCGCAACCTGGCACTTGGCTACCTCGGAGAGCTCGGACAGCCGTCGCTAGCCTGGGACCAGTTCCGGGGCGCGGACAACATGACCGACAGCATGGCGGCGCTCGGCGTGCTCGCCAACCTCGACTGCGCGGAGGGCCCGATGGCGCTAGAAGTCTTCTACGCCCGGTGGAAGGACGAGCCGCTGGTGGTGGACAAATGGCTCTCGGTGCAGGCGTTCTCGCGCCTGCCCGGAACGCTGGCGAAGGTAAAGACGCTGCTCTCGCACCCGGCGTTCGACCTCAAGGTGCCCAATAAGGTCTACGCGCTGATCCGCGCCTTCGCCTCGAATCATGTGCGCTTCCACGCCGCCGACGGCGCCGGCTACGCTTTCCTGGCCGACCAGATCCTTGTCCTCGACGCGCTCAATCCGCAAGTCGCTGCGCGCATGGCACGCGCCTTCGACCGCTGGAAGAAGTTCGACGAAGGCAGAATGGCCAAAGCGAGGGCGGCGCTGGAGCGCATCCGCGATGCCAAGGGCACGTCGAAGGACGTCATGGAAATCGTGACCAAGGCGCTGGCGTGAAAAAGCTGCTCCTGGTTTTTATTTTCCTTGGAATCCTGACTTCAACGGCGGAAGCGCAGCCTTATCCCTCGCGGCCGCTGCGGATGCTGGTCGGTTTTGCCCCGGGCGGCGCGAACGACATCCTGGCGCGCATCGTCGCCCAGCGGCTGTCGGAGAGCCTCGGGCAGCCGGTGGTGGTCGAAAACCGCCCGGGCAACTCGGGACTGATCGCCGCCGAAATGCTGGCGAAAGCGGCTCCCGATGGCCTCACACTGATGCTCGGCTCGACCGGAACGCAGACCATGGCGCCGCACCTCGCGGCGAAGCTGCCATTTGACGGCCTCAATGCCTTCGCTCCGATCTCGCTGATCGGTACGGCGCCAAGCGCGCTGGTCGTACGCAGCGCCCTGCCGGCGCAATCGGTGGCCGAGCTGATCGCACTGGCGAAGGCGCAGCCGGGACGGCTGACCTACGCCTCGTCGGGCAGCGGCACCACCCTGCACCTCGGCGGCGAGCTGTTCAGGATCATGGCCGGCGTCGAGCTGGTGCACGTGCCCTACAAGGGCAACGCGCCGGCGCTGAACGACATCCTCGGCGGGCAGGTCGACATGATGTTTTCCGCACTGCCACCGCTACTGCCGCTCGCGCGCGCCGGAAAGCTGCGCATCCTCGGCGTCGCCGCGGCGGAAAGGCACCGCAGTGCGCCCGAAATCCCCACCGTCGCCGAGCAAGGACTGCCGGGCTACGAGAGCGGCACCTGGTACGGCGTGCTGGCGACGAGCGGCACCCCGCGCGAGATCGTCGAGCGGTTGTCGACGGAGGTGCGCAACGCGCTCGCCGATACCCGGCTGCGCGAAGCCGTGCTGGCGCAAGGCGTGGATCCCCGGCCGACCACACCGGCGGAATTCCGCGCATTGTTCGTCGCCGAATACGCGCGCTGGGGCAAGCTGATCCGCGAGGCCGGGATTAAGGCGGAGTAAAACGCCTCTACTTCTTCACGAGTTTCTTCTGTACCCGCAGGTCGAATTTCGCGACGTTCACCACTACACGCTCGTGTTTTCCGTCGCCGATCAAATCGATTTCGTCTCTTGCTTCTACTCTAAAAAGAATTGTTCTGTCCAAAACCGACACGACCACTGCGGTGGCTCTGACCTTCATGCCCACTGGCGTCGCCGCGAGGTGGCGCACGTCGAGATGCGTGCCCAGGCTCTGGTAGCCGGGCGGCAGGCGCCGCTCCACGGCGTCGAGCGCCGCCGCCTCGAACAGGTTGATCATCACCGGCGTGGCAAGCACGCGCACCTTGCCGCTGCCGATGCTCGGCGCGGTGTGCTCCTCGCCCACCGTCAGCTCGGCGTGCCCGGTCTGTCCCGGGATGATGCTTTCGAGAGCCATGGCCGGCGCGCTATTTGACCGAGATCACGCCCTTCATGGAAGGGTGCAGGCCGCAGACATAGGCGTAGTCGCCGGCCTTGTCGAGCGTCACCGACGCTTTCTGCCCGCGCAGGAAAACGGGCGAGCGCGGGCCGTTCGCCACCGAAATCTGGTGCGGCGTGTCGTCGGTGTTGAGGAAGGTGAGCGCGTAGCCGGCCGAAGCGGAGATCGTCGCCGGCATGAACTGGAAGCTGGCGACCGTGACGTCTCCTTTGGCGGCCTTCGCCTGTCCCGCCTTCGGGAAGGTGTTATCGAGCTTGGCGAGCGACATGACGAAATCCTGCTTGGCGTGCGGCAGGTGGCACTGGAAGCAGCCGTCGATGTTGGCCTTCGGGTTGGGCAGGCCTTGCGCGTCAAATGCCTGGTATTCCCATTCGCCGTTCCTCTTGCTCGCCGGGTACTCGGCGCCCCAGCCGGTCTGCTTCTCCATTACGGTATGGCCGACGACTTCTTTCTTGATGAAGCGGCCGTCGGGCCCGAGTAGCGGCTTGCCGTTCGCGCCCTCGTAGACGTTCCACTGCACCAGCGTGAGCACGGCGCCGCTCGGGATCGGCTTGCCCTTGCGCACGGCGTCCACCACCGCGGCCTGGGTGTAGAGCTCGCGGTACTGCTTGACGTCCGGCCGGTCGAGCGTCTGGTACAGCACGCCTTTCAGGTAATCGGCCGGATACTTGATTTTTTCCGGTCCCGCCAGTGCGCCGGTCGAGGCGATGGCAAGCGACAGCAGGCATATTCTCGTTTTCATTTCCCCCCCTTGTTCAATTCCAGAGCCAGGCCGCACCGCGCACGCCGCTCGAGTCACCGTGGACGTTGCGCGCCAGCCGCGTCGCCACGTGGTCCGAAAAAACGTGCCGCGACCACAGGCTTGGCACTTCAGTGTACAGCCGCTCGACATTCGACATTCCGCCGCCCAGGACGATGACATCGGGATCGAGAATGTTGATCACGCCGGCAAGCGCCCGGGCGAGGCGAGCCTGGTAACGCGCCATTGTTTTCTCGTCAAAAACGGCTTTTTCGGGATCCAAGCGTTTTCCGGTCACCAACTCATGGTCGCGCGCCAGGCCCGGACCTGACAGGTAGGTCTCGATGCACCCTGCCCGCCCGCACCAGCAGCGCGGCAGCGGCAGGTCGTCTCCGCTCGGCATCGGCAGCGGATTATGTCCCCACTCTCCTGCAATGCCGTTTCTTCCAGTAAGTACTTTTTTATCGACAACAATTCCTGCGCCAACACCGGTCCCGAGAATCACACCGAACACCACTTTGCAATCCTTGCCGGCGCCATCTACCGCCTCCGACAACGCGAAACAGTTCGCGTCGTTGGCGATGCGCACTTTGCGGCGCAAGCGGCTCTCCAGATCCTGCTGCAGCGGCTTGCCATTGAGCCAAGTGGAATTGGCGTTGCGCACCAAGCCGGTTGTCGGCGAGAGCGAGCCCGGGATGCCGACGCCCACGGATCCCTTGCCGGCCTTTTCCACCAGTCTGCACACGGCGACAAGCGTCGCCTCATAGTCGCCTCTCGGCGACGCGAGTCGCTCGCGGAAGACAGCGCGACCGCCTGCATCGAGCGACAACGCCTCGATTTTGGTGCCGCCAAGGTCGATTCCGATGCGCAAGGCCATGTTTCCGGAACTCCGCGGGTATCGGGTAAATCCTACTCAAGTATCTCAACAACGAGGAAACTCCAATGAAAAAGGTGCTGTTGTGTGTGACGCTGCTGGCGCTGGCGCCGATGACAGCAGTGGCCGCGGACGAAGGTCCGTACCTGCTGGGCGATTTCGGCGTTGGACGCTACGAGAACGCCTCGCCGTTTCCCGATCCCATCATGCTCGGCATCGGCGGCGGCTACCAGATCAACCGCAATTTCGCGGTCGAACTGGGCCTGTCGATCTTCCCGGAGGTCGAGGCGACCACCGGCGGCGGCACCGCCAAGCTGCGGGCGAATTCGCTCCATCCCGCGGCGGTCGGCCTGCTGCCGCTGAACCCGGAATTCAGCGCGTTCGGTAAACTCGGCGTCTCCAGCAACCATGCCGAAGGCGCGAATCCGGCCGGCAATTCGTTCTCGACGAGCGACACCGACCTGTATTTCGGCTTTGGCGTGCAGTACAAGGTCAATCCGAAGCTCGCCATCCGCGGCCAATACGAGAACTTCGGCCGCTTCTCGAGCGCGCCGTCGCCGCTGCGGGCTTCGGCAGTCTCGGTCGGCGTTGCCTGGTGGCTGCAGTAAGCAAGGCTGTTTTCGGGGTGGCTAGAATAGCCGCGCGGGGAGGCGCGGCTTGCAGCACTTCGGCAGTTTCGACTATGTGATCGTCGGCGCAGGCAGCTCGGGCTGCCTGCTGGCGAATCGCCTGTCGCAGGATCCCGCAACCAGGGTCCTGCTTCTCGAGGCCGGCGGCCGGGACGATTATTTCTGGATCGATATCCCGGTCGGCTACCTCTACACCATAGCCAACCCGCGCACCGACTGGTGCTACAAGACCGAGCCCGACGCGCACCTCGCCGGGCGGTCGATTCACTATGCGCGAGGCCGCGTGCTCGGCGGCTGCTCCTCGATCAACGCCATGATCCACATGCGCGGCCAGAAAGAGGACTGGGACCACTGGGCCGCGCTCGGCAACCGTGGATGGTCGTGGGAAGATGTTTTGCCCATCTTTAGGTTTTTAGAAGATTATGAAAGAGGGCCCACCGACGGCTACGGCGCCGGCGGCGAGGTGCGCGTCGAGGATCCGCGCGTGCAGTGGGAGATCATCGACGCCTGGCGCGAGGCAGCGGCCGAGTGCGGCATCCCCAAGGTCAAGGTGTTCAACACCGGCGACAACTTCGGTTGCGCCTATTTCCAGATGAATCAGCGGCGCGGGCAGCGCTGGAGCGCGACCAACGCCTTCCTTCGGCCGGTGCAGCACCGGAAAAACCTTACCGTGCTGACCGGTGCTTTTACAACAAAAATCCGTTTTGAAAACCGGCAAGCTGCGGGCGTGGAATTTTCAAGTGAAAAACAGGAATATTTTGTAGAAGCGAAAAAAGAAACCATCTTGGCCGCTGGGGCGATCGGCTCGCCGCAGTTGCTGCAGCTCTCGGGCGTCGGCGCGGGCGAGCGCCTGAACGCGCTTGGCATCAGACTGGTGCATCACCTGCCCGGCGTCGGCGAGAACCTGCATGACCACCTGCAGATCCGCATGCAGTACAAGGTGCATGGCGTGAAGACGCTCAACGGCATGGCCAATTCCTGGTGGGGGAAAGCCGCCATGGCTGCCGAATATTTCGCGTTCCGCACCGGCCCGCTCACCATGCCGCCTTCGCAGGCCGGCGCTTTCGCGAAGAGCGACCCGGCGCAGCCCACGCCGAATATCGAGTGGCACGTGCAGCCGCTTTCCCTGGATAAGTTCGGCGACCCCCTGCACCCCTTCCCCGCGATCACGCCGAGCGTGTGCAACCTGCGGCCCGCCTCACGCGGCTGGGTGCGGATCAAATCCCCGGATGCCGCGGAATATCCCGAAATAAAATTAAATTATTTAGACAACAAAGAAGATCGCCAAGTGGCGGTGGATGCCATGCGGTTCACTCGCCGCATCATGGCCGCCGAGGCACTACGCAAGTATCGGCCCGAGGAGTACCGGCCGGGCATCGCCATTCAGGGCGAAGATGCGCTTGAAAAAGCAGCAGGTGAACTCGGCACCACCATCTTCCACCCGGTCGGCACCTGCAAGATGGGAGGCGATCCGCGGGCCGTGGTCGACGACAGCCTGCGGGTGCACGGCGTCGGACGGCTCAGGGTCATCGACGCTTCGATCTTTCCCAGGATTACCTCCGGAAACACCAACGCACCGACCTACGTAGTCGCGGAGAAAGGTGCGCGCGCCATCTTGAAACCCTAGAATTGCGCCCCGACCTGTGAGACGGTCCAAGGAGACGACAAACCCATGAAACGAATTGCCCTGTTCCTGATCACGAACCTCGCGGTGATGGTGGTCCTGTCGATCGTCGTTTCCGTGCTGGGCGTCGACCGCTGGCTGCTCGAGGAAGGCATCGACTACACGAGCCTGCTGGTCTACTCGCTGATCCTGGGTTTCGGCGGATCGATCTTCTCGCTGCTGGCGTCCAAGTTCATGGCCAAGATGTCCGTCGGCGCGCAAGTCATCGATGGCTCGGAGGGCACCAACCAGGGCTGGCTGGTGCAGACCGTGCGGAGCCTCGCCGAACGCGCCGGCATCGGCATGCCGGAAGTCGCGATCTACGAGGGCGAGCCCAATGCTTTTGCCACCGGCGCCTTCAAGAACGACGCCCTGGTTGCGGTGTCGAGCGGGCTGCTCGAATCGATGAGCCGCGAGGAGGTCGAGGCGGTGCTCGGCCACGAAATCTCGCACGTCGCCAATGGCGACATGGTGACCCTGACCCTGATCCAGGGCGTGGTTAACACTTTCGTCGTGTTTCTTTCGCGCATCGTCGGCTTCTTCGTCGACCGGGTCGTGTTCCGTACCGAGCGCGGCATTGGCCCCGGCTTCTACATCGCCATGATCGCCAGCCAGATCGTCTTCGGCATTCTCGCCTCGCTCATCGTCGCCTGGTTTTCGCGTTACCGTGAATTCCGCGCCGACGCCGGCTCGGCTCGCCTGCTCGGCTCGCCGCGGCCGATGATCGCGGCGCTGCGGCGCCTTGGCGCCGCGCAGCCCGGTGCCCTGCCCGAGTCGGTCAAGGCCTTCGGCATCAGCGGCGGCTCCA
>DASWEU010000204.1:0-1694 GCA_036394595.1 Burkholderiales bacterium | reverse complement strand
CGCTCATCGCCAGCGCGCAACCGCGCTCGGTGGCGCTGGTCCCGTTGTGCACGGTCGACGGCGTGACGCATTACGTCGAAGTGCCGACCGGCAAGACGCCGGCTGGACCGCCGGCAGGTCACGGCGATCATTGCGCCCTCTGCTTCGTCGGCGACAAGGTAGGACTGCCGACGCAGCCCGAGCTGCTCGTGCTGGCCGACATCGCCACCGAAGCCCGGGCGCAGGCAGACGCTGTCACCTTCCCGAAAGCCGATTTTCAAGCCGCCGCTGCTCGCGGCCCGCCCGTGTCTCCCGTTGTCATTTCTATTTCCGACAACTTTGGGAGACTTTATGAATTGGCTTTTGGCAATGGGCGCCCTGCTGCTGGCGCCCCTCACGGCGGTGGCTTCCTGTGGCTCGGCCTTCTGCATGGTCGACACGCAGTGGAGCATGCAGGGCGTCAGCACGACCGCGGGCACGCGGCTTGATCTTCGCTACGAGTACATCAATCAGGACCGACTGCAGAACGGCCGTTCGCGGGTCGGCGTAGGCGAGATTCCGCGCGATCACGACGAAGTTCAGACCGTCAATCGGAACTTCGTAGGAACCCTGGATCACACGTTCAACGCGAACTGGGGCGTCGGCGCGACCGTTCCGGTCGTGCATCGCATCCACAACCATATCCAGAACAATGAGGACGGCACGCAGACGCCCGAATCCTGGAAGTTCACTGAGCTCGGCGACGTGCGCCTGCTCGGGCGCTATCAGTTCACTGCGGCGGAGAATGCCGAGCACGCACTCGGGCAATGGGGACTCTACTTCGGCGCCAAGCTGCCGACCGGCAGCCACACCATCTCCAACGCCGAGGGTGAGCGCGCCGAGCGCACGCTGCAGCCGGGCACCGGCACCACGGACGCGCTTGTCGGCGCCTTCGTGCGCCGTGCCTTGCCGCTGAAGGATCTCTCCTGGTTCGCGCAGGGCCTGGTGCAGATGCCGCTCAACGCCCGGGATGATTACAAACCCGGACGGCGCCTGTTCCTGGATGCCGGCTTGCGCTACGAGGCGCGGGAGCGGCTGGCGCTGCTGTTGCAGGCGAACGGCCAGATCAAGGGCCGCGACAGCGGCGCGCAGGCAGAGCCGGACGACTCCGGGGGCAGGTCGTTATGGCTCAGTCCCGGCGTGAGCTACGCCTTTAGCCCCAAGATTCAGGCGTACGGTTTCTTCCAGCTGCCGGTCTATCAATACGTGAACGGCGTGCAGCTCATCGCTTCGCGCTCGCTCGTGCTGGGACTGAGCACGCGTTTCTAGATTCGCAGCAGGACAGAGACGCGCAGCGTTCTCGGCTCTGCCGGATGGAAGTGCTTGTCCTCGACGCCGGCGGCCGGCTCGCCCGACAGCCGCGAAGCGTAGAAGTAAGTGATGTCGTCCGCTGCGCGGTTGAAGAGGTTCAGCACTTCCAGCCGGAACTTGATGCGCTCGGCCGCCGCGTAGGCGAGCAGTGCGTTCACCAGCGTCGACGACCCGGAGCGCTGCGAGTTGTCTTCGGTCAGCGGCCGCGACCCGAAATGGCGCACGCGCAGGCTGCCGCTCAACCGTCCCTGCTCATACGTGGTGCCGGCGGAGAAGGTGCTGCTGGGCGCACCAGGGATGTATTGACCACCGGTAAAGCGGGCGCGCGCCAGGGTCAGGTCCGCATCGGCCGTGAGTTGGCGTGA
>DASWEU010000203.1:0-29377 GCA_036394595.1 Burkholderiales bacterium | reverse complement strand
GGCGGGGGCCTGGGCGAACGCGACCGCCGTGAAGGCGGACGCAACCAGGATTGCAAGTAGCTTCTTCATCCGAACTTCTCCTTGGTAGATAACGTAATCCCAACAACGCATCGGCAGTCAGCTGGTTGACAGGCGCGATCTCTTTATAATCCGGAGTGTTAGATGAAGCTCCGCGATTTCAGCGCGCAAATCCCCCGAGGCGGTCTGTGGGTATTTGCCTACGGCTCCCTGATGTGGTCGCCCTGTTTTTCCTTTCGTGAGCGCCTGGTGGCCCGCGTACACGGCTATCACCGCGCGCTTTGCATTCTCTCGACGCGCTACCGCGGCACGCATCGCCGGCCGGGCCTGGTGATGGGGCTGTGCCGTGGCGGCTCCTGCTGGGGCATGGTCTACCGCATTGCCGCCTCGCAGGTCGGCCGCACGCTGCGCCGCCTGTGGCACCGCGAGATGCCGCGGCGCGTCTATCAGCCCAGGCTGGTGCCGGCGCAGATCGGCCGCTCCCGGCGCACGGTGCGCGCGCTGGCCTTCCTCGCCGATCCTTCGCACCCGGCCTATGTGCGCGAGCTCGACCTGCACGGCCGGGCGCGCCTGGTCGCCCAGGGCATCGGCCAGCGCGGCCCCAACGTCGACTACATCCGCAATACGCTCGACCACATGCACGCCGTCGGGGTGCGCGATCCGCACCTCGAGCGCATCCTCGACGCGGCGCTCACCCTGCGGAAACTCAGGCCTTGATCGACGCGCTGATGCGCTCGAGCGCCTTTTTCAGAATCGCCCGCTGGGTGCCGAAATTCAGGCGCACGAAGCGCCCGTCGCCGAATTGCGACCCCGGCGAGAGCGCGACGCCGTGCTTGAGGAAATGCGCCTGCGGGTCCTCCGCGCCGAGCGCGGAGCAGTCAATCCAGGCGAGATAGGTCGCTTCGACGTGCGCCATCGGCAGGCCGATGGTTTTTTCCACCAGATCCCGGTTGCCCCGCAGATAGTCGAGCTGCGCCGCGAGCCAGGCAGCGCCGCTCTGTAGCGCGGCGAGCGCGGCGATGCTGCCGAAGACCGACGGCGAGGCCATCACGTGCGCATTGACGTCGGCGGCAAAGGCTTTTCTCAGGCCGGGATCCTCGATGATCGCCCAGGCACATCCCGCCGCCGGGATGTTGAAGGTCTTGTTCGGCGACATCAGCGTGACTGTGCGGCGCGAAATCTCGGGCGCGAGACTGGCGATCGGAATGTGCGGCTTGCCCGCATCGAGCAGCAGATCGCAATGGATCTCGTCAGAGACGATCAGCATGTCGCGCGTCAGCTCGGCAAGGCGCAGCAGCTCGTCGCGACGGAAGATCGTGCCGCCGGGGTTCTGCGGGTTGCACAGGAAGAACGCCTTGGCGTCTGCATTCTTCCCGAAGAAATCCTCTTCAAATACCCAGCGTCCCTGCTGCAGGGCGAGCGGCGCTTCGCTGTAGGGCCGCGGCGCGAGCTCGGGGGCGCGCTTCAGGTGGTGATAGACGGGTCTCGGCACGAGCACGCGGCCGCCCGCAGGCACGAGCACGCGCGCCGCGTGGTGCAGTCCCGCCACCACGCCGGGCAGAAAGACGATCCAGGACGGCTCGATGCGCCAGCGGTAGAGGCGCGCGAGGCGCTCGACGATCGCCTCCACCAGTTCCGGCGGCAACGTGGAATAGCCGAACACTCCATGCCGGGTGCGCTCGGCAAAAGCCTCCAGGACGGCGGGCGGCGCACGGAAATCCGTATCGGCCACCCATAGCGGAATGACGTCGCGCCCGGCATGGCGCTCCCAGCGCGTGCTCCAGGTCCCCGCGCGATCGACCGGCGCGTCGAAATCGAACTTCATGCGTTTGTTATAGCAAAAAAAAGACGCTATGAGACTTCGCGTACCAAAACCGGGTCCGGGGGTACGATGAACCCGCTTGGATTTATCTATTCCCTATCCCTCGGCGTCTTCCATCGTTGGGACTCCGAAAGAATATTCGTGATCCTGACAGCTTATATGGATGAAAGCGGCGTCCATCGTGGCGCTCAAAAGACGGTCATGGCTGGATATGTAGGCTATGCCGGGGCGTGGCGGAAATTCGAAAAGAAGTGGGTCCGAATGCTCAAAACCTTTGAGATTCCCTACTTTCACGCCAAGGAAATCTTTCAGCGGGACGGCATTGCTAAAGGATGGTCAGAGGACAAGAGAAATCGAACCTTCAGAAAGTCTGAAAAGATTTCACAGGCGCACACGATCTTTGGTTTTTCTGCCGTTCTTCCGCATGACGATTATGACCAGCACTACAAAATTGTCGGTAATCGGCCCAAGGGAACTGCGATCCCAGATTCAAAATACGGACTCTGTTTCCGTATGTGCATGAGCGCTCTAATCGTCATGGTTGAGCAGGAGTTGATAGGAAAGAAAGGGCCACATACCCTCCACGTTGTACTTGAAGCAGGACATCAAAACGCTGGGGATGCGGAACGCATCTTCCACCTAATGAAGAGCGAGAAGTCTACTGAGAGTGTACGAAGACTTCTCGGCACCATAACGTTTGGCGAAAAGAAAGAGTGCGCTGGGGCGCAATCCGCCGATGGACTCGCCTATACGTCCTATGCACTCGAAGAGTTAGGAACTCCGCCGACCTTTTCCCATGGTGTATCTGGCGCACTGAAAGAAGGAAAGGAAGTTGCCAAGGGACAACGCCGCCAGGTTCATGGCAGGAAAACCGTACCGCTTTACCGCTTGCCATTTACGCCAGAGCAATTGCGCGAACTAAGAACGCACCTTTTTGTGAAAAATCCTCTTCCTACTTTCCAATTTGCTGAGGACGCAGCGAAGAAGCTAGGCGTGGGCGAGAGTCCGGAAGCGTTCAGCAAGGCGCTGGACAAACTCGTCCCGAAGAAGCCGAAGCATGGGAGCAGTTAAACCTATTTGCGCCGAAAGGGGAACGATGAAAACTATTGCGCCGATGCTGTTACTGGTGATTGCCGGATGCGCCACGTTGCCCGATAGCGCGACTCTCATTAACGACAAAGGCGAGAAGCGGTACTGCTACAAGAGCCAAGGCGGGATGATCAGCAATGCAGGTGCCGTGAGGGAATTCAACAAATGCCTGAATGAGGCTGGCGCCGCGGGCTTTAAACGGGTGCCGGAATAACGTGGTACGCGAAGTCTAATATCGTCAAAAAAAAGCCGAGCACGAAGCCCGGCTCGATTGCAGTGCGTTGGTTTTATTTCTTCTCTCCTGCCTCCTCATCTGTGCTTTGGCCCTGCTTGAGCGGATCTTCCTCCAGCCGGTTCATGCTGTCGTCGACTTCCTCGGTCTGTATCGCGCGCGATTCAGCCTGCAGGTGCGAGGGGAAGTAAGTGGCGATCGAGGGCACGAACATCACGATCGCGATGGCGAGGCATTGCAGCCCCATGAACTGGAACATGCCCCGGTAGATGGTGGCGAGCGACCAGTCCTTCACCACCTGCTTGAGGTAATACGCCGACATCGCTACGGGCGGCGACAAATAAGCGGTCTGCAAGGTGACCGCGACCAGCGCGCCGAACCAGATCATGAACATCTCGGGCGCGATGCCGAGCGTCTGCGAGACGGAGGGACGCAAGGCGTCGACCACCGGATAGAAAATCGGCAGGAACACCAGGATGATCGCCGGCCACTCGAACGGCCAGCCCAGCAGGAAAATGAGGGCGACGACGAAACCGAGCATCAGCAGCGGCGGCACCGGCAGCGCGACCATCGCCTCGGTGATCCAGTTCGCCGTGCCCATGCGCGCGAACACGGCGCCGAAGATATTGGAGGTGACCGCGAGCAGCAGCACCATGCTGGAGGTCATGGTCGCGCTGATGCAGGCCTGCTTGAGGCCGGCGTAAGTGAACCGGCCGTAGCAGATGGAGAGGATGACCGCGCCGAGCGCGCCGATCCCGGCCGCCTCGGTCGGGGTGGCGAGGCCCGCGAGGATCGAGCCCAGCGTGAAGCCGATCAGCAGGAACAACGGCAGGACGCCGACCACCACTTCCCTCAGGATCAGGTAAATGCTGGTGACGCGCTCCTCCTGCGGCACCGGCGGCCCGAGCTTCGGGTTGATGGTGCTGCGAACGATCAGGTAGACAAGGTAGATCCCGGCCAGCAGGAAACCGGGCCCGAAGGCCGCGGCATACAGGTCGGCCACCGACACGCCGAGCACCGGTCCCATCACGATCAGCATCACCGACGGCGGTATCAGGATGCCGAGCGTGCCGCCCGCGGTGATGGCGCCGGCGGAAAGTTCTGGGTCGTACTTCGTCTTGATCATGATCGGCCCGGCCATGATGCCGAGCACCGTGACCGCCGCGCCCACGATGCCGGTGGCCATGGCGAAAACCGTGGAAGTCAGGATGACGACGATGTAGAGCGAGCCTCGCACCGGCGCGAGCATCATGCGCAGGGCGGAAAAGAGGCGCTCCATCAGGCCGGCCTGCTCGGTGAGGAAGCCCATGAAGATGAACAGCGGCACCGCCGCCAGCACCTCCTCCTTCATCATGCCGATGGTGTTGAAGTAGGCGAGGTCGAACACCACCTTGCCGAGGGCGAAGTAGCCGAAGGTGAGCGCGAGGAACAGCAGCGTGAAGGAGATCTGGATGCCGATGAAGATCGCGAACAGCATCACGATCAGCATGATCAGCCCGAGCAGGATCTCGGGGGTCATATCTCGACCTTCTCCTTGTGCTCGAGCACGATGCCGGTGCGCGCGGCGTAGAAGCTCTTGATCAGCTCGGAGATGCCCTGCACCAGCAGCAGCAGGCAGGTTAGGGGCACCACGGCCTTGAACGGGTACAGGATCGGCCGCCACGGCGTCTGCTCGGAAAGTTCGTTGATGGTGAACGAGTACCAGGCCTCGTTGCCGCCGGCGATGCCGAGCATGATGATCGACGGGAAGAAGAACACGATGTAGGAAATCGAATCCACCACGCCGCGCGTGCGGTCGCTCCACTTCTCGTAGTAGAAGTCGGTACGGATGTGCGCTCCCTTGTGCAGCGCGTACGCGGCGCCGAGCATGAAGATGGTGCCGTAGAGCATGTAGGTGACGTCGAACGACCAGATGGTCGGCGCATTGAAGAGATAGCGGGCGATGACCTCGTAGGCGACGGCCAGCACCAGCGGCACGTTCAGCCACGCGATCCAGACACCGGTGGTGTCGGTGAATTTGTCGATGATGCGGACCGCCCTGATCAGGCCCGCGGACTGCTCAGCCATTCGTCCCCCAAATCAAACGGGGGCGGATCACCGCCCCCGTTTCCGATTGCAAGCTTACTTCTTGGCCGCTACGGCCTTGGCGCCGCCTTCCGGCCAGTAGTAGTTCGCCGCAAACGAATACGGCGGGAAATAAAAGCGCTTCGCCGGGACCACCAGCGACGCGTAGGTGCGCTGCGAATCGTGCACCTTCTTGAAGAACGGGCTCTTCTTGCCTTCCTCGGCGGCGATGATGTCCCAGGTCTTCAGGAACTCCGTCAGGATGTCGGGCGGGGTACGCAGGATGCGCACGCCGTGCTTCTGCTGCAGCTCGAGCAGCGCCTCGGCGTTCTGCCTCTGCCATTTCGCCCACCAGATGAGGAAAGTCTCGTTGGCGGCCGACTTGATCATCTCCTGGTGCTGCGTCGACAGCGATTTCCACACGTCGCCGTTGAACACGATCTCGCCGATGGTGACGTTCTCGTGCATGCCCGGCGTGTAGTGGTACTTCCAGACGTTGTGGAAGCCAAGGCGCAGGTCTTCCACGCCGCCGACCCACTCGGCGCAGTCGATCACGCCGCGCTGCGCCGACGGGATGATCTCGCCGCCCGGCATGTTGACCGTGGTCATGCCCATGCGCTGCCAGACTTCGGCGGCCATGCCGGTCTGGCGGCACTTCATGCCCTTGAAGTCGGCCAGGTTCTTGATCGGCCGCTTGAACCAGCCGAAGGCCTGCGGGCCGGAGGGCAGGATCGGGAACCACACGATGTTGAGCTTGAGCTCTTTCTGGAAGAACTCGTTGCAGAACTCGTTGCCGCCGCCGTGGTGCATCCAGCCGATGGCGTCGATCATGTCCATGCCGAACGTTCCGCCCGGACCGCCGGTGCAGAGAATCGCCGCCTTGTTCTTGCCGACCCAGTAACCCGACCAGGAATGCGCCCCGTCGATCACCTTCTTATGCGTGGCGTCGAGCACCTCGAAGGCCGGCACCACTTGTCCGGCCGGCATGGCGTCGATCTTCAGCGTGCCGTTGGACAGCTTGCCGACGCGCTCGACGAAATAGGTGAAGTTCTCGTACAGCGTCAGGCTGGCGGGCCAGGTGGCCTGCATCTTGAGATTGACGTTTTGCGCCTGTACCGGCGCACTGAACGCCGCGGCTGCTGCAAGAGCCGCAACTGATTTGACGAAAGGCCTCATGACGTCCCTCCTCCTCTTAGGTGGTTTCGCAAGGCGAAACGCAGACTACACGGGGCGGCAGGGGCCGGTCAACGGAAATAGGCAGGGCGGCCACGGCCGCCCTGCCTGCACCCTTTCAGGGAGCCGCTACTTCGATTTGCCCTTCGCCGCTGGCTTGCGCTCCTCGGGGAAGTAGTAGTTCGCCGCAAACGAGTACGGCGGATACATGAAGCGCTTGGCCGGCACCACTTTCGCCGCGTACACGCGCTGCGACTCGAGCACCTTCTTGAAGAACGGGTCCTTGGCCGACTCCTCGACCGCCATCTTGTCCCAGGTGCGCATGAAGTCGATCAGGATCTCCGGCGGCGTGCGCAGGATCTGCGTGCCGTACTTGGTGCGCATCTCCTCGATCGCGTCGGCATTCTGCTTCTGCCACTTGACGCCCCAGCGGACGAAAGTCTCGGACACCGCCGCGCGCACCGCCTCCTGCTGATGCGTGGTCATCCCCCGCCACACGTCGCCGTTCATCATCACCTCGAGCATCGAATTGCTCTCGTGCATGCCGGGCGTGTAGTGATACTTCCACACTTGCGGCAGGCCGAGGCGCAGGTCCTCGATGCCGCCGACCCATTCGGCGCAGTCGATCACGCCGCGCTGCGCCGACGGCACGATCTCGCCGCCCGGCATGTTGACCGTCTGCATGCCCATCCTCTGGTAGATCTCGGCGACGATGCCGGTCTGCCGGCACTTCATGCCCTTGAAGTCGGCCAGGCTCTTGATCGGCCGCTTGAACCAGCCGAAGGCCTGCGGGCTGGAACCGCCGATCGGCCAGGCGACGATGTTCAGCTTCAGGATGTCGCGGTAGAACTCCCAGTACATCTCCATGCCGCCGCCTTCGTACATCCAGCCGAGGAAGTCGAAATGGTCCATGCCGAAAGGACCCGCGGGCGTGGCCGAGAACAGCGTTGCCGTCTTGTTCTTGCCGACCCAGTAGTAAGCGACGCCGTGCCCGCCGTCGATCACCTTCTTGTGCGTGGCGTCGAGAATCTCGAACGCGGGGACGTACTGTCCGGCGGCAGCGGCGTCGATCTTGATCTCGCCGCGCGTCAGCACGCCGACGCGCTCGGCCCAGTACTTGAAGTTGTCCTGCAGCGTCAGGCTCGCCGGCCAGGTCGACTGCATCTTGAGCTGCTTGACCGCAGGCGCGGCCGGCTGCTGCTGTGCGACGGCAGGCAGCGCGAAGGCCGCCGCGACCGCGCAAGCGGCGATGGAAAGGCGTCGTTTCATCATGGTCTCCTCCTCAGGAGCGAAAATGGTAGCCCTAGTCGAGGCGGACAACAATGCCTTCCAGGTCCTTCGACGGCGCTGGGTAGCGGCTGAGCACCAGCGGGTCGTGGCCCGGGATGATGTGCGCCGGCGTATCGGCGAGGGCGCGCAGGCGCGCGTAGCCCTCGACCATGTCGGCGACGTTATAGACGATGGGAAACGGGCGCTCCTGCTCCATATTGGCGTAAAAGTGGCTGGCATCCGAAGCGAGCACCACCCAGCCGCGCCGCGTCGCCACGCGCACCACCTGCAGCCCCATGGTGTGGCCGCCGATCAGATGCACCGAAACGCCCGGCGCGAGCTCGGCGTCGCCGTCGTGAAAACGCACGCGACCGGCGTAAACGCTGCGCACCATGCCGACTACGTCCTCGACCTCGTAGGCGCCGCGGAACACCGGCTGCCCCATGTGGCGTCCGGTGGCGTAGCGCATCTCGAGGTCCTGCAGGTGGAAGGTGGCTGAAGGAAACAGCTCGAAATTGCCGACGTGGTCATAATGCAGATGAGTGATAACAACAGTCTTAATTTTTTTTGAATCGACGCCGAGTAATTTGAGGCCTGCGGTCGGACAGCGCAAATGCTCACGCGCGCGTTTCGCCGCCATCGCGGCGGAGAACCCAGTGTCGACGACAATCTCGCGCGCATTTTTACCATCCGTGCCGCGCAGCAGCCAGACGAAGTAGTCGAGCGGCATCGGACCGTCGTGCGGATCACCGCCAATGAAATTTTCGGCGGCGCGCCGCTCATGGTGGGCGTACTTGACGGCATAGACCTCGTAATTAACCAATCAGATCCCTCCGCAAGCGGGAAAGCGGCTCGGTCCAGTCGCGCGAGGGCGGCTGGCGGTAGATGGGAAATTCGGGAAACCAGGGCGAGCGCTCGCCCTCGTCCATCCAGCGCCATTCCGCCGGGCGCGGTACCAGCACGTGCGCACGCCCGCCGATGCCCGCGTGCAGGTGAAGGTTGGTATTGCTCACCGTGACGTAGTCTTGCAGCTGGCCGAGCAGCGCCAGCATTTTGGCGAGATTTTCGTTGGCTGCCGACAGGTTGTGCACCGGCTGCTGCGCTGCCTGACTCAAGGCTTCGATCTCGCCCGGCGCCGGATGGCGCTGCAGCGCGAGCAGCGTTCCGGACCAGCCGCGCAGCGCTGCGCCGAGAAGCGCCGGGGAAATTTCCTTCGACAGCAGCCGGCCCTCTTCGGCGAACTCCTGCCGCACCAGGACATCGGTCCCCGCGCGCCAGGTGATCCCGAGGTACGGCGCCGGACCGAACCCGGCGAGCTGGCGCGCCGCCCGCGCATCCGCATCGGCATCGCGCCGGAGCGCGAGCGCCGGCGGAGTGTCGGCGTTCTCGAGAATCTGCGGCAGATCGCCGAGCCAGATGCGGTAATCGAATTTCCCCAGGTCAAGCGGCGCGTTCTCATCAATCATCTCGTCTGCGGCCGCGGCCCCGCGCAGCACGCCGGCCAGCGCCGGCGCGCACTGCAGCGTGACATGCGCGCCCAGCTCGCGCAGCCGCGGTGCGAAGCGCAGGAAGAACAGGCGGTCGCCGAGTCCCTGCTCGCCGCGCAGCACGATGCGCTTGCTGTCGAGGCGCGGCGGCAACACCCCCGCATGGTGGCCGACGCGTTCGGCGGCACTCGGGCTGCGGCGCGACTGGTAGGCGTTCCAACCCTCCTGCCAGCGGCCGCGGCCGAGCAGCATGGTGCCGAGGGCAAACCGGTGGCGTTCTCCGCCCGGCATTTCCACCTGGCGCTCGAGCCAGAAAATGCCCGCTTCGCGACCTTGCAGCTCCGCGAGCGCCTCGGCATACAGGCCGACGAAGCTGTCGCTGCGTTCGCCGCGCTCCTGGTCGAGCGTCGCCACGCAGCGCTCGGCGCGGCCGTGCAGCAGGTACATCCCGGCCAGGTTGAGCCGCAAACCCGCGTGGTCGGCATCGATGGCGTACGCGCGCTCGTAGGCCTTGAGCGCGTCGCCGAGCCTGCCCTGCTTGTGCAGCACCTTGCCGAGGTTATAGAGCGCTTCGGCATAGACCGGCTTGGCCTTGAGCGCGCGCCGGAACTGCGCCTCGGCCGCGGCAAAGTCGCGCAACTCGCCATAGGCGACGCCGAGGTTGTTGAGGTAGAGCGGGTTGCGGCGGTCGAACTCCAGCGCCCGGCGCGCGCGCTCGGTCGCAATCTCGGGCGCACCGGCGCGCACCGCGACCACTGCAAGCGCGTTCCAGGCTTCGTGCGAGCGCGGGTCGGCGGCGACGATCGAACCGAACAGCGCTTCGGCGCGGCCGAAGTCATTCGCATCGAGCGCCGCCGCGCCCGCCGCGAAGATCGAGTCGAGGCTCGCCGCCACCGCCGCTAGGCGAGGTGCACGCGCGCGAACTTGCGCTTGCCGACCTGAATCACGTAGGTGCCCTTCGTCAGCCTTCGCCCGCGGTCCGACACGCGGTCGCCGTTCACCTTCACGCCGCCCTGCTCGATCAAGCGGCTGGCTTCCGTCGTACTCGGCACCAGGTTCAGCTGCTTCAGAAGTTGGGTAATGGGGAGGCCCGCCGCGGGATAGAACAGCTCCGGCATCTCGTCGGGCAGCGCGCCATCCCGGAATTGCGCATCGAAGCCGCGCGCCGCCGCTAGCGCCGCCTTCCGGCCGTGGAATCGCTCGACGATCTCCGACGCGAAATCGAACTTCACGTCGCGCGGGTTCGATCCTTCCTGCACGGCCTTCTTCTTCGCCGTGATCTTCGCCTGGTCCTCGAACGACAGCAGCTCGATGTAGCGCCACATCAACTCGTCGGAGATGCGCATCAGCTTGCCGAAGATCTCCGCCGGTGGTTCGTTGATTCCAATGTAATTGCCGAGCGACTTGGACATTTTTTCGACGCCGTCGGTGCCTTCGAGGAGCGGCATGGTCAAGATACACTGCGGCTCCTGCCCGACCTGCTTCTGCAGCTCGCGTCCCACCAGCAGGTTGAATTTCTGGTCGGTGCCGCCGAGCTCGACGTCGGCCTTCATCGCTACCGAGTCGTAGCCCTGCATCAGCGGGTAGAGCAATTCGTGTAGCGCGATGGGTTGGTTGCTTTTGAACCGCTTGCTGAAGTCGTCCCGTTCGAGGAGCCGCGCCACGGTATAGCGCGCAGCGAGCCGGATCATGCCTTCGGCGCCGAGCTTGTCCGACCACTTCGAGTTGTAAAGCACCTGCGTCTTGCTCTTATCCAGAATCTTGAACACCTGGGCGCGGTAGGTCTTGGCGTTGGCAAGAATCTCCTTGCGGCTGAGCGGCGGCCGCGTCTGGTTCTTGCCGGTCGGGTCACCGATCATGCCGGTGAAGTCGCCGATCAGGAACTGCACCTGGTGACCGAGATTTTGGAAATCGCGCAGCTTGTTGATTACCACCGTATGGCCGAGATGCAGGTCGGGCGCGGTCGGATCGAGGCCGAGCTTGACGCGCAGCGGCCGGCCGCTCTCGAGCTTTTTCGCCAGCTCCGCTTCGACGATCAGCTCGTCGCAACCCCGGCGGATGATTTCAATGGCCTGCGTGATGCGCGACATGGTCGAGTGGCCCCCGGCGGTGTTAGACTCCGCAGGCTTCTGAATAAAAAGGGATTCTAGCCGATCCATGCAGTGGTCCGGGACTCAGTGGCGCGTGGCCGCGTTGGCGCTGCTTACCGCCGTCGTCGCGGTGGCCGTCATCGGCTCGATGCCGGGCGCGCCGTACGCGGACGCGGCGCCGGCGCCCAGCCGGCTCGAGGAAGAGCTGCGGCTCGCCGTGTGGCCGGCGCCCGCGCCCGCGACCTACCTGCGCGAAGAACGCTTTCAGCGCGGCGACACGCTGGGCGGATTCCTGGCGCGGCTCGGCGTCGCCGATGGGCACATCGCGCGCCTCGCGCGCCTGCCGGCGATGCGGCAGCTGCGCCCGGGCTCGACCGTCGACGCCGAACTGAGCGCCGACGGCCTGCCGCTTAGCCTGCGTTTTCTTGCCGAGCGCGACCGCTTGATCGAGATCAGCGCCGAAGGCGATGCGCTGCGCACGGCGGACCGGCCGGCGGCGCTCGACACCCGGGTCGCGATGCGCTCGGGCGTGATCCGCACTTCGCTCTTCGCCGCAGCCGACACGGCCGGCATCCCGGACAGCGTCGCCATTCAACTCGCCGATGTCTTCGCCGGCGACATCGATTTCTATCGCGACCTGCGCCAGGGCGACCGCTTCGCGGTGGTCTACGAAACGCACTCGCTGGCAGGCAGGCCGGTGCGCGCCGGGCGCGTGGTGGCGGCGGAATTTGTCAATCAGAAGCGCAGCTTTCGGGCGGTGCGCTACGGCGCCGGTTATTACGGCCCGGACGGCGGCAACCTGCGCAAGGCTTTCCTGCGCGCGCCGCTCGAGTTCTCGCGCATCAGCTCGGGCTTCGGCGGGCGCGTGCACCCGATGTTCCGCACCTGGAGCGCCCATCAGGGCGTCGACTATGCCGCTCCGGCCGGCACGCGGGTACGCGCGGTGGGCGACGGCGTGGTCGAATTCGCCGGCGAGCGCGGCGGCTACGGCATGGTCGCCGTCCTGCGCCACCGCGGCTCCTACAGCACGGTGTATGCGCACCTGCGAGGCTTCGCCGCCGGCGTGCGGCGCGGTGCGCGCCTTGCGCAAGGCGACAGCGTCGGCTTCGTCGGCCAGAGCGGCTGGGCCACCGGGCCGCACCTGCACTACGAGTTTCGCGTCGCCGGCGTGGCGCGCAATCCGCGCTCGATCGCGTTGCCGGCGGGCGAGCCGGTGCCGGCGCGCGAGCTGGAGGCCTTTCGCCAGCAGACCGCGCCGTTGCTCTCGCAGCTCCAGCTGATCGCCGCCAGCCCGATCGCGTTCCTGGAGTGAACGCGGCGCTGTACGTCGGCCTGATGTCGGGCACCAGCCTCGACGGCGTCGACGCCGCGCTGGCCGATCTCTCCGGCGCGCAGCCGCGCCTTCTCGGCGCCGTGCACCAGCCGTTCGATGCCGGCCTGCGCGCCGCGCTTCTCGCGCTCAATGCCCCGGGCAGCGACGAGATCGACCGCGCCTCTCGTCTCGCCAATGATCTCGCGCGGCGCTACGCCGCGGCGCTTGCCGAGCTCCTGGCGAAAAGCGGCAAGCAGGCGAGCGACATTCGCGCGCTCGGCTGCCATGGCCAGACCGTGCGCCACCGGCCCGAGCGCGGCTACACGGTGCAGCTCGGCAACGCCGCATTGCTCGCCGAACTCTCAGGCGTGACCGTGGTGGCCGATTTCCGCAGCCGCGACATCGCCGCCGGCGGACAGGGCGCGCCGCTCGTGCCGGCCTTCCACGCCGCGGTTTTCCGGCACCCCGGGGAGGCGCGCGCGATTCTCAATCTCGGCGGCATCGCCAATATCACCCGGCTGCCTGCGACCGGGGCGGTGACGGGTTTCGACTGCGGCCCGGGAAATTGCCTGATGGATCTGTGGGCGCAGAAGCATCTGGGCGCGCCGCACGACTCGGATGGCGCGTGGGCGGCGGGCGGAAAAGTGGACGCCGCCCTGCTGCAGCGGCTTCTCGACGAGCCGTTTTTTAGCGCGCGGGCGCCGAAGAGTACGGGTCGCGAACTCTTCAATCACGCCTGGCTCGACGCCCGCCTGCGCGGCGAGGAGCCGCGCGCGGTGCAAGCCACGTTGCTCGAACTCACCGCGCGCAGCGCCACCGACGCCTGCATGGGCACGGCGCGCGTCATCGTCTGCGGCGGCGGCGCGTCCAATGGGGCCTTGATGCGCCGCCTCGCCACGCTGCTCGCGCCCGTGCCGGTCGAGCCGAGCGATCGCCATGGCATTGCCGCGACGCTGGTCGAAGCCCTGGCGTTTGCCTGGCTGGCCAAGCAGACGCTCGACGGCGCCGCGGTCGACCTGGGCGGAGCGACCGGTGCACGCGGGCCGCGCATTCTCGGCGCGATCTACCGCGCCTGACCGCGGCGGCTAGAGAAATTCCTGCAGGCGCTGGTAGTACAGGGTGGCGAAATAGTCGACGTTGCCGTGCGTGTCGTCGCTGTAGCCGTCCCAGAACGCCTTCTTGAAGAACTGCTGTCGTGACTTTTCGTCCGCCAGCACGTGGTCGATGTCGGCGTAGTCGACCTTCAGCCGCGCCGCCGCCTGGCGCGCGAGAGCGTTGAACATCAGGGTCACGCGCTCGCGCTCCGCGAGCGGTTGGAACACGGTGCGCTCGTCGACCAGCGTGTTGCGGTAGAAATCGGCGTCGGCGATGATCTGCGGCTTCGCGCCGAGCAGCACGACGTTGCGGTTATGCGGCAGGATTTCCTGCGCGATGTAGGCCTCTAGCCGTGCGGCGGACTCCGCGATCATCTCCTCGATCGGCCGCCCCGAGGTGGCGGCGGCCTTCCAGGCCGCGCGGCGGCAGTCGACCTCGCCGAAGTACACCAGCACGCGCGCGGACTGTGCGATGCGCGGGCGCAATTGGCGCGTGGCCTTCAGCGCGCCGGCCTGCGAGTCGGCGTGGCCCAGCCCATAGGCCGTCGCGCCGCCGAATTCGTAGCAGTCGAGGTGCACCCGCTGCGCGAAGAACCGCGCATGGTTCAGCTGCAGGTAGCGGAAGTAGCGGACGTGGGAGCAGCCGATCACCAGCCAGTGCTCGGGCACCTCCTTGCCGGTGCGCAGCGCAAGTTCCTTGAAGAAATCGTAATAGCCCGGCTGCAGCGGCATCTGCCGGTACGCCTGCTCGGCAAGGCGCAGCCCGGACTCGAGGTCGCCCAGCCGGTGGTAGGCGCGCGCCATCCAGTAGGCGAGATCCGGATTCACGGCATTGGCGGCGGCGGTGGCGGTCTGGAAATACTGCAGGGCGAGTGCCGGCTTGCCCAGCTCGAACAACGCGACACCGGCGAAGAAGCACAGATCCGGGTGGCGATGCGCCTCGCTGAAGTGGTGGCGGAAGAGGTCGACCGCCTGCTGGAATTTGCCGGCCTGGCAGGCGCCCTCGATCGCACGGCGCAGCTGCGCGTAGTCGGGAATCGGCGCCGCGCTCGCGATGCGGGAAGCGAGGCTCGCGGGCGCCACCAGGAACAGGCTTTCGCCCAAGGCTCTGACCTCGAGCGCCGGCTTCATGCCGGCCACCTCGGCAATGCGCTGGACATTGGCCGCGCATTCCTGCGGCGATACGGTGAACTTGAGCGCCAGCCGCTCGTCGCGCGAGACGCCTTGCAGCGGCGGCAGCGTAACCGGCCCGGGCGCCGGCAAGCCTTCCGTCAGCAGCGCGGCCAGGCGTTCGACGCCGAGGTGGGCGTCGTAATTCCAGACGAAATGCTCCGGCGCCTCGCGCGAGGCCGCCGCCGCAGGGGTCGTGCCGCCGTCGAGTACGCGTTCCGCCGCCTGCACCAGCGCGAGCGGATCGCGGAACACCGGGTTGACCCGGTTCGACATCAGCGATTCGCTGATCCAGCCGGTGCGCGGCACCAGGCTGAGCGCGGCGCGCCCGGCGACGTTGGCCTCGAATCCGGTGGTGCACGAGGTATGCAGCAGCACGCGGCAGCCCAGGGTCCAGGGCACATGAGAGCCTTCGCGCACCACGACGACATTCGGGCAGGCCGGGAAAGCCGCCTGCCACATGCGCAGGTCCTCCCCCGGATGCGGGCGCACCAGGATTTTCTGCGCCGGGCGGCGCCGGGCAAGCTCGAGCACGGCAGCCTTGATGGCCGCGAGGTTGGCCTCCTCAAAGGCCAGGTAGTCGCGCCAGCCCTGCATGGAGACCGGGTCGTTCTTGTCGATGAAGCCGGCCTGCGCCTGTATTTCGGTCACCTGCTCGACGCTGTTCCAGATGCTGTTGAGCACCGGCAGGTTGGTGTTGACCAGGACATAGTCGCCGTAGCGCAGCCGCAGCTCGTCGACCTGGGCGGCGAAAAACGCGCGGTAGCGCGGCTTGAGCAGGTCGACACGCCCGTTGCCCGCCGTTTCGACGCGCGTCCTGCCGGCCGCGAGGCGGCGCAGGATATCGCGCTCGAAGTCGCCGTGCGCCAGGATCATATCGACCGAAGTGAAGATGCCCTCGGTGCACAGCGAGACGATGGCCTTCTCGTCGACCTGCGCCAGCAGCTCTTCCTCCAGCGCGAACACGCGGTGCCCCGCAGCGCGCGCCGCTGCCATCGCCGGCTGGTGGATCTTGTTGAAGCTCTTGAACAGGATCGCGCCCGGCGGCAGGCGGTCGAGGTTGGCAAGCAGCATCCACTGCTGGCCGAGGACCACCGCGTAGCCGCGCTGCGCGAGGGCAGCGGCGAGAAAGGTCTTGCTGTCGAACTCCCGCGCCTGGAATTCGACCGGAAGGTAGACGATCGGCTGGCGCGCTGTCGCCACGGCGGCGCTAGGTCAGGCCGTGAACCCGGCGCAGATCCTCCGGCACCCCGACGTCGAACCAGGAATCCTCGAAGTTGTAGACGCCGACCGCCATCTTCTCCTGCAGCAGGCGCTCGAACAGCGCGGTAATCGGGAACTCCGTATCGCGCGCTACGAAATCGAGCGCCGCCGGCTCGAGCACGTAGATGCCCCGGTTGACCAGGAACTGCACCTTGGGCTTCTCCTCCAGCGCGAGCAGACGCCCGCCGCGCTCGCTGATGGTGCCGAAGGGCAGCTGCACTTCGTACGGCCCGACGCCGATGGTCGCGGCGCAGCGGCTGCGGGAGTGCGCTTCGAGCATGGCGCTGAGGTCGACGCGCGTGATGAGGTCGCCGTTCAGCACCAGCATCGGGTGCTGCGGCCGCTGCGGCAGCAGCGACAGCGCGCCGCCGGTGCCAAGCGGCTTCGATTCGTGCAGGTAGTGGATGCGGCAGCCGAAGGCCTCGCCGTCGCCGAAGTGCTTCTCGATCACCTCGGCCATGAACTTGACCGCGACGTAGATGGTACGCACGCCGTGGCCGACGAGATGGAGCACGATGCGCTCGAGCATCGGCCGCCCCGCCACCTCCACCATCGGCTTGGGCAGCTTCTCGGTCACTGGCCGCAGGCGCGTGCCCATGCCGCCCGCCATGACTACCGCGATATTGGGTTTTTCCCCCGCGCCGATCAGATCGGTGAGGAAATGAACCGCCACCAGGCGGCGGTCGCGGTCGAGCACCGGCACGTGCTGGAAGCTGCGCGCTTTCATCGTGTCGAGCACCGAGGCGCGGTCCATCTCGGGGCCGACGACGAAGAAATCGCGCGTCATGACCTGGGTCACCGCGGCGGCCAGGGTCAGCCCGGCGAGCAGGCCGCGCCGGATGTCGCCATCGGACACCAGGCCGACGATGCGGCCGGCGTTGTCCCGCACCAGCGCGACTTCCCGGCTGTTCGAGTTGATCGCCTGCATCGCGTCGCGGATGGAGGCGGTGTCGGCGACGACCAGCGCGGCAAAAGAGGCTTCGGCCGCGCTCATGGCGTGGTCGCCGCCGTCACGGCGCTCAGGCGAGCGGATGGCGCAGGGCCCAGGTGTCCCCCTCCCGTCGCCACAGGTGGGGCGAGCGAAACTGGTCGCAAAGCTCGTGGAAGCGCTCGGGTGCGAGCCCGATGTGGTCCATGACTTCCTTGAAGTAACGCGCAGGAAATTCGCCGTCGAAGCGGCGCACGAGGGATAGCGCCTCTTCGCGCGTCAGGTGCCGGTTGCGGATTTCCTGCGAGGCGTCGTAGGTGGCGCGCCCGAGGCCGAACTTCATGTAGGTGGTGTAGTAGTGCAGGCCGTCGATCATGTCGTCGAGGCTGTTGTACTTGCTGTAGGTGCCTTCGGTGCGCACGGGGTTCGCCTCGAAGCCGGTGTGCTCCACGCTGTAGTAATAGCTTTCCTGTGGGGTCCACCGCAGATAGTAGCCGAGATAGTGCACCTCGATCTTGCTCTGCTCCAGCAGGTGATAGTCGGCGGGCAGATAAGGCGCGAGATCGCCGAGCGTCAGCTGGTGCCGCTCGCGCAGCTCGGGGATCGACTGCCCGGCGAGGTAGACCTCCGACAGGTCGCGCATCGTGTGGTAGGACGCGTCGCGCAGCGACGAAGCGTTGTCGGCGATGGCGTTGCCGTATTCGGCCTCGTTCTCGCCGTAGAAGATGAGCGGCACGCCGTACTGCATGGCGATCTTCGGCGCCAGATTCTTCTGGCCGAGGATGAAAGTCTGGAACGGGTGCAGCAGGTTCTCGATGGCGAGCCGCGTCAGCAGCCGGTGCACGCGGCCGTTTGGGCGGTAGGAGATGTTGTCGAAGCCGCCGACGTCGAGCCAGCGGCAGAAATTCTTCCAGCCGATGCCGGTGTACAGGATCGGCGGCCAGGTCACCGTCAGCGGGTGCATGCCGTACTTGTACTTCAGGATGTGCGAGGCGTAGCCGCTGTCCTTGCCGCCGCTTCCCGGCACCACGCAATCGTAGTAGCCGTCGTTGCGCCGGTGCCGCTCGAGCAGACGCAGCAGCTCCCGCTCGCGCGTCTGCCAGTCGATGGTCTCCTTCTGCTCGGCGACGCGGCAGGCGTCGCAGATGCCGTCGGCATCGATGTTGAGGCCGCGATGGCGGTGCTCGGGGCTGTGGCGGAATTCCACCGAGGAGGCGGGGCGCTGGTTGGACATCACGCAGCGCCGGCAATAGACAACCTCTTGCGGCAACGACCACCTTGCTGCGGGCGCCGTCATTGGCTACTGCGCCGTCGAGCGGCTGGCCGCGGCTGCGAACGCCTGATAGATGCCGAGCCCCGCTGCGCCGCTGCGCTCGGGATGGAACTGGCAGGCGAACACGTTGCCGCGCGCGAGGCTGGAACAGAACTCCCCGTCGGCGAACGGCGTGGTCGACAGTGCCAGGCCGGCGTCCGCCGGCTGCGTGACATACGAATGGACGAAATACAGGAAGCTGCCATTCTTGATCGTCGCCAGCGGCGAGCCGGACCATGCCGGCACCGGTTCGCCCGCCGCTGCGCCGGCCGCGCGCACCGGTTGCCAGCCGACATTCGGCACCTTGACGCGGCGCCCGTCGACGCGCGCCTCCGGCAGCCGCACCACGTCCCCTTCGATCACGCCGAGGCCGGCGTGGCGTCCGAATTCGTGACTTTCGCTCATCAGCAATTGCATCCCCAGGCAGACTCCCATCAACGGTTTTCCCGACGCGGCAACCTCGCGCAGCGCCGCGACCAGTCCGCGCTGGCGCAGTGCCTCCATCGCATCCCCGAGCGCGCCGACGCCGGGCAGCACCACCGCATCGGCCGCCAGCAGCTGTCGCGCATCCGCCGTGACTTCCGCGCGCATGCCCGCGAACTCGCAGGCATGCTTGACGCTGAACAGGTTCCCCATCCCGTAGTCGACGATCGCCGCGCGCGGCGGGCCGCTAGCGCGCATTTTCCGGCCGACAGTTTATCCCGTATTGGCGCAGGCGCGCCTTGAGCTGCGGCATCGAGGCAGGCTCGATTTTGGAAAATGCCCGGCCGCTCTTCAGGAATTCGAGATTGCCTTCATCCGCGGCGACGCTGCCGCGCTCGCGCACGTAGGCGTAGTGCAGGAGGGAGGCAACGCAGACAGCATCGGCCTCGCCCTGCGTCACCGCGTCGGCGACGTGCTCGATTTTCCCGGCGCCGCCGGCGGCGACGACCGGCACTGGCACCAGGCGCGCGACGGTGCGCGTGAGCTCGAGGTCATAGCCCTTGCCGGTGCCTTCCCGGTCGATCGACGTCAGGAGGATCTCTCCGGCGCCGAGCTCGACCGCCTGCTGCGCCCACTGCACGGCGTCCACCCCGGTGCTCTGGCGGCCATTGTCGGTATAGGCCTCATAGGTCCCGTCCGGCTTGCGTATAGCTTCGATCGACACCACCACCGTCGAAGAGCCGAAGCTGCGGGCAGCATCGCGGATCAGCTGCGGATTGGCGATGGCCGCGGTGTTGATGGACACCTTGTCGGCCCCTGCGCGCAGCACGCGGCGGATGTCGTCGAGCGAGCGCAGGCCGCCACCGACCGTCAGCGGAATGAACACCTCGCGCGAGGTTCGCTCGACGATGTCGAGCAGGCTGTTGCGCTGGTAAAGGCTGGCCACCACGTCCAGGTAGACGAGCTCGTCGGCGCCCTCGGCGTAGTAGTGGCGGGCGAATTCCTCCGGCCGGCCGAGCACGCGCAATCCTTCCAGGTGTATGCCCTTCACGAGACTGGCACCCTTGATGTCCAGTCTGGCGATGACGCGGACGGTCATTGCCGTCGCAGCGGCTTGGCGGGCACGCCGACGACCGTGATCCCGGGCGGCACGTCGGTCAGCACCACCGCGCCGGCGCCGATGACGGCGCCCGCCCCGATCACGACCTGCTGGCGCACTGTGGCGCCGGCGCCGACGAAAGCGTCGTCGCCCACCTGCACGCCCCCGGCGAGGCAGGCACCGCTCGCCACGTGGACGTGGCGGCCGACGCGGCAATCGTGCTCGACGATGGCGCCGCAGTTGACGATCGCGTTGTCGCCCAGCGCCGCCCCGGTATTGACGATGGCGCCCGCCAGCACCACGACGCCGGCGCCGAGCGACGCGCGCGGCGAGCAGACCGCCGAGGGGTGCGTCACCGTGAGCGGACGCAAGCCCGCGGCAACGGCGGCGTCGAACAGCTGCCGGCGACGCTCATTGCGCCGGGTGCTGCCGACGCCGACCAGGAAATGTTCGACGCCTTCGCGGGCGAGCGACGCGAGCAGCTCGTCCCCGCCCAGCACCGCGACGCCGAGCAGCGGGCGCCCCCACAGGGACCGGTTCGATTCCAGGATGCCGTGGATCGAGATGCCGCCG
Organism: Burkholderiales bacterium; assembly: GCA_036394595.1. Taxonomy (GTDB): domain Bacteria; phylum Pseudomonadota; class Gammaproteobacteria; order Burkholderiales; family SG8-39; genus SCGC-AG-212-J23. Next base: position 8,959 of record DASWEU010000203.1, on the reverse strand, counting down.
CGCGCCTCGATCACGTCGATAAGCGCCCGGGCGTGCCCGCCACCGCCGAGGATGATGCAGCGGGGCGTCATGGCTGCGCGCCCTTCGTTGTCGCGCCGCCCGCGCTCATCCGAACATCTCCGGGCTGAGCAGGGTTCCGCTCGCGATGTCGCGCGTCGCGCGGCGGCCCAGCAGCGTCGGGCGGGCGCCCGGCGGCAGCCCGGTGCCGGGACGGCGCACGGCGATGTGCGCTTCCGTCAGCACGGTGCCGCGCGGAATATCGCGCGCGGCGACCAGGCTGCGGCGCGCGGCGGCGGCGGTCGAGCGCTCGCTCGCCGCAGGCTTTTTCGTGCCGTCGCCAAGCGCCGCCTCGACGCTCCGGATGCCCCGCACCAGCGCGAGCAGCTCCCCGGGTTCCGCGGAAGCGCGGTGATCCGGCCCCGGCAGGCCGCGGCTGATCGTGAGGTGCTTCTCGACGATGCAGGCGCCCAGCGCCACGGCGGCCAGCGCGATCTCGTTGCCCTGGCCGTGGTCGGAATAACCGACCGGCGTGGCGAATGCCCCGCGCAGCGTCTGCATGGCGCGCAGGTTGACGTCCGACGGCGCGGCCGGATAGGTGCTGACGCAATGCAAGAGCGCCAGCGGCGGATTTCCCGCGCCGGCGATGCACTCCACCGCCGAGCGCACGTCGCCAAGATCGCTCATTCCCGTCGACACGATCATCGGCCGGCCCTTCCTCGCGACGTGCTCGAGCAGCGGCAGATTGGTGATCTCGCCGGAGGGGATCTTGAACGCCGGCACCGCCAGATGCTCGAGGAAATCCGCGCTGTCCTCGTCGAACGGCGAAGACAGGAAGAGGATGCCCTGGCTCTTGCTCAGCGCGATCAGCTCCGGATAGGCCGCGCGCGGCAGCTCGAGCCGCTTCAGCATTTCGAACTGCGACTCGGCCGGGTCGGTCGTCGCCAGCTGGTAGTCGGCCTTGTGCGAGCTCTCGGTGGCCAGTCGCTCGGCGCTGAAGGTCTGGAACTTGACCGCGTCGGCGCCCGCCTGCGCCGCGGCGCGAATCAGGTCGGCGGCGATCGCCGCGTCGCCGTTGTGATTGACGCCGGCCTCGGCGATGACGAAGCAGGGCTCGCCGGCGCCGACCGCGCGCCCGGCGATGCGAATGACGCTAGCCGCGGGCATGGCGCGATTTGCCAAGAATCATGCTTGCGATATCGAAATCCAGGTCGGTGTCGATGTCGATGGAGCGCTCGGCGGGCATCTCGAACAACAGCGTGTCCTCGTAGAAAATCGCGCAGTCGCGCAGGAAGGCGTCGCGGCGCCACGCGTAGATCGAGCCGTTCATATCGTAGCAGCGTGGCGCGTCCTGCCGGCGCTCGATCGGCTGCGGCGGGGTTTTCGACAGCCGCGCCACGCCGCGCGCATCGAGTTCGACCAGGCTGAAATAGGGCGAGCAACGCGCCGCCGCGCCGGTGATCACGTTGGAGACGCCGCGCTCCTCGAGCAGGCGCACGGCACCGGCGATGTCCTCCGGCAGGCGCAACGGCGAGGTGGGCTGCAAGTCGACCAGCACCGGAAAGCGCCGGCCGGTTTCGCGCTCCACCGTCTCCAGGCAGTGGCGCACCGCCGGCAGCTTGGGCGCGCTGTCGGTGGCCAGCTCCGCGGGGCGGCGCACCAGGATATCGGCGCCGAAGCGGCGCGCCGTCTCGAGGATCGGCTCGGCGTCGCTGCTCACCGCGATGAGCCCGAACAGGCCGCTGCGCCGCGCCTGCTCCAGGCTGTAGGCGATGAGCGGCTTGCCAGCAAGCTCGCGCAGATTCTTCCCGGGCACGCCCTTCGAGCCGCCGCGTGCGCAGATGGTGCAGAGTCTCTCGGCGGTCATGTCCCCGGCATCCTGCGGTCAGCGATAATGAGGCTCAGGTCAGTGCAGATGAAGAAAGGTCAATGATGACATACAGGGACCCGCATGTCGGCTACGACGTCGTTCCCCGCCGGCGCAACACCTACCCGAGAACCAACGAGGAGTTCCGCGACCTGCCCAAGGTCATCGCCGACTTCGTGCTCGGCGACCAGCAGACGCCGCGCCTCGACGGCAAGGCGCGCATTTTCCTGCAGGGCTCGTGCTTCGCCGAGAATCTCTACAACGAGCTGAAGGCCGCGAACTACCCCTGCTTCTACAACGCGGTGGTCGAGGCGCTCAACAGCCCGCTCGCCAACCTGCACTACTTCGACGGCCTGCTGCGCGAGCGCGCCTCGCCGGTGCACGCCCAGCTCGCCAGCGCCGACGTGTTCGTGCTCACCGTCGGCGTCGCGCCCTGCTGGTTCGAGAAAAACTCCGGCGCCTTCGTCATGCAGCCGGATCTGCGCAATATCGACCGCTACGTCCAGCGCACCCTGTCGGTGGCGGAGTCCTCGGCGGCCCTCAAATCGGTGTTCGACGCGATCTACCGCATCAACGCCCGGATCGGCATCGTGATCACGCTGTCACCGGTTCCGCTCGGACGCACCTTCGAGTTCCAATCGGCGATCGTCGCCGACTGCGTCTCGAAGTGCACGCTGCGCGCCGCGATCCACGAAACCCTCGCGGCTTATCCGGGCACCAAGCCCGTCTACTTTCCGGCTTTCGAAATCGTCCGCTGGGTGGGCGCGCATGCGGGAGACGCCTTCGGCGACGACGGGCTGCCGCGCCACATCTCCAAGGAATACGTGAAGCAGATCATCGCCAGCTTCCTGGCGGCGTCGGCGCCCGCCTAGGCGGGGCGCTTCAGACCGAGAACGACGAGCCGCAGCCGCAGGTGCTTTTCGCGCCGGGATTCTTGATGACGAACTGGGCGCCCTCGAGGCCTTCCTGGTAATCGATTTCGGAGCCGACCAGGTACTGGTAGCTCATCGGATCGATCAGCAGCATGACGCCGTTCTTTTCCATCACGGCATCGTCCTCGTTTTTCAGCTCGTCGAAGGTGAAGCCGTACTGAAAGCCGGAGCAACCGCCGCCGGTGACGAACACGCGCAGCTTGAGCTCGGGGTTGCCCTCCTCGTCGATCAACTGCTTCACCTTGTTGGCCGCATTGTCGGTGAAGACCAGCGGCGACGGCATTTCGGTGACTGCGTTCATCTCGTTTGCTCCCACGAATTACTTTCCGGACGCGAGCTTAAGCTCGACGCCCTTGACCTCGGCCGGGTGGTGGACCAAGCGTCCTTCGACCACCGCACCCTGATGGATTTCGATGCTCTTGTAGTACACGTCTCCTTTGACCCGCGAGCCGGACTGGAGTTCAAGCGTCTCGGTGGCGTGCACCGGGCCGTTGATGGTGCCGTTGACCACGATGTGCGCCGCCTGCACTTCGCCGTCGATGCGCGCGTCGCCCGACACGACCAGCGTGCCCGGCTGGTCGGGCAGCGCCGCAACGTTGCCGCGCACCATACCGTCCACGCGTAGGCCGCCGCTGAAAATGACATTGCCTTCGATGCGCGTGGTGACACCGATCAGGCTGTCGATCCGGTTCTGCGGCTTGCTATTCGTCTTGTTGAACATCGCCCGTCTCCCTTCCACTGCGCCTAAAGACTCGCGGCGTGCGTCGCGCGGGGCTGGTTAGAACCCGATTCGTAGACCCGCGCCTGCACGCCTTCCACCTTCGCCTTGGGACTCACCCGGAAGGTGCCCTCGACCCGACGGAAGTACTTGAAAGACAGGCGGAAAGCCGCTGCCCCGGCGTCCGCCGGCTCGGGGAAGGTCATCATAGCACTCTGGCCACTTTCCGTCAGATTGACCTCCAGCTCGAGCCGGCCAGCGAACTCGCGGGAACCGCGCGCACTCGGAGTAACCAGCAGCAGGCGATAGCGGTATTCCCCCGGCAGCACGTCGGCGACCACCTTGAAACTGTAGATGGTCAGGCCGTTGGCGTTGCGCGCGTCCGACACCAGCATGCTCTCGAAGGTCGCCAGGTCTTCCCGCACGCGCGCGTTCTCCTGCTCCAGCACGCGGATCTGCTCGGCAAGCCTCTGCTGCGCGGTGCGCTCGATCGACAGGCGGCTTTCCGCCGCGTTGGTGAGAGCGCGTAAGTGCTCGAGCTCGGAGCGCGCCGAGATCAGCTCGCGCATTGCCACCGTCAGCTCTTCCTGCACCTCGCTGCGATCGAAGCCGGCGAAGCGCCGCCCGGCGTCGTAGATCCAGGCCGCAGTCGCCGCCGACACGCCGAGCAGCAGCGACAGCGCGAGCCAGCGCCAGTACCAGGGAATCTGCGAGCGCACCGCGACCCGCGAGGCCGCGATGCCGAAGCGTTGGCGCAGCTTCCAGGGGCGTTTCACGGCACGACCGGCACCTGGCCGAGGCCCGCCGTCTCCGGCAGACCGAACATCAGGTTCATGTTCTGCACCGCCTGGCCGGAAGCGCCCTTGACCAGGTTGTCGATCACCGACAGCACCACCAGCGTGTCGGAGCGCTTCGCCCCCTCGGGCGGCCGGTGCAGCGCGAGGCGGCAGACATTCGCCGCGCGCACCGAACGCGTGTCGGGGTGGCTGCCGGCGGGCATGACATCGACGAACGGCTCGTCGCGGTAGCGCTTTTCGAACAGGGCCTGGAAATCGGTTTCCCTTGTGATGCGCGCGTAAAGCGTGGCGAAGATGCCGCGGATCATCGGCGTGAGGTGCGGGGTGAAGACCAGCCCGATGTCGCGACCCGCCGCTTGCGCGAGGCCCTGCCGGATCTCCGGCCAATGCCGGTGTCCCGGCACGTTGTAGGCCATGAAATTGTCGGACGCTTCCGCATACATCAGATTCAATTCGATCTTGCGCCCGGCGCCGCTGACGCCCGACTTGGCGTCCGCGATCAGGTGATCGAGGTCGACCACGCCCGCCTCCACCAGCGGCAGGAAGCCGAGCTGCACCGCGCTCGGGTAGCAGCCCGGGTTGGCGACCAGGCGCGCGCCGCGGATCTTCTCGCGGTTCAATTCGCACAACCCATAAGCCGCTTCCTTTACCAGCTCCGGCGCCGCGTGCTTCACCTTGTACCAGTGCTCCCATTCCGTGACGTCGCGAATGCGGAAATCGGCCGACAGGTCTACCAGCCGCGCGCCGTCGTCAAGGATGGCGCGCGCCTCGCCCATCGCCACGCCGTTCGGCGTGGCGAAAAACACCACGTCGCAGCCGCGCAGGCGCTCGGCGCCCGGCTCCGTGAACGCCAGATCGACGTGCCCGCGCAAGGCGGGAAACAGGGCGGCGACCGCGGTACCGGCTTCCTTGCGCGAGGTGATGGCCTGCAACTGCACATCGGGGTGATGGGCGAGCAACCGCAGGAGCTCGATCCCCGTGTACCCCGTGCCGCCGACGATGCCTGCCTTGATCTTCTTCATGTGCCGAGTCCGAAAACGAGAAAGCCGCCCTGAGGCGGCTTTCGGTTTGCAGAAGCGCGCTGGCTTCTGATCAACGTTTCGAGTACTGCTTGCGCCGCCTGGCCTTGTGCAGTCCGACCTTCTTTCGCTCCACCTCTCGCGCGTCGCGCGTCACCAACCGGGCCGCCCGCAGCGGCGCCTTGAGAGCGGCATCATACTCGATCAGCGCACGCGCGATACCGTGGCGCACCGCGCCCGCCTGGCCGCTCTCGCCGCCGCCGTAGACGTTGACCATGATGTCGAAGGTCGTCAGGTTCTTGGTCAGGTCGAGCGGCTGGCGCACCACCATGCGGCCGGTCTCGCGGCCGAAGAATTCGTCCACCGGCTTGCCGTTGACCATGAACTGGCCCCGGCCGGGTTTCAGGAACACGCGGGCCACGGCGCTCTTGCGCCGTCCCGTGCCGTAGTAGTAGTCGCCGACCATTGAGAGATTCCTAGATATCCAGGTTTTTCGGCATCTGCGCCGCGTGCGGATGAGTGGCGCCAGCGTACACCTTGAGCTTGCGCATCATGGCGTAGCCGAGCGGGCCTTTGGGCAGCATGCCCTTCACCGCCTTCTGCAGCACGCGCGCCGGGCGCGCGGCCCGCATTTTGCCAAGCGTTGTCGCGCGCAGCCCGCCGGGATAGCCGGTGTGGCGGTAATAGATCTTGCGTTCGGGCTTGCGGCCGGTGACGCGCAGCTTCGACGCATTCACCACCACCAGGTAGTCGCCGGTGTCGATGTGCGGCGTGTACTCGGGCTTATGCTTGCCGCGCAGGCGGATGGCAATTTGCGACGCGAGACGCCCGAGCACCTTGTTCTGGGCGTCAACGACGTACCATCCGTGCTCGACTTCGCCGACTTTTGCAGTATAGGTTTTCATGCCGCGATTGAAGAAAAGTGCCGGATTTTACACAAAAAAGGGTCAATATGGAATGCACGGTGCGCTGGTCGGGCGGGATGGCCTTCCTGGCCGAAACGGGCAGCAATCACGTGGTGGCGATGGACGGCGCGCCCGAGGGCGGCGGTCGCAACCTCGCGCCCCGGCCGATGGAGATGGTCCTGGTCGGCACCGGCGGCTGCGCAGCCTACGACGTGATGGTGATCCTCAAGAAGAGCGGCCAGGACGTCAGCGGCTGCGAGGTCAAGGTCACCTCGGAGCGGGCCGCGGCCGACCCGAAGGTGTTCACCCGCATCCACATGCACTTCACGGTACGCGGGCGGGCGCTGAAGAAGAACCTGGTCGAGCACGCCCTGCGGCTCTCGCACGACAAGTACTGCTCAGCGACGATCATGCTCGGCAAGACCGCCGAGATTACGCAGGGCTTCGAAGTCGTTGAAGGCTGACAGGCGCTCGCGCCAGTCGCCGATGGCCGGTATGCCGGTGGTACGCGCGAGCTTGCGGCTGTCGAGCACCGAATAGACCGGGCGCTCGATCGCCGACGGAAACTCGGCCGTAGTCACGGCCTCCACTGGGATCGTCAGGCCAGCAAGGCGTATCACCTCCCGCGCGAATTCATGCCATGTGGCATGGCCAGCGCTGGCGGCATGAAAAGTTCCTTGCGGGGGTTTCGGCAGGCGTAGCAGGTCGACAGTAAGCCGCGCAAGGTCTTCGGCCCAGGTAGGGGTGCCCGTCTGGTCGGACACCACGCGCAGCCGGCCTTCCTTGCGCGCGCGGTCGAGGATGGCGAGCACGAAGTTGCGCCCACGATGTGCGTAGACCCAGCTCGAGCGCAGGATGACGTGGCGGCAGCCGGAGGCGCGAATGCCGTCCTCGCCTTCGAGCTTGGTGCGGCCGTAGGCCTGCAGCGGCCCAGTGGCATCCGTTTCCAAGTAGGGCGTCCGTTTCTTGCCGTCGAACACGTAGTCGGTCGAGTAATGCACGAAATACGCGTCGAGGCGCCGCGCCTCCTCGGCAATCACTCCCGGGGCGATGCCATTGGCCTGCTTGGCAAGATCCTCCTCCTCCTCGCGTTCAGCGCGTTCCACGGTCGTATAACCTGCAGCGTTGACGATGATGCTCGGGCGCTCGTCCCGGATAAGGGCCCGGAGGGGCTCAAGCTTGTAGAGGTCACATTGGTCGCGGTCGAGGGGAACAACCTCCCAGTGGGGTGTTGCGAGGCGCGCGAAGGCTGATCCCACCTGGCCCTTGCATCCCAGCAGCAACAGCTTCAGGGATAGACCTCGGCGTTGGCGAGCGGCGTGCCGCGCTTGTCCTTCTCGGCGAGGATTGGCTCCTGCTTTAGCTGCCAGTCGATACCGATCTGCGGATCGTTCCAGAGCACCGTGCGCTCGTGCGACGGCGCGTAGAAATCGGTCGACTTGTAGAGCACGTCGGCAAATTCCGACAGCACGTAGAAGCCATGGCCGAAACCGGGCGGGATCCACACCATGCGCTTGGATTCGGCGGAGAGCTCGACGCCGGTCCACTTGCCGAAGTGCGGCGAGCTGCGGCGCAGATCCACCGCCACATCGAACACCTTTCCGGTGACGGCGCGCACCAGCTTGCCCTGCGCCTGCTGGATCTGATAGTGCAGGCCGCGCAGGCAGTTCTTCACCGAATAGGAATGGTTGTCCTGCACGAACTCGAAGTCGATGCCGGTAGCGTCGCGGAACGCCTGGCGGTTATGGCTCTCAAAGAGAAAACCGCGTGTGTCCGTAAAAACCCGCGGCTCGATGATCAGCACCCCCGGCAGGTCTGTCGGGACGACCTTCACCGGTAAAGCTTCTCCGACAGCACCCGCAGCAGATACTCGCCGTAACTGCTCTTCGCCAGTTTCCTGGCTTGCGCGCGCAGTTTCTCTTGGCCAATGAATTTCATCCGGTATGCCACCTCTTCGAGGCAAGCGACCTTTAACCCCTGGCGCCGCTCGATGGTTTCGATGAAATGGCTTGCCTCGAGCAGCGACTCGTGCGTTCCGGTATCGAGCCAGGCCATGCCGCGTCCCATCGGCACGACCTTCAATTGTTTGCTTTTCAAATAGGCGGAATTGACATCGGTAATCTCCAGCTCGCCGCGCGCCGAGGGTTTCAGTCTCGACGCAATTTCCACCACCTGGTTGTCGTAGAAGTAGAGCCCGACGACCGCGTAACGTGATTTCGGCCGTCTCGGCTTCTCCTCGATGCTGCGCGCCCGGCCTTGTGCGTCGAATTCGACCACGCCGTAGCGCTCGGGATCGTGCACCGGGTAGGCGAAGATCGTTGCGCCGCGCTTACGCTTCGCTGCGTCCTCCAGCAGACCGACCAATTCGTTGCCGTAGAAGATGTTGTCGCCCAGCACCAGGGCGACGCTGTCTCTGCCGATGAATTTCCTTCCGACGATGAACGCCTCGGCAAGGCCTCCTGGATTTTTCTGCACCGCGTAGCTGAGCTTGATGCCCCACTGCCGGCCGTCGCCGAGGAGCTCGCGGTAGCGCGGCGTGTCCTGCGGCGTCGAGATCACCAGGATGTCGCGGATCTTCGCCGCCATCAGCGTCGACAGCGGGTAATAGATCATCGGCTTGTCGTATACCGGCAGCAGCTGCTTCGAGACCACCTGCGTCACCGGGTAGAGCCGGGTGCCGGAACCGCCGGCGAGGATGATCCCCTTCATGCCGTCTGCGGCGCG
>DASWEU010000202.1:0-14343 GCA_036394595.1 Burkholderiales bacterium | reverse complement strand
CGGTGGCGACTTGCGCCCGCATCGCCATTTCCGGCGCGGGTCTGCCGGCGCTGCCCGGATTCAAGGGGATGCTGGCCTGGGCGCCGCAGGCGTGCTGGCTGCTGGGGGCGATGCTGCTGCTGGCGGCCCGCCTGCGTTGATGAGCGCCTTGCCGTCCGGCGTGACGAGCAAGCGGCGCCAGAGCCTGCCCTCGGCGCGCACCTCGACCGGCCAGTAGCAGCGCCCGGCGCGGCGCACCGATTCGCCGACCATCACCGCGACTTGCGTCACGGCGCCATTGCGCCTGACGGCCTTCGCCCACGCCTCGATCTCCGGCAGCATCTCGACGCGCGCCACGGCGCGGCGCAGCGGCATATTTCCTTCATCGGGAAATTCACAAGCATTCCCCGTTTCGAGAAATACACACGCGAGCACTATTCCAATTCCTTTGCTAACGTCCGCCATGGCCGCAAGATTATCGCCCAGGCTCGGCATCCCGCTGCTGATGCTGATCGCCGTCACCTTCAGTCTCAACCATATCTCGGCGCGCGTTGCCTTCGACCACGGCGCGAGCGTGCCGACGGCGGTGCTGGCGCGCTCGGCCTTCACGGCCATCGCCGTGTTCGCTCTGCTGCGCCTGCAAGGCGTGTCGCTCGCACTGGGACGAACCACCGTCGCTCGCGCGGTGCTGATCGGCCTGGCGCTGGCCGTGCAGAGCTACTGCTTGTACGCCGCGGTGGCGCGCATCCCGGTGGCGCTGGCGCTGCTCGCCTTCAATACCTTTCCGGTAATCCTGTCGCTCATGGCCTGGGCGACCGGGCGCGGCCGGCCGGGCGCGCGGGCGCTGATCGCCATGCCGGTGGCCCTGGTCGGGCTCGCCATCGCGCTCGACGTCTGGGGCAAGCCGCTCGGCGCGGGCGTGCTGTGGGCTTTCGGCGCCGCGCTCGCTTTTGCCACCGTGCTGCTCCTCACTGACCGGTGGCTGAAGGACGTCGACGGTCGCATCCGCTCCATGCTCACCATGGCGACGACCGCCGTGGTGGTGGCGCTTGCCGCCGTCGCCACCGGCAGCCTGGTCGCGCCGGTCGATGCCACTGGCTGGCTCGGCGTGGCGCTCCTCAGCGTTCTTTACGGCCTCGCCATCACATCGCTGTTCGTGGTGCTGCCGAAGCTCGGCTCGGCGACCTACGCCGTGGTGCTCAATTTCGAGCCGATCGCGGCGTTATTCCTCGCCTGGGTGATCATCGGACAGGTCATCGCGCCGCTGCAGATTTTCGGCGCCTTCGTGGTGATGGGCGCGATAGCGTGGCTGGGGCTTGCTAGACGGTAATTACATTCAAATCATCTGAATACAACGTCTGGACAAGAGCCGCTCGCCTTTCCAGTACCGCCCGCTGGTTCAGGTAGCCCTTGTCGGTGATCTCGTTGGCGTCGATCGACGGCGGCTCGGTCATCAGGAGAAGCCGGACGGGATGCGTGGAGCTGCCGCCCTCCGCTGAGAGGCTTTGCAGTGCTTTTTTAAGTCGTTCATGGATTTTTCCCGCAGGAAAATCTTTCGCCGCTGCCGATAAAAACACGAGAGCCCCAACCTCATTCCTGTCGTGGCCGGTGATCACCGCATCCTGGATCAGCGGGTCGCCGGCGGCGATCAGCTTTACGCGCACCGCGCCGACGTTGACCCAGGTGCCGGTGGAAAGCTTGAAATCCTCGGCAACACGGCCGTCGAAGACGATGCCGCGCTCCGGTTCGTTAGGATCGGCTAGCTTCACCGCGTCGCCGATGCAGTAGAAGCCCTCGGCGTCGAAGGCGGCCTGCGTCAGGTCCGGCCGCCGGTAGTAGCCGGGCATGACGTTCGGACCGCGCACGCGCACCTCGAGCTTGCCGGCGTTGGGCACCAGCTTCAACTCGCAGCCGGGCACCGGCAGGCCGATGACACCGGCGCGCGGGATCGGGAAGTGCACCGAGGTGGCAAGCGGCGAGGTTTCCGTGGATCCCCATGCAGAGAGCATGGCAAGACCGTCTTTATTTTCTTTTTTTGATAAATCTATTAAACGATCCCAGAGATTCTGCGGCAATGCCGCCGCGGCATAGAACAGCACGTCGAGCCGGCTGAAGAAATTGCGGCGCAATGCGGCGTCCTCTTCGAGGAACGGCAGCAGCAGGTCGAAGCCGCGAGGGACGTTGAAGTACAGGGTCGGCGCGATGTCAGCCAGGTTGCGCGCCGTCGTCTCGATCAAACCGGGCACCGGCTTGCCGGCGTCGACGTAGAGCGTGCCGCCGTTGCGCAGCACCAGGTTGAAATTGTGGTTGCCGCCGAAGGTGTGGTTCCAGGGCAGCCAGTCCACCACCACCGGCGGGCGCTCGCCGACGAACGGCCAGGCCTGCGCCAGCATCTGCTGGTTGGCGCACAGCATGCCGTGCGTGTTGACCACGCCCTTCGGCATGCCGGTCGAGCCGGAAGTGAAGAGGATCTTCGCAATGGTTTCGGGTTTTACCTTTGCGAATTCTCGTTCCAGGATGGATCCCGGGTTCGTCTCCAGCAGCGGCGCGAGCGGCACGGCCTGCGCGCCCACCGCGTCGAGCGCCGGCTTGAATTTCTCCGGGTCGGCGGTCCAGACCAGGCCCGGCTGCACCAGCTCGAAGATGTATTTCAGCTTGCCGAAGTCCTTCGACATCAGCGAGTAGGCGGGCGAAATCGGCACCACCGGCACGCCGACGTGCATGGCGCCGAGCGAGAGCAGGGCGTTGTCGACGCTGTTGTCGGAGAGGATGGCGACCGGCCGCTCCTGGCCCAGATTCTTTTCAAGCAGAGCCTGGCCTACTCGGCGCACGGCACCGTAAGTTTCACGGTAGGAGAGCTTGCGCCAGCCTTCGCCCTTCCTTTCCGCCAGAAAGGTGCGCTCGGGTGCCGCGTCGGACCAGTGCACCAGCCACTCGGTCACGCAGCGGGCGTACGGCCCGAGCGGCTGCGGCGAACGCAGCAGCAGGCTGCCGTCGGCCCGTTGTTGCAGCTCGACCGCCGCCGGCGCGAAATTCAGCTTCGAATGCATAATCCACATTGTATGGAAGTCACGCGGATCGCCGGCGCGCTGGGCGCGGAAATTTCGGGGATGGATCTATCGACGGATCTGTCCGAGCGGGATATTTTGCAGATCCGCCGGGCCTGGCTCGAGCACCAGGTGGTGTTCTTCCGCGACCAGCCGCTGCCGCCCGCGGCCTACATGGCTTTCGCGCGCCGTATCGGCCAGCCGATCGAGTATCCCTTCGTCAAGGGCATCGCCGGCTTTCCCGAGATCATCGAGGTCAAGAAGCTCGAGCACGAGAAGGTCAACTTCGGCGGCGTCTGGCATTCCGATACGACCTATCTGGAGAAGCCGCCAATGGCCTCGATGCTGCTGGCGCGAGAGATTCCGCCCCACGGCGGCGACACGCTGTTCGCCAACATGTATCTGGCCTACGAAGGGCTGTCGGACGGCATGAAGGCAATGCTGGCGCCGCTCAGGGCGGAAAATTCCTCCGCCAAGGCCAACGTGACCCGCACCCGCGAGGACCGCGTGAAGATGGACGGACACGCGACGCCGCAATCGTTTCTCGGCGAGCACCCGGTGGTGCGCACCCATCCGGAGACCGGGCGCAAGGCGCTGTACGTCAACGCCGCGCATACCACGCGCTTCGCGGGCATGACCGAGGAGGAGAGCGCGCCGCTGCTCGAGTACCTGTTCGCGCACCAAGTGAAGCCCGAGTTCACCTGCCGCTTCTCCTGGCGGGTGGGCTCGATTGCGCTGTGGGACAACCGCTGCACCCAGCACAATCCGGTGAACGACTACCACGGCCACCGGCGCCTGATGCACCGGATTACTTTGGCAGGAGACCGTCCGAAATAGCGGCGACGCTGCGCAAGTGGCGCTCGCGCATCTGCTGGAACAGTTGCTTTACGTCAGGTTCCGGGATGCCGGGCAGGGCCTGCTCGAACTCGCGGATGGCCCATTTCAGTCCCCGCACCAGGTAGGCGATGCGCTCGCGCTTGTCCTTCACCGCGACCGCCTTGTCGTAGAACTCGCCGGTGGCGTGGCTGTAGTCGCGGCCGAGCTTCTTCAGCTGCTCGCCGATCAGCGCGCAATTGTGCGCTTCATCGTCATGGACCTTTCTAAGGATGGTCCATTCGCTGCTGTTGCGAGGCCAATCGCTCAGGAACACTACCAGCGCCTTGGCGCCGGCGCGCTCGGCCTCGAGCATGCGATTCAAAAAGTCAGTGAGCGAGACGCGTTGCACTAGTGCAACTTCACGTATTCATACTCCACGGCAAGGTTGTTGATGCCGCGGTCGGGCGGCGCCACCCAGCCGGCGATCTTGCCCGGTTCGATCACCTTTTTCATGAGGGAGTGGACGAATGCCCGGTCGGATTTCGAGGGGATCCATTCGTGCAGCAGTTTTTTGTAGATTTCCTTTGCAACTTCCTTTCCCTGCGGGTCGATCGATTTCCCTACCCAGGCGCCGATCGACCGGCGGAAGTGCGTGGACGGGAGCGAAAGGCGGATGGCATGACCGGCGCGCTCGATCAGGCGGTTCCAGCGCTTCAGGCCGATCTCGCAGTCCTTGAGGTAGGACTCGCGCATGACTTCATTGAGGGCATTGAGCATCGGAACGGACTGATTTCCCTCCGGCGTTTCGAGGGAAAAGATTTTTTCTCTTAAAACATGATCGTCATATTGATCCTCATCCGGGCGGCCCTTGAGGCCGTTGGCGAAGTTGGCCGCCGAGTTGGACGACACTTCGTTGCCGAAGAGGTCGAGCGAGCTCGAGCACCAGAAGTTGAGGTATTTCTGCAGCGTCGGCAGGTCCACCGCGCCGTGGGCGCGGACTTTCGCCGGGTCGTCGGTGCCGAGCTCCTTCATCGCCTCCAGGCTGCGCTTGACGACGCGGCCGATACCGGTCTCGCCGACGAACATGTGGTGCGCTTCCTCGGTCAGCATGAAGCGGCAGGTGCGCGAGAGCGGATCGAAGGCGCTCTCGGCGAGGCTCTTCAGCTGGTACTTGCCGTCGCGGTCGGTGAAGTAGGTGAAGCAGAAGAACGACAGCCAGTCCGAGATCGGCTCGTTGAAGGTGGTGAGAATGCGCGGCTTGTCGGCGTCGCCCGAGTGGCGCGCGAGCAGCTCCTCGGCCTCCTCGCGCCCGTCGCGGCCGAAGTAGGCGTGCAGAAGGTAGACCATGGCCCACAAGTGGCGGCCTTCTTCGACATTGACCTGGAACAGGTTGCGCAGGTCGTAGAGCGAAGGGCAGGTATGGCCGAGCAGGCGCTGCTGCTCGACCGAGGCGGGCTCGGTATCGCCCTGCGTCACGATCAGGCGGCGCAGCGTCGAGCGGTACTCGCCCGGCACCTGCTGCCAGGCGGGTTGGCCCATCTGGTCTCCGAATCCGATGGCCCGGGATGGCACCGCGTCCGCCAGGAATATTCCCCAGCGGTAGTCCGGCATCTTCAAGGCGCCGTACTGCGCCCAGCCCTGGGCGTCGACCGACACCGCGGTGCGCAGGTAGACGTCGGCGCCCTGGAAGTCGCTCGGGCCGAGGTTGCGCCACCACTGCAGGAACTGCGGCTGCCAGTGCTCGAGCGCGCGCTGCAGCGTGCGGTCGTTCGCCAGGTCGACGTTGTTGGGGATCTTTTCCGAATAGTTGATGGCGCTCATCGCTACACCCGTTCCCAGTTGAACTTCGCTTTGGCGCCCGTGCCGTAGACCTTGAGCGCACCCTGCTCGCCGGTGGCATTCGGCCGGATGAAGATCCAGTTCTGCCACGCCGTCAGCCGGCCGAAGACGCGCGTCAGCATGGTCTCCGGGCCGGCGAAGCGCAGGCTTGCCTCCATGCCCGTGAGCGCATCCGGACTGAGGCTGACGCGCTCCTCGATGGCGATGCGCACTTCTTCCTCCCAGTCGATTTCGTCGGGGGTGGACGTCACCAATCCAAGGTGGTTTGCCTCTTTTGAATTGAAGATCTTGTTTCTGGCGAGAACCGGAAGTTCTCCGCAGAAATGCGTGGCCAGCCTCGACAGTCCATTGGCCATCGGATAGGCACCGTCATTCATTTCCGACAGCGCGACCTGGGGGCCGTTCTCGGCATCGAGCATGTAGCTGCGGTCGGCGGCGAGCGCCAGCTCGAACAGCGTGCCGGCGAAGCAGGAACCCGGCTCGATCACCGCGAACATCGAGCGCGAGGAGACGTCGAGCCGCGACAGGCTGCGGCGCAGGAAGCCGATGGTTTCCCGCACAAACCAGTCTTTCCGGTTGTTGAACAGGAGTTCATCCATCTTCAGCATTTCCTGGAGATTTCCCCTGGTTTTCAGGATCCACAGCCCGATGTCGAGCTGGTTGTGGCGCAGGTCGAGGATCGCGCGGTCGAGCTCGCGCGCCAGGCGCAGCGGATACCAGTCGGCGCTTTTTTCAACAGATGCTTTTTCAGGTCCCTGGATCGTCAACGTGGCCGTGCGCGAGGCCTTGTCGATCTGAACGTCGATAATCCTGTTTTCGCCCAAGCGCGAAAGCAGGACGCCCTGGCCCCCGGGCCGGTCGGAGAGCTTCGCCAGCTCGAGCGCCCGCGCCTTGACCGTCTCGGTGAATTGTTGCGGCTTGGCGATGTGGTCGACCAGCTTCCATTCCCTGGCGCGATCGGCGCGCACGCCCTCGGCGGTGGTGCAGAACACGTCAGCGAGATCGCGGCGCGTTTTTCTTTTATCGATGATCCGAGTCAACCCTCCCGTGCCGGGGAGCACGCCCAGCAGAGGCACCTCCGGCAGGCTGACCGTGGTGGAGCGGTCGTCGATCATGGCGATCTCGTCGCAGGCGAGGGCGAGCTCGTAGCCGCCGCCGGCGGTGGTGCCGTTGAGCGCGGCGAGGAACTTGATGCCCGAGTGCCGGCTCGTGTCCTCGATGCCGTTCCTCGTCTCGTTGGTGAACTTGCAGAAGTTCACCTTCCAGGCATGGCTCGAGGTGCCGAGCATGTAGATGTTGGCGCCCGAGCAGAACATGCGGCTCTTGCCGCTGGTGAGCACCACGGTTTTTACCTCCGGGTGCTCGAAGCGGATGCGGTTGAGCGCGTCGTGCAGCTCGATATCGACGCCGAGGTCGTAGCTGTTGAGCTTGAGCTTGTAGCCGGGCACCAGGCCCTTGTCCTCGGCGATGTCGAGCACCAGGTTCGCCAGCGGGCCGTCGAAGGAGAGCTTCCAGTGGTTATAGCGGTCGGGCTGGGTATCGAAGGCGATCATGGCAGGGCTTTCCGGAGTTCGGCGAAGCTCTGGCGCAACGACTTCTCCGAAGTGTCGATGGTGAGGGCGGCGCGGGCGTAGAGCATGTGCCGGTTTTCCAGCAATTTCCTGATTTCGACCAAGGCAGCGGAGCGGCCCTTGAACGGGCGCAGGTCGCCCTGCGCGATGACGCGCGCCATGTGCTCCTCGGGCGAGGCGCGCAGCCATACGCACTGGCAGCGCTCGAGCAGCAGGTCGTAGCTGCCGGGGTCGGTGACCAGGCCGCCGCCGACGGCGATGACCGCGCGCGGGTGCTCGGCGAGCACGCGCTCGAGGGCGCGCCGCTCGAAACGCCGGAAGGCTTCCTGGCCGTAAAGGGCGAACACCTCGCCGAGCGGGGCGCCGGCTTCCTTCTCCACTTCGCCGTCGAGCTCGATGAAGGGCAGGTCCAGCGCCTCGGCGAGCTTCTTGCCGAGCGTGGATTTGCCCGCGCCGCGCAGGCCGATCAGGGCGATGCAGCGGCCGGCCGCTTCGTCCTCGCGCACCAGCGACTCGACGCTCACCCCCATCGCGCGCGCCACTTTGCGCAGCAGCAGCACCGAGATGTTTCCCTGGCCGGCCTCGAGCTGCGCCAGGTAGCGCTCCGAGAGGCCGGAGGCGAGGGCGAGGGTCTTGCGGGTCGTCGCGTGGGCGGTGCGCCAGGCGCGCACGCGCTCGCCCAGCCTGGCGAGGTAGGCGGCCTCCTGTTGCGCAGCGGCGAGCGGGGCGTTCATGAACTATAGTGCTTGACTCTGATTATAAGATGCAATATATTTTGATGTCAATGAAGATCCGCATCCTGGTCGGCACCATGACCGGCACGGCGCAGCTGTGCGCGCAGGAGATGGAACTCGCCCTCGACGACGGCGAAACCCAGGTCGAGACGCTGCTGATGGACAACCTCGACAGCTCGATATTCGTGCAAGAGGGCGCCGGCGAGGGCGCGTTCCTGATCTGCACCTCGACCTACGGGCAGGGCGATGTCCCGGACAACGCGCGCAAGCTCTACGAGGACCTGCAGGCGAAGCGGCCGGACTTGTCGCAAATCCGCTACGGTGTTTTCGGCCTGGGCGACCGGACCTACGCCGAAACCTTCAATTTCGGCGGCAAAAAGTTCGACGAATTATTGACTTCCCTCGGCGCCCGGCGCGTCGGCGAGCGCCACAAGCACGACGCCTCGAGCGGCATCCTGCCCGAGGAAACCGCGCTCGAGTGGTGCAAGGAGTGGGTCGGACTGCTTTAAAATGAGCGCCATGAGGTTCGTGCTTTTCCTCCTGGCGTTCGCGCTCGCGGCGCCCGCCGCGCTGGCGCAGGACTTTCGCACCGGATTCTGGGCTGGCGGCGATGTCGGCGTGGGATTCCTCAAGCGCAAGTTCGACGTCACCAACAATCGCGACGACACCAAGCTGGCGTTCGCCATCCGCGGCGGCTACGCCTTCACCCCGCGCCTGCTGCTCGGCCTGGAGGCCGGCGGCTGGTCGCTCGAATCGACCAACCGCAGGGACGACGCGCGCGGGCAGGGCATCTCGACGCTCTACCTTTTCGGCCAGGCCTATCCCTTCGAAGACCGGCTGTTCTTCGTCAAGGGCGGCGTTGGCGGCGTGAGGTTCTGGACCAACCACAACGGCGAGGTCAGCGACTCCGGCAGCGGCTTCATGCTGGGGATCGGCAACGATTTCAACCTCACCAACCTCGGCTCGTCGCCGCGCGGCAGGTTCTACCTCACGCCGTCGGTCGACTTTTCCTGGGGCCACTTCGGCCCGACGCTCTCGCCGCCGGGCGTCTATCAAAACCAGAGTTATCGCGCCATCAGCTTCCGGCTGGGCGTGACTTACCGCTGAGCGCTGACTAGACCACTAAGGGAGACCCCATGATTCGCACCGTTGCCGCATTGCTGATTGCCGCCGTATTCGCCGTTGCCGTCGCCCAGGCGCCCGCCAACCCGCCGGTGAGAATCCGCGGCACGGTGGAAAAGATCGACGGCCAGATGCTGACCGTCAAGGCCAACAGCGGCCAGAGCATGACCATCAAGCTGGCGGACAATTTCATCGTCATGGGCGTTGCCAAGGCGAGCGTCGCCGACATCGGCAGCGGCAAGTTCATCGGCACCACTACCGTCGGCGAGCGCAACGGCGCGCTGGTTGCGCTGGAGGTCCACATCTTCCCGGAAAATATGCGCGGCACCGGCGAGGGGCACTATGACTGGGACCTGAGGCCGGAGAGCAAGATGACCAATGCGAACGTGGCCAGCGTCACGACCATGGGCAAGGACCGCGTCCTCACGGTGCAGTACAAGGGCGGCGAGAAGAAGGTGCTGGTCCCGGAGAACGCGGTCGTCGTGTTGTTCACGCCCACCGAGCGCAGCGAATTGAAACCCGGCGCATCGGTGTTCGTGAACTCGCAGCGCCAGCCCGACGGCAGCCTGACCGCGCCGCGCGTCAATGTCGGACTTAAGGGGCAGGTACCGCCGATGTAGCTGGCGTTAGCCGCCCAGGTTCTTCGCGAGGAAAGCCATGGTGCGCTTCCACGCCAGTTCAGCGGCCGCCGGGTCGTACTTCAGCATCGCCAGGTTCTTGGCATCCGCTTCTTCGTTCGCAAAGGCGTGCTTGCAGTTGTAGCGGTGGAACTCGAACCTCACGTTCGCCGCCGTCAGTTTCTTCTCGAGCTCGGCCACCTTCGCGATCGGGAAGGGCACGTCTTCGGTCGCCCAGTGCCCCATCAGCGGCAGCTTGATCTTCGAGGCGTCGACGTACTCTAGCGGCGGGTAGCCGTACCAGGCCACGGCAGCATCCGCTTCCGGCACGTTCACGGCTGAGAGCAGCGTCAGGGCGCCGCCCATGCAGAAGCCGGTGACGCCGACCTTCCTGCTCTTGCCTTTCAGGAACTGCACCGCACCGCGCACGTCCTGCCCGGCAGCGTCGCCGAAATTGAGGTTGGTCATCAGGTGCTCCGCCTCGTTCGCCGCCAGCGCCACCTTGCCGCGGTACAGGTCGGGCACCAGCGCGCGATAGCCGGCCTTCGCCAGCTTGTCGGCCACGCCCTTGATCTGGTCGTTCAGGCCCCACCATTCCTGGATCACCACGATGCCCGGCGCGCCTGCGGCACCGGCGGGCTCCGCGAGATAACCCGAGACGCTCTTGCCGTCGGGTCGCTTGTAAGTCGTCATCTGTCCCATGGCGTTCTCCTTTGGCTATTTCTTGAGGCCGATCTGCTGCATCAGCTTTGCGAGCGCCGCGTCCTCGGCTGCGATCAGCCGGCCGAACTCGTTGGCGGGAAGAAATGCAGGCCGCACTCCGAGGTTCTCGCAGGTTTTTTGAAATTCTCCGCTTTCGACGGTTTTTCTTATTGAAAATTCGAGAGTAAAAACAGCGTCTTTAGGCGTTCCCTTTGGCACCGCGATGCCGCGCCAGGCCTCGAGCGATACGTCCACGCCCTGTTCCTTCGCCGTCGGCACTTCCGGCATTGCACTATCCCTCTTATCCGTGAGGGTCGCGAGCAACCGTACCTGCCCCTGTTTGACCGGCGCGGAGAGCGCGGCCGGCAGCTGCACCACTGCGTCGACATGCCCGCCGAGGAGATTCGGCACCACCTGCGCCGCGCCGTAGGGCACTTCGTTCACCTGCGCGCCGACCGCGCTGAACAGCGCCGCGAGCGAGATGTGCGTGTGGCTGCCGATGCCCGAGTGGCCAACGCTGACCGTATTGGGTTTCGCCTTTATTTCAGCAATCAACTCTTCCAGGTTTTTCCAGCGAGCGTCAGCTTTCACCGCCAGTACCACGGATTCCACCAGCACCCGCGCCACCGGGTCGAAGGCCTGGTAGTCGAAAGCGAGCTGCCCCGAGTGGTAGGTGGTGGAAATCGAGTTCGAGTTCCACACCAGCGAATAACCGTCGGGCTTCTGCGCCGCAACGTAGCGGTAGCCGATCGCGCCGCCCGCGCCGGGGCGGTTCACCACCAGCACGCGCTGCCCGAGCTGCTTCGACATGCCGTCGGCCAGCAGCCGCGCCGTGACGTCGGCCGAGGAGCCGGCAGGGAACAGGACGGTAATTTCTACCGGTTTTTCTTTAGGAAAAGATTCCTGTGCCCAAACGGGAATCGCGACCAAGAGGCAAAGCAGAAATCTCATCGCAGCATTTCCTCCACCTCGACTCGACGCCCTTCCTGCGCCGATTTGATCCCTGCCAGGATCACGGCGAGCGACCGCGTGCTGCGCTCGCCGTCCATCTCGGGCTCGCCATCGCCACGCGCCGCCGCCGCGAATTCCTCGAGTTCTTCCACGATGGGGTCGTTGGCTTTGACAGGGATCTTTTCCGGTTTGCCCGACGATCGTTTCAAAATCCGTAAACCGTCATTCATGTCGTAAAAAGCGGTCGCTTCCTTGCCGTAGATGTTCATCAGGTAGTACTCGGAAGCCGAGGCGTAGCTCGCGTTGAGGGTGGACTGCGCGCCGTTCTCGTGCTCGAGAATCAGGCTGGCGACGTCCGGGTTGTCGCCGGGCAGCACCAGGCGCACGAAGCGACCGCTGACGGCGACCACCGGCCCCAGCAGGTATTCGAGCACGTCGGTGTAGTGGATGCCGATCTGCAGCATCACGCCGCCCGGCATGCCGGCGGCCTGGTAGCGCCAGGAGGAGAGGTCGATTTGCCCCAGGCGATCCCGGCTGATATTGGCCTCGGCATTCACCAGTTTTCCAAACTCGGAAATCTTCTGTTTGATCCACCGAAAATGGCTCTCCCGCCTGCGCTGATAGCCCAGGGCGAGGACGACCTTTGCCTTGCGGCAGGCCTGGGTGAGCAATTTCGCGTCGGCGACGGTGTTGGCGATCGGCTTGTCGAGGAACACGTGCTTGCGCGCCGCCGCGGCGGCAACGGTAGTCTCGAGATGAACGGAATTCGGCGTCGTGTTGATGATTCCCTGAACGCTCTTGTCTTCCAGGATGGATTGGTACGAGGGGGCCGCTTTGCAGCCGTACTTTTTCGCAAAAGCAGAACGTTTCGATTCAGAACGGGTAAAGCAGGAAACGATCTCCAGCTTCCCCGATCGCTTGATGGCGTCGGCGAGCACGTCCGACCACCAGCCCATGCCGATACAGGCAACCTTCATTTGATCGACGCGGCGGCTTCCTTCGCAACGCGCTCGTCGAATTCGAAGCTGCCGCCGGCGACACCGACGCCGCCGATGCACTCGTTGCCGGCCATGACGGGTGCGCCGCCTTCCATGGCGGTCCAGCGCCCGGGTCCCGCGGCGAGCGCGAGGCCGAGGGCGTGCGCGACATCAAGCGCCTGGCCCTGCGCGCCTTTCGCTGAAGTGATTCTTTTGTTTGAACAAGAACATATTGCCTTGGTGGTCGCCGAGTGCACCGTATGGAACCGGCCGCCGTCCATGCGCTCGAGCAGCATTAAATTGCCACCCGCATCCACGATCGCCACCGAAACCGCGATCTTCTCGGCTTCGGCCATGGCGATGGCGGTGGACATGATCTTCTTGGCACCGGCCATGGTCAGGCGCTTCGAATCGGCGACGTACATTCCAGCTCCTCCTCCGGTATATATTAGTGCATGCCTCTGACCCACATCGAGCACTTCCTGGTGGTGGCCGACGACATCGACGCCACCCGCGACTGGTACGCGCGCGTGCTCGACCTAAAGGCAGGGCCGCACCCGGACTTCGGCTTTCCGGTGCACTGGATGTATGCCGGTGCCATACCGCTGGTGCACATCGGGCCAAGCGCGAAGCGGGCTGGAGAAATCCAGAAGAAATACCTCGGCCGCACCTCTCAGGACGCCGGCATCGGCACCGGCGCCATCGACCATATTGCGTTCAGGGCGTCGGGACTGCCGGAAATGCTGAAGCATTTGAAGAGAGAAAAGATCCCGTTCACGCAACGGCGGGCAAACGGCGAGGCCTTGTTCCAGCTTTTCCTCTTCGACCCGAACGGCGTGAAAGTCGAGTTGAATTACGAGGCAGCCGAGGCCGAGGGCATCGCGCCCGAGCTGATGGCCTCCGACCTGATCAAAGCCCGCGCTTGAGCGAGATTCCGCGCGACTACAACGCGGCCGTAGATCTCATCGGGCGCAACCTCGCCGCCGGGCGCGGCGGCAAAACCGCCTTCATCGATGACCAGGGCAGCATCACCTACGCGCAGCTCGCGGAGCGCGTGGACCGTGTGGTGAATCTTCTTTCAGAATTGCAAATCTACAGAGAAAGGCGAGTTGCGATCGCCATGCTCGACGGCTGCGACTGGCCGGCGCTGTTCCTCGGCGCGATCAAGGCCGGCATCGTGCCGGTGGCGCTCAACACGCTGCTCACGCCCTCCGACTACGAGTACCAGCTCAAGGACTGCGACGCGCGGGCGCTGTTCGTCTCCGACGCGCTGTTGAAATCTTTTGAACCGGTTTTCAAGAAATGTCCGAATTTGA
This sequence comes from Burkholderiales bacterium, assembly GCA_036394595.1. GTDB lineage: Bacteria > Pseudomonadota > Gammaproteobacteria > Burkholderiales > SG8-39 > SCGC-AG-212-J23. Next base: position 672 of record DASWEU010000202.1, on the reverse strand, counting down.
AGCACATCATTTCTCATTCCCAGCTTAAGGATCTTCTCGAAAAGCAAAATGCAAAAGCCGAAGCTGCCCCCACCACCCGCGACGATATCTGCTTCTGGCTCTACTCTTCGGGCTCGACCGGCGCGCCCAAGGGCACGGTCCACCTGCACTCGCACCTGATCGCCACCGCCGAGCTCTACGCCAAGCCCGTGCTCGGCATCCGCGAGTCCGATGTCGCTTTTTCGGCTGCCAAGCTCTTCTTTGCCTACGGCTTGGGAAACGCACTCACTTTCCCGATGGCGGTCGGCGCCACAGCCTTGCTGATGGGCGAGCGCCCGACGCCCGACGCCGTGTTCAAGCGCTTGGTGGAGAAGAAACCGACCATCTTCTATGGCGTGCCGACGCTGTATGCCGCCATGCTGGCCAGCCCGAACTTCCCGGAGAAATCGAAACTGAAGGTGAGAATCGCCACTTCCGCCGGCGAGGCGCTGCCGCCCAACATTGGCCAGCGCTGGGTGGAGAAGACCGGCACTGAAGTCCTCGACGGCATCGGCTCGACCGAGATGCTGCACATCTTCCTTTCGAACCGGCCGGGCGAGGTGCGCTACGGCACGACCGGCAAGCCGGTGCCGGGCTACGAGCTGCGCCTGGTCGACGACCACGGCACGGTGATCTCGAAGCCGAACGAGCTCG
>DASWEU010000201.1:0-64541 GCA_036394595.1 Burkholderiales bacterium | reverse complement strand
GCGCGGCCCGAAACCGGGCAGCGGGACGTTGTACACCTCGGCCAGCGACTTGTGCGGATTCTTGGTCGGATCGATGCGCACGACGCTGCCCGGGTTGCCGCGCAGCGTGCCCCACACCGAACCGTCGACCGGGCTCGGCATCACGGCGTAGAACGTCGCGCCGATGCGCATGTCCTTGCCCGGCTCCTGCGGCTTGCCGGGCTCGGTGTACTCATCGCGCTGCCCGTTGCCGTTGGTGTCGAGCACCAGCGCCGTCCAGCCCTGCGACTTCTGGATGTCGCCGGTCTCGTCGAGCATCTTGGTGTTGATCCAGCCGACATTGCCGCCGCCGCCGCCGGTGCTCGCCCATATCGTCTCGTTGGCGTCGTAGCCGAACTGCAGATGATGCGAGCCGAAGCAGGTCTGGTAGGCGGTGTACTTGCCGGTCTTCGGGTCGTACATCGTCACGCGGCGGTTGGTGCTGTTGAGCGGAAACTCCACCGCCGACGGATGCGTCGAGCCTTTCTTGCAGAAGTCGGGGTTATCCGGCTTGTGGCCCGTCGCCGCGAGCCAGACGCGGCCCTTGCGGTCGATCATCGAGTTGTGATTGTTGGCCTTGCTGTCCCAGATGTTTTCTTCGCCCCAATAGGCCGAGGGCTGAAGGATCTTGACCGAGCCGGCATTGCCGGGCCCGAGCGCCAGCGGCATATCGGGCGTCGTCGGCAGGACAAAATTCGTCGCGACGTTCTTCACCGGATCGAGAATCGGCATGTCATTGCAGGCATGCTCGCACTGGCCGTAGACCGGCCCGTAGCCGTTGACCGTCGGATAGCGCCGGTCGCTGGCGATCAGGTCGTGCAGGTACTGCTTGTCGTTGTGCCAGTCGCGCAGCGTGACGACGATGTTGCGCTCGACGCCTTGCGGCCGCGTCGGCTTGGTATCCGGCAGCTCACCCTTGGCGATGCGTTCGGTCCAGTCGCCGAGGTATTTGAACGGCATGCCGCCAAGCTGGCCCGCGGCAATGAGGACCATGTTCTCGCCCGCCTGACCGGACTGGATGCGGCGGACCCAGGCTTCCTGATGGGTGCGGCCTTTGAGATGGTAGTCAGGAATCGTACGGGTCGAAAGCTGGCCGAGCTGGTGGCAGCCGACGCAGCCGTTGTTCTTCATGCCATTGGGATAGTCGGTGAGCTTCACGTTCTGCGGCGCTTCCTTGCTGCCGAAAACGCTGGCCTCGGGGATTTTCATCATCGCGAACCAGTAGAGCGCTGGGTAATACTGCGCGGCGGCCGCTTCGTTCGGCGCCGGCACCGCCGTCAGGTTGAGGTGCTTGCCAGGCGCGCTCTTCACTTTGGGCGAATCGACCAGGCCATAGCCGCGCACCCACACGTCGTAATTGGCTTTCGGCAGGTCGGGGATGACGTAACGGCCCTGGTCGTCGGTGACGACGATGCGGATGAAGCGCACCGGCAGGTCGCGCGTTTCCGCGATCACCCAGACGCCCGCCTCCGGGCCCTTCGGCCCGGCGACCACGCCGCCGATGTCGTCGTTGTCGATGGCGACTGCGGCCGCCTGCTGAGCCTGCAGTGAAGCCGGTGCAACCAAACCCAGGACTGCAATACCGATGGCAGCCACGCCGGATAAAAGTATCTTGCGCATTCTCATGCCTCCTCCTGCAGTAGGTGACCCGGTCGGGAACTATGCGGGGGCCGGGGTCGTCGCCGCTCCAATGGTATCGGGTCCGGGCTGGCGTTCCAAGTCTAGCGGGCTGCAAGTCGGTGCCGAGCCGGTACTGCAGTCAATGTAACGTGTACAGTTAGCGTAAGGAGGTGAACATGATCAGGTTTGCCATTGCTGCACTGCTTTCAATCCACGCCGCCGCCGTTGCCGGGGCGGAACTGACCGTCTACAGCACCATCGCCATGACCGAGGCCTGGCACGACCTGAAGCCCGCCTTCGAGGCGCGCGGCCACAAGCTCAATCTGGTGCTCGCCACCTCGGGCGCCCTCGCCAAGCGGCTCTCCGCCGGCGACACCGCCGACGTGCTGGTCAGCACCGCCGCGGGCGTGGACAGCCTGGCGAAGGAAGGCCGCCTCGCGGGCACCGGGCGCGAATTCGCGAAGTCCGGCATGGGCGTGGCGGTGCGCAAGGGTGCGCCGAAGCCCGACATCTCCACCGTCGAGGCGTTCAAGCAGGCGCTGCTCTCGAACCGCGTCGCCTATTCCGACCCGTCGGGTGGCGGCGCGAGCGGCATCTACTTCGTCCAGCTGCTCGACAAGTTCGGCATCGCGCCGCTGGTCAACGCGCGCGCCGTGCGCGGCAAGGGCGTGCCCAACGCCGAATTCGTCGTCAAGGGCGAAGCCGACATCGCCATCCAGCAAATCCCCGAGCTGATGTCGGTCAAGGGCGCCGAGGTCATCGGGCCGTTGCCGGCCGAAATTCAGAACACCACCGTGTTTGCCGCCGGCGTGCTGGCCTCCAGCACGGACGCGGCCGCGTCACGCGCTTTGGTGGACTTCCTCGCCTCGCACGAGACAGCGATGAAGCTCAAGGCCCTCGGCTTCGAGGGGTCAGGCGGGCACTAGCCCGTGCTTCTTCAACACGGAATGATCTGACTTAAAGAAAGTAAGCCAGTCGTTCACCGTGGCGTTATCCGGTCTTGAAGTCGGAACGCCTGCCGTGAAGTGCGTGATCAGGCCGATTTCCTTCGGCAGCGGGCCGACATACTCGACGCCGGGGACCTGCAGCAATTCGCTTTTCTGCTGGAAACCGAATTCGACCTCGCCGCTGGCGATGAAGGTGCCGACCATCACGCCGGAGGGAGCGAGCAGCAGCTTCGGGGCGAGCTCTGCCTCCATGCCCCAGCGCTTGAACAGCTGCGCGAGATAGACGCCGCTCGGGCCGGTGGAATAGCCGACTTTCTTCGCCGCGCGCAGTTCGCGCTTCAAAGCGTCGACCGAGGCAAGGTCGGGCTTGCGCGCGCCTTTGCGCACACCGACGCCGGTTTCGGCCCTGGCGAGATTTTTCTTTCCAGACAGTCTTTTCTTTCCAACCAGCTCGTCGATGGAAGCTTCCGACCCGACCACCAGGTCGAAAACCTCGCCGTCCCCGATCCGCTTGCGGATGGCGGCGATGCCGGCCCACTCGGTGTCGAGACGATGCCCCCTTGCCTGCTCGAAGCGCGGCGCGAGCTCGAGCCAGGCGGCGCGGATGGCGGGCGAGACGAGCGCCCGGATGCCGCTCACTTACCGCGCGTAGATGGGCTTGAAAGCCAAGCCGCGGCGCTTGCCGCGGGTCGGCGAGCCCTTCTTGGCCTTGGTGCCGTAATTGAAGCGGTTGTCCTTCATGGCCTGCGCGGCCTTGCGCATGTTCTCTTCGGCGATGGTCTCGCGCTTGAGCGCGGCCCCGTACTTGCGTTTCATGGCGTCTCCGGAATGAAGCTGCGGACTATACCCTGTTCCGGGAATAAAACCCGGCCGGCGGCGGTCTTGCAAGGCATGTCCCCCCACCGGAGAGCCCCATGCACGGCCTGAACCGCAGGACCTTCCTCAAAATCGCCGGATTCGGCGGCGTGGTGTTCGCCTCGGGCCTCGCCCGCGGCGCCGGCGGCTATGCCGCCGCGGCCGACGAATTCTTCTTCGTGCAGCTCTCGGACACCCATTGGGGCTTCCAGGGCGCCCCCAATCCGGAGGCGACGAAGACGCTGCCCATGGCGGTGGCGGCGGTGAACGCCCTCGACCCGCAGCCCGACTTCATCGTCTTCACCGGCGACCTCACCCACACCACCGACGACCCCGCCGAACGGCGTAAACGCCTCGGCGAATTCAAAAGCATCGTGTCGAAATTGAACGTGAAGACCGTTCGCTTCATGCCCGGCGAGCACGACGCCTCGCTCGATCGCGGCGAGGCCTACCGGGAGTTCTTCGGGCCGACCCATTACACCTTCGACCACAAGGGCGTCCACTTCATCGCCCTCGACAACGTCTCCGACCCGGCGGCGAAAATCGGCGACGAGCAACTCGCCTGGCTCGAGGCCGACCTCAAGAAACAGCCGGCCGAAGCGCGCATCGTCGTCCTCACGCACCGCCCGCTGTTCCCGCTCTACCCGCAATGGGACTGGGCGACGCGCGACGGCGAGCGCGCCATCGAGCTGTTGATGCCCCACCGCAACGTCACGGTGTTCTATGGCCACATCCACCAGGAAAACCACTTCAAGACCGGCCACATCGAGCACCACTCGGCGAAGTCGCTCATCTTCCCCCTGCCGGCGGCGGGTTCCGTGCCCAAGCGTGCGCCGATTGCCTGGGATCCGGCGCAGCCCTACCGCGGTCTCGGCTTCCGCCAGGTCGAGGCGGAAACACAGCCCGTCGAGTACAAGCTCACCGAATTCCCGGTGGTCAAGGCATGAGGCGCCGGACGGCGCTGGGCCTGCTGGCGAGCGGCTTGTTCCTGGATGCGCTCGCCCAGGCGCCGGCGCCCCGCATCGTCGCGATCTCGGCGCGCAAGTTCGAGTTCACGCCCGCCGAAGTGACGCTCAAGGCGGGTGAGCCGGTGGTGCTCGTGCTCACCGCCGAGGACGTGGAGATGGGCTTCAGCCTGCCCGAGCTCAAGCTGCAGGCCGACATCCCGCCCGGCAAGCCCGCGCGCCTCGCCTTCACGCCGCAGCGCCCAGGGCAGTACGAATACCACTGCGACGTGTTCTGTGGCGAGGGGCATGAGGATATGACCGGTGTGATAAAAGTGATTGCGTGACCGATCGGGCCAGATTCGAGCAGCAGGTATTGCCGCATCTCAATGCGGCGTACAACCTCGCGCGCTGGCTCACCCGCAACGACCATGACGCCCAAGATGTCCTGCAGGAGGCGCTGATGCGCGCCTTGCGCTTTTTCGACGGCCTGCGCGGCGAGGCGCGCCCCTGGCTGCTGGCCATCGTGCGCAACGCCTGCTTCAGCTGGCTCGAGGCGAACCGGCCCGCCGATCTCGTCGCCATCGACGAACGGGAGCAGGAATCCGACGCGCCCGGCCCCGAAGCGCTCGCGGCTCGCGAACTCGACCGCCGCAAGGTCAACGCGGCGATCGCCGCGCTGCCGGTGCCCTTCCGCGAGGTGCTGGTGCTGCGCGAGCTGGAGGACCTCGCCTACCGGGATATCGCGCGCATCGCCGGCATCCCGATCGGCACCGTGATGTCGCGCCTCGCGCGCGCGCGCCGGCTGCTTGCCGAGTCGCTGCGCGCGATCGCTCCCCCGCCCCGGCTGCGCCTGCACAAATGAGAACCGAAGACAAGACGCTGCACGCCTACCTCGACGGCGAGCTCGACGCCGCGGCGAGCCTCGAGTTCGAGGCGCAGATGGCCGCGAATCCGGCGCTGCGCGCCGCCTGCGAGCGCCAGCGCGAGCTGTCGGCCGCGATCCGCGAGAAAGCGGATTATCACCAGGCGCCCGCCGGCCTTTACCGGCCGGAACGGCCGGCCATCCGGAATTTCAGACTGGCTGGGGCTTTTGCGACGGTGGCGATCGTCGCCTTCGCCCTCGGCGCGCTGGTCAAGTTCCCTGCCGCCGGCGATTCGCTCGCGGGCGAAGTCGTCGCCAGCCACGTGCGCTCGACGCTCAGCGGCCGGCTCTTCGACGTCGCCTCCGCCGACCAGCACACGGTGAAGCCCTGGCTGAGCGCCCGGCTGGCGTACTCGCCGCCGGTGGCGGATCTTTCCAACGAGGGATTCGAACTGGCCGGCGCGCGCCTCGACACCCTCGACGGCAAGCCGGTGGCAGTGCTGGTGTACAAGCGGCGCCAGCACGTCGTCGATGTATTCGTGCGGCCGGAAAGCGGCGCGGCGGGCCGCGCGAGCTTCCAGCGCGACGGCTTCAACGTCGAGGGTTTCGCGCAGGACGGCATGCGCTACTGGCTGGTATCGGACCTGAACCGCAACGAGCTGGATGACTTTGCCCGGCTGCTCGCCGCGCGACGCTAGTCGATGCGGGCGCCGGCCGCCCTCACCACTTTTCCCATCTTCTCGTAGTCATTGCGCAACAGCGTGTTGAGGACCTCCGGGCTCATGGCCTGCGGCTCGACGCCCTGCCGGTCGAGGCGGCCGAGAATCACCGGGTCCTTCAGCAGCGTGCCGACCGCCGCGTTGATGGCGTCGACCGTCGGCTTGGGGATGCCCGCCGGTCCGAGCAGCGCCATCCAGGAGTCGAAGGCGTAGCCGGGCAAGCCCGATTCGGCGATGGTCGGCAGGTCGGGCGCGAAACGCGAGCGCTTCTCGCCGCTGACGCCGAGCATGCGGAAGCGCGGCTCCTTGAGGAACGGCAGCGCGCCGATGGTCGAAGCAATCACCGCCTGCGCGCGGCCGGTCATCACCTCCTGCACCGCTTCGTTGGTGGCCTTGAACGGGATATGCACCATCTCGATTCCCGCCATGGTGCAGAAGTACGCCATCGCCAAGTGCGTCGCGCTGCCGTTGCCCGCGGAGGCGTAGTTGAATTTACCCGGATTTTTTTTAAGAAAAGAAATCAGTTCAGATACGGATTTCGCCGGCAATTCCGCATTGATCATCAGTACGTAGTCCACCGTGCCGAGGTGCGCGACGCCGGTGAAGTCGTTGATCGGGTGGTAAGGCAGCTTGGCGTAGACGTGGCCAGTGATGGTATGGCTCGCCGCGGAGAGGACCAGCGTCGAGCCGTCCGCGGGCGACTTCGCCACCAGCGCGTTGCCGATGGTGCCGCCGGCGCCGGTGCGGTTCTCGACGATGACCGTGCGGCCGAGCAGCGTGCCGAGTTCCGCGCTGATCGAGCGCGCGAGGGAGTCCTGCACGCCGCCCGCGGCGAAGGGAACGATGATGCGGGTTACGCTTTGACCAAAACCGATTCCTGAATAAAAAAAGACCAGAACAAAAATCAAAATTCTCATGCGGTAATCAGACCCGGCCGTTTCAGATATCGATTCTTGATCGCATCCAGCGCCCAGTAGGTGAGCGCGCCCACGGTGTCGGTCGGGTTGTAGCCGCCGTTCTGCGGAAAGGCGCTGGCGCCGACGACGAACACGTTGGGCACGTCCCAGCTTTGCAGATAGCGATTCACGGCGCTGGTCGCCGGGTCGTTGCCCATTACCGCGCCGCCGGTGTTGTGGGTGCTCTGATAGGGCACGATGGTGTATTTGCCGACGCGCGGGTTGACGTTCATCTTCGACGGCCCGAGCGCCTTGCCGAGCTCGGCCGCCTTGTTGGTGATGAAGAGCGACATCTTGTGCTCGTTCTCGTGGCGGTCGAAAGTCATGCGCAGCAGCGGCAGGCCGTAGGCGTCGCGGTAGGTCGGATCGAGGTCCAGGTGGTTGCCGCGATAGCTCTGGCAGGCGCCCTGCAGCGCGAGGTTGAAGGCGCGATTGAAGTAGTGCGCGGTGGCCTTCTTCCAGGCCGAGCCCCAGCGCGGCGTGCCGGCCGGCACCGGCCGCACCTCGATCGGCCGCGAGCCGCTCGACACCGAGCGGATGAAGCCGCCGCCGATGAAGCCGAGACCGGCGTGGTCGAAGTTGTCGCCGTTGAATTCGTCCACCGAATTGCCGAGGCCGCCCGCGCCCATGAAGCTGTTGAAGTGCTTGTCGTCGAAGAACAGCGTCACGCTGCTCGGCGTCTGGTACGCGTAGTTGCGCCCGACGACGCCGGTATTGGCGATCGGGTCGTAGGGCTTGCCGATGCCCGATTGCAGCATGAGGCGGACATTATTGAAGACATAGGAGGTGAGCAGCACCAATTCCGCCGGCTGCTCGAACTCGCGCCCGCGCGAATCGACGTAGGTGACACTCACCGCGCGCTTCTTCGCGGAATCGAGATTGACCCGGATCACGTTGGCGAGCGTGCGCAGCTCGAAGTTCTTGTTCTTCATCAGCACCGGCAGCACGGTGGTCTGCGGGCTCCCCTTGGACGCCATCTCGCAGGCGAAGCCCTCGCAGTAGCCGCAGTAGACGCAGGCGTTCATGGTGACGCCGTAGGGATTGGTGTACACCGCCGACGGCGTCGCCATCGGCGTGGGGAACGGCTTGTAGCCCAGCGACTCGGCGCCCTTGGCAAACAGCGCGCTCGCATGCGTGGTCTTCATCGGCGGCAGCGGGTATTCGCGCGAGCGCCGGCCTTCGAACGGGTTGCCGCCGGGGATGATCTTGCCGTTGAGGTTGCCCGCCTTGCCGCTGACGCCGTACAGGTATTCGAATTTGGTGAAATGCGGCTCGAGCTCGTCGTAGGTCACGCCCCAGTCCTGGCTGGTGCAGTCTTCGGCGAGTTGGCCCTTGCCGTAGCGCGCCAGCGTGCGGCTGCGCGTCTCGAAATCCCACGGCAGGAAGCGCCAGGTCTGCGTGCCCCAGTGCACCCCCGCCCCGCCCACGCCCTCGCCGGGCTTGAACGAGCCGAGGTAGCGCATCGGCAGCGCGGTCTCGTCCTTCTGGTTGCGGAAGGTGATGGTCTCGCGCGACAGATCCTGCATCAGGTCGTGCCGGCGCTGGTATTTCAGCTCGTCGTGCACGTTCGGCATCAGGAAATCGCTATGGGTGTCGCGCATCTGCCCGCGCTCGATGCCGACCACCTTGAGGCCGGACTCGGCGAGCTCCTTCGCCAGGATGGTGCCGGTGACGCCCACGCCAACCATCACCACGTCGACGCTTTTCAGCTTGGTGGCCATCGTCGCCCCCTCAGTCTTTGCTCGACAGCAGAATGTGCTTCGGATGGCCGTGCTCGTCGAGCTCGGCCACGTGCTGCTGCACGTCCGCGATCGACACCGGCACGGCGACATAGGGCACGTTGTGCCGTTCGATGTATTCGCCGTAGGCCGCCGCCACGCCGGGGAAGCCGACCAGCTTCCAGCCGATCTTGTCGCGGTTGCCGCCGTAGATCGGGTCGGCGAAGAAACCCTCGATGGTGTTCGCCAGCAGCAGATTGAAGAAGAAGGAACTCGAGACGGACTGCAGCTCGAACTTTCCCGTTTCTATTTCTTTCAGCACTTCATCCTGTTGCAAGGCGGTAAGTTCGTCAAAAGACTGCTTGAAACGGGAAGCGCAAACAGCCCCGATTTCAGCGATCACCGCGCGGTAGACCTCCTGCGGCGTCAGGCGCGACTGGTAGCCCTGCTGCGGCGTGCCCTCGGGCCAGGGGCCCTGGCGGTAATTGCGCGCCATCGTGCCGTAAGCGCCCGCGAGCTGCTGGTCGATGAAGAAGGAGACGCCCGCCTCCTTCGCCCCCGGTCCCAGCTCGTCGGCGGGAATCAGGCGCGCCACCGCCGCTTCGATGAACGCGGCCTCCGACGGCGTGAGCCAGCCGTAGGCCTGCGGTTGCGGCTGCCCTTTCACCCGCGCCGCCTGCGCCAATTGCGCGCCGTGACCGTGGTGCGGATCCGCATCCGCGCCCAAGGCGGCCGCGGCGGGCATTGCCGCGCCGATGGCCGAGACGGATTTCAGGAACCAGCGGCGACCCGAGTTTTTTCCGAGCTTGCTCATGCTGCCTCCCTGTTTACATTTTCTCCGGAAACCGCGGAATGAAGCCCTCGCGGTTCGGCATGCGCACTTTCGGCAGCGACTGCGCGTTCATCGCTTCGCCCTCGCCGATGAGCTTGTTGCCGGCGAGCACGAACGCGACCAGAGCATAGACCTCGTCGTTGCTGAGCGTGCGCGGCTGCTGCCAGGGCATGGCGCGCCGGATGAAATCGAACAGCGTCGTCGCGTAAGGATAGAAGTTCGCGATCGTCTTCTCGGCCGCGCTGATGCTGGTGATCGGCGCCCCGCCGATGAGACGCGTGTAGGGCGGCCGGCCCTCGGCCTTGTCGCCGTGGCAGAACGCGCACTTCTGCGCGTAGACCGCGGCGCCCTGCGCCGCCGTTCCGCTGCCGGGCGGCAGCCCGTTGCCGTCGGGCAGGATGCTGATGTCCCAGGCCGCGAGCTCGGCGGCGCTCAGCGCGCGGCCGAGGTGCGGGGTTTCGGCGCAAGCCGCGAACGAAAACCACGCCGCCGCCGCCAGCACCGCGAGCCTAGGCGTAGACATGGCGCACCTCGCCTTTCGCGTCGACCGCCCAGCTGGTGATGGCGTTGAAGTGCTGGTTCGGAAATGCGAGCGGCGGCACCGGGCCCTTGGTCTCACCGCGCTTGGCGACGAATTCGGCGCGCGTCGGCTGCGCGTTGCCAGCCTCGTCCCACGCCCGGCTTAGCAGCACGGCCGGGCCGCCGTCCCAGCGCCAGGGAACGCGAAAGCGCGTGAAGGCCTTGCTCAGCACCGGCTGCTGCAGCGCCGCTTGCGCCCAGCTCCTGCCGCCGTCGGCGGACACCATGACACGCGAAATGCGGCCGTTGCCCGAGTAGGCAACGCCGGAGATTTCGTAGAAACCCGGCCCCTTCATCGCCAGGCCCGGCGAAGGATGGGTGATGAACGACTTCACTTCCTGCAGGAAATAGAACTGGTAGGACTTGCCGCCCGGCAGGATCTGCGCGTAAGTCCTCGACTCGTAGTAGGTCATGCCGGGCTGGTCGACGAGCTTCAGCCGGCGCAGGAACTTGACGTTCATGTTGCCTTCCCAGCCGGGCAGCAGCAGCCGCATCGGATAGCCGTTGCCGGGCATCAGGCGCTCGCCGTTCTGGTAGAGCGCGACCATGGCGTCGTCGAGCGCCTTGCCGAGCGGCACGCTGCGGCTGAGCGCCGGGGCGTCCGCCCCCTCGGCGATCAGCCACTTCGCCTTCGGATCGACGCCGGTCTCCTCGAGCAGGGTGGAGAGCATCACGCCGCTCCACTCCGCGCACGACACCAGTCCGTGCAGCGCCTGCGCGCTCGCCTGCACCGGCTGCGGCGAAAACAGCGGCGCGCTGTTGCCGCCGCATTCCAGGAACGTCATCCTCGAGACCATCGGATAGCGCGCGAGCGCGTCCAGGTCGAACACCAGCGGCTGCTTCACCAGGCCGTGGATCGCGAGCCGGTGCCGGTCCGGGTCGATGTCCGGCAGGCCGCCGTGGTTGATGGTGAAGTGCAGCGGGTTCGGCGTCAGGGTGCCGTGCAGAAGGTGGTGCGGCGTGCGCGCGTGCTGGGTGCGCGGCTCGCCGTTCGGGTTGCTGAGCGTGCGCGCGACTTTCTCCTCGAAGCGCGAGCGCTTCTCGTAGGGCGCCGAGACCCCGCCCGGCTCCAGGCTCCACGCCTCGTCCTTGAGCGCCTCGGCGCGCGCCGGCAGCGAATAGCCGGTGATGGCCGCGGCAAACGCGGCGCCGCCGCGCAGGAACGTACGCCGGTCGAGCAGCCCGTTTCCGGCAACGATAACTTTATCCATGGTTTCTCCTCGGGTCACCGCGGATGCAGAAGGGCGCAGACACCATATTCCCCTCGGTCGGGCCCGGTCAAGCTAGACTTGCAGTTCCTTACCGGAGGTCCTATGCCGACTTTTCTGGGATGCCTGCTCCTGGCGCTGGTCGCGCTGCCCGCCTGGGCCGGCCCCGCTCTGGTCTACGTCACGAACAGCGCCGGCGACAGCATCCACGTCATCGACCCGGCCACGCAGAAGGTGGTGCAGGAGATCAAGGGCATCGAGGCCGCGCACGGCATCGACTTTTCGCCGGACGGCGCGCGCGTCTACGTCAGCAACGAAGCCGACAGCACGCTCGACGTCTTCGACCGCAAGAGCGGCAAGGTGCTGGCGAAAGTCCCGCTCAGCGGGCATCCCAACAACATCGCGACCACCAGGGACGGCGGCCGCGTGGTCGTTGCCATCGCGCAGGAACCGGGCGCGCTCGACATCGTGGACACCGCGGCGTTGAAGGTTTCCAGGTCGATTCCGGTGAACGGGCGCCTGCACAATGTCTATGTCACTGCCGACAACAAGTACGCCGTCATGGGATCGATCCGCACCAAGGTCCTTACGGTCGTCGACCTCGCCACGGAAGGTATTGCCTGGGAGCTCAAGCTCGACGAAGGCGTGCGCCCCATGACCTTCGAGACCGGGCCCGACGGCTCGACGCGGCGCATCTTCGCGCAGCTCTCGAACCTCAACGGCTTCGCGGTGATCGATTTCGCCGCGCGCAAGGAAGTGGCCCGCATCCAGTTGCCCGACAACGGCTTCGGCGCCGCCGAGCGGCGCATGGACTCGCTCTCGCACGGCCTGGGCGTGGCGCCCGACGGCAAGACCCTCTGGGTCACGAGCATCGCCGCCAACGCGGTGTTCGCCTACGCGCTGCCCGAGCTGCGCCTGATCGGCCAGGCGCCGCTCCCGGTGGTCAAGGGCGCCGGCCGCAAGCCGACCAGCTCCGTGCCCAACTGGGTCACCTTCACGCCCGACGGCAAGCTGCTCTATGTTTCCAATGCCGCGGCAAGGTCAGTGTCGGTGATCGATACCGGCTCGATGAAGCTGGTCGCGACCGTCCCGGTGGGCGAAGTGCCCAAGCGCATCAACACGCTGGTGATTCGCTAGCGCGCGCCTCGCACCCACTGCGCCAGCGTCTTCCACGCCGGGTCGTCCTTCGACGCGAATTGCCTGCCGCCCGAGTGGTAGGCGCTGCCGCCCGCCTCGGGCGCAAGCGGGTGGGTCAGCAGCAAGCCGGCTTGCGGATTTCCCGGCACCACCAGGCGCGAGGCCATCTCGAAGTTGCGGCGCGACTGCTCCTCGCTCCAGGCCTTCGCTCCGGGGGAGAGCTTTTGCAACTGGAAGGCATTGTTGCTGCGCTCCGAATGACAGACGACGCAGCGCGTGTGGCCGGGCCGCTTCGACAGGAAAATCGGCTCGACGCGCGCCTTGAAGTACTCATAGTCGAGCGCCTGGGCCTGCGCGAGCGGGGCCGCCGCGGCAAGCACCCCCGCCAGGAGGAATTTCTTCAATCGAGCGGCTCCAGCTTGACGATCGAAGCGCCGTGGTTGCTGCCGACCCAGAAAGTCACCGGCGTGGTGGAATTGTCGACGAACACGCGCCGGATGTTGGTGGTGCGCGGCAGCAGGTAATCGACCATGCTGCCGGTGCGCGTGTCGAGGCGCGTCACCCGGTCGGTGACCATCGAGCCGGTCCAGGCTTCCTCGTTCCTGTCGATGACGACGTCGTAGGGCGCCGACCAGCGCGGCGTCACCCGCCATTCCTTGAACTGCCCGGTCTTCGTGTCGAGCATGCCGATCTTGTCGCCGCGGTACTGCCCGAACCAGAGCCGGTCCTGCGCGTCCATCATGCCGCGGCGCGGCGCGGTCACCGGGCTCGCGCCCGGCATTTCGAACAGCTTCACCTCGCCGGTCCTGGCGTCGATGCGCCCGATGTGGCGCTGGCGGAAGTCCGTGAACCAGGCGTTGTTCTGCGAGTCCGGGATCACGTCGTAGATGTTGTGCGGCTCGCCCTTGGGCGCGCTCTTGAACGGCTCCCAGGTCTCGATCGCGCCGGTCTTCAGGTCGAGGCGGTGCACGCCGGCGAAGCCGTTGTTCTGCGTCCACACCTTGCCGTCCACGTGCGAGTACTGCGGGCTCACCATGTTGATCTGCGCCGCGTCGATGTCCTGTTCCGGCGGCAGCTGCCACGCGGTGAATTTCTGCGTCTTGCGGTCGAACCTGAGGATGCGCGCCTGGTACATGTTGCCGAGCCACAGGTTGCCGTCGCGATCGCTGCGCAGCCCAAGAAGGCCGGTTGGAAATCCGGGTTTAGTTTCTTTGATTGAATACTCAGTCACTTTTCCGGTTTTTGGATCGAGGCGCCCGAGGTTCTGCTCGCCGAAGCTCGAGTACCAGGCGATGCCCTGCGCGTCGACGATGACGTCGTGCGGCGAGATGGTCTCGCGCGGCAGGCCGTATTCGGTGTACACCACCTTCGTCGCGCGCCCGCTGGGGCGCGGCAGCGCCGCCAGCGGATAGCTCCAGCCCGGCGACTCGCCGAGATTGACGGTGGCGAGGTACTCCGCGGTCGAGCGGTAGACCTGCACGCGCTGATCGCCGCGCTCTTCCATCAGGCGCTCGGCCTTGCGCAGCTGCGGATGCTGCGGGATGCTCTGGTTCACGTAGCCCTGCATGCGCGGCAGGATGGTCTTCGTGAAGGTGTCCGCGTCGTAGCGCGAGCGCGCCACGCGCTCGAGCGTGTGGCAGCCGACGCAATTCAGCAACTGCCCCTTTTGCGCATCGCTGCCGGGCATGCTCGCCATCCACTCGCCGTTCGAGAGCTGCGAGGCGAGATCGGAGGCGAGCTTGAGCTTGAGGTCCTTCTGCGCCGGCACATTGACCTGGGCGGAACCCGCGAGCTGATACCCGACGGCTCGCACCGAGAGCGAGTACTTGCCCGGCGTGAGCTTCGCCGCCGGGAAGCGGTAGCGCCCCTGGGCGTCGCTCACCACGGTGACGGTGATGGTCGAGCCGGCCTTTTTCGCGCTGACGAGAACGCCTTCCATGGCGCCTTCCTCGGCCGAGCTCACCGTTCCGGTCAGCGCGGCTTGCGCCGTCGCCGCGGTGCTGAAAAGCAGCAGAAGCAGCAAAGAGAAAACGCGCATGGATGCCTCCTATTTCAGGATCAACTTCTGCACGCGCCAGTTGAGCAGCTCGGCGACGTACAGCAGGTTTTCCGTCGGGCAGGCGATCTCGTGGATCCAGCCGAACTGCTTCAACTGCTTGCCCGACTCGCCGAGCACGCCGAGCACCTTGCCCTCGAGGCTCAGCTTGTACACGCGCCCGGGGTAGGCGTCCGAAGTGAACAGCACCTGGTTCGGCCCCGGGGTGATGCACACGGTCCAGGGCGCGCCCGGCGCCATGGTGAGCGGCGAGCCGGCCGCCTCGATCTTCGCCACGTCGGGAATCGGGCCGATCGCCGTGCGCGCGCCCGCCGGCACCGGCACGTCGATGCGGATTTCACGCAGCACGCGGCCCTCGCCGTCGAACACCTGGATGCGCCGGTTGCCGCGGTCGGCGACGTAGATGTTGCCCTGCGCGTCGGCGGCGATGCTGTGCGGCGTGTTGAGCTGGCCCGCCTGCGCTCCCGGCTCGCCGAAGGACTTGATCCAGTTGCCGTCCTTGTCGACCTTGGCGACGCGCGAATTGATGTAGCCGTCGCTGATGTAGGCGTTGCCCTGCGGATCCCAGGTGACGTCGGTCACCTGCCGGAAGCGCCCGATCTCCGGCGGCAGCGGCGGCTTGTGGCGCTCGAGCGGCCCGGTCTCGCGGTCGGAGGCCTCCTGCTTGCGCCCGAATACCATCGCCACCCGCCCGCGCGGATTGAACTTGACCACCATGTCGGAGCCCTTGTCGGTGACCCAGACGTTGTCGGCGGCGTCCACGCGCACCGTGTGGCCGTAGGACCAGGCGTACAGGTTCTTGCCGATTTCGCGGACGAACTTGCCGTCGCGGTCGAACTCCAGCAGCTGGGTGGCCGCCGCCGCGTACGCCGGCCCGCTGGTATTGCCGCGCGAAAGCGCGAACACGTGTCCCTTGGAATTGACCGCCACGCCGGTCAGCTCGCCGAAGTACATGCTGTCGGGCAGCTTGAGCGGGTCGGGCACCGATTCAAACGGGATCGCCGGCTGCGCAACTGCGTTTTCTGCGGCAACCACGAGCATGAGGAGCAGGAGTTTTTTCATGACTGGCACCAATCGCGGATGATTTCCTCGTAGATGGACACCGACTCGCGGATGCGCTCGACGCTGCACCATTCGTCAGTCTGGTGCGCCATCTGCGCCTCGCCTGGGCCGACGACGACGGTCGGCGCGCTCTTGTAGACCTTGAGCAGGTTTGCAGCGTCGGTCATGTAGGTGAGCGAGCGCGGCCTGGGCTCCTTGCCCAGCACCGGCTTGCAGATTTCGAATACGCGCTGCACCCACTCGGCGTCGGGTTCGGTCCACACCGGCAGCAGGTCGGAAACCATTTCCATCGCGGCGCCCTTGCCCAGAACTTTTTTCAATCGGGAGATCAACTTTCCATGATCCTGGCCCGGCACGGTCCTGATATCCACGCCAAACCCCGCCCAGTCCGGCACCATGTTGATGCCGTCGCCGCCGTGGATGGTTCCGACGTTAAGCGTCGGTTTGCCCATGACAGGGTGTTTTATGGAAGAAAAAGAAAACCTTTCAAGCTTCGACACCGCCTTGGCGGCCTTGTAGATGGCGTTCTCGCCCAGGTGCGGCATCGAGCCGTGCGCCGAGACGCCCTTGTAGCGCGCCTGGAACTTGAGCGAGCCCTTGTGGCCGACGTAAGGGAAGTTGCTGGTCGGCTCGCCCACCACGATGGCGCCGGCCTTGCCCATCAGCCGTGGCAGCTTCGCCAGGTGCTGCGATCCGACGCAGCCGCCTTCCTCCGCGGCGGTGAGGACGACCACTATTCCTGCTGTTCCATGAAGCTTATTTTTGAAGGAGCGGCAAGCATTCAATATGGATGCCACCCCGGCCTTCATGTCGGAGGCGCCGCGGCCGTAGAGCTTGTCGCCGTGGGTTTCGCCGCTGAAAGGGTCCTTGCTCCACTTGCGCGAGCCGAGCGCTACCGTGTCGATGTGCCCGGTGAGGCAGAGCGGAGCCTTGCGTTCGTTTCCACCCAGGCGCGCGACGACGCTGGTGCGGGAATCGGCGAACTCGTGAAAATCGACCTTGAATCCGAGCTCCTGCAACATCGCGCCCGCCATGCGCGCGCAGTCGCGCTCGCGCCCAGGCGGGTTGATGGTGTCGAACCGCAGCAGGGTCCGGGTGAGGGAGACCGCGTCCTGAGCGTCCATCCCGCCAATCATACCGCCGCTACTTGGTGCGCAGGCTGAGCGTCAGCGGCCCGATCCAGTAGGAACGCGGCACGAAGCCGAGGGCGCGCGCTGCTGCGGCGCACTCAAGGACCGCGTCGTATTCCTCGGGGCAGGTGTCTTCCTGGCCGTCGGCGGCGTAGCTGCGCCATTTCCAGCGGCAATCTTGTTTGTGCGCCACGCTGAAGATGGTGCAGAAGCGGCGCGGCAGGAGGGAAACCATGGGGCTACTCCTGTATACACCCTTTTCGCCGTGCGCGCGGCGACTTGAGTACCATTCGCGCATGCCGATCTACGAGTACGCGCCGAGCTCCGGCAAGTGCAAGCGCTGCCACGGCCGCTTCGAGGTCTACCAGAAGATTTCCGAGCACCGCCTCGCGCATTGTCCCGACTGCGGCAAGCGCTGCGAGCGCGTCATCAGCGCGGCCGCCGTCCACGGCAAATACTCGACCTCCAACAGCCGCGTCAAAGAGCTCGGCATGACCAAATACAAGAAGGCCGGCGACGGCGTCTACGAGCGCGTCGCCGGCAGCAGCGGCCCGCAGGTCATCCGCCGCGGCCGCAAGTAAGGCTATTTCTTCGCCGCCTTTTTCGCGACGCCCTTCTCCTCCTGCGGCCAGTAGTAGTTGGCGGCGAAAGAGTACGGCGGGAACATGTAGCGCTTGGCCGGCACCACCTTCGCCGCGTAGGCGCGCTGCGACTCGTAGACCTTCTTGAAGGTCGCGCTCTTGGCCGAGTTCTCGGCCGCCACCTCGTCCCAGGCCTTGAGCGTGGCGATCAGGATGTCGGGCGGGGTGCGGCGGATCTGCACGCCATGCTTGTTGATCAGCTCCTCGATGGCGTCGGCGTTCTGCTTCTGCCAGCGCGTCAGCCAGATGATGAAGGTGTCGTTCACCGCCGAGTTCACCGCCTCCTGCTGCGCCGGCGTGAAGCCCTTCCACACGTCGAGGTTGAAGCCGAGCTCGCCGATGGAGTTGTTCTCGTGCATGCCCGGCGTGTAGTGGTACTTGAACACGCTATGCAGGCCGAGGCGCAGGTCCTCGACGCCGCCGACCCATTCGGCGCAGTCGATCACGCCGCGCTGCGCCGCCGGCACGATCTCGCCGCCGGCCATGTTGACCACGCTCATGCCGAGCTTGGCGTAGACCTCGGCGTTGAGCCCCGTCTGCCGGCACTTGAGGCCCTTGAAATCGGCCACGCTGCGCAGCGGCTTCTTGAACCAGCCGAGCGCCTGCGGGCTGGAGGGGTGCGCCGGCCAGACGATGACGTTGAGCTTGAGGTCGTTCTGGTAGAACTCGCGCCACATCTCGAGGCCGCCGCCGACGTAGAGCCAGCCGAGGTAATCCATGTGGTCCATGCCGAAGGGCCCGCCCGGGGGCGCGGCGAACAGCGCCGCCGCCGGGTTCTTGCCGACCCAGTAGTAGGAAATCGCATGCCAGCCGTCGAGCACCTTCCGGTTGGTGGCGTCGAGCACCTCGAAGGCCGGCACGATCTGGCCGGCGGACAGCGCCTCGATCTTGATGGTGCCCTGCGTCAGCTTCTCGGTGCGCTCGGCGAAGAACTTGAAGTGCTCCTGCAACGTGTTGCTCGCCGGCCAGGTCGACTGCATCTTGATCGTTTTCGGTGCAGGCGCCTGGGCTTGCGCCCCAAAACCGGCTGCAGCAAGTACGGCGGCGACGACTAGCACTCTCATGGCTTCCTCCCCGGGGGTTGACGCGAAATCCTAAGCCAGAACCGTGCCGAGCGTCCTCCCTATTTCGGAACTTCGGGCGGTTTGCGCAATATACTGGAGCCCAATTCGAGGAGAGGGGTCTGACATGAGGGTTCTGCTTGCTTTAGCCAGCCTGCTGATGATTTCTTTTTCCGCAAAGGCCGTGACCTACGTCTACGTCTCCAACGCCGAGGACGGCGACATCGGCATGTACACGCTGCAAACCGACGGCTCGCTCAAGGCGGGCGAGCGCTTCAAGGCCGACAAGGTCGTGATGCCGATGAGCGTCAGCCCGGACCGGAAGTACCTGGTCGCCGCGGTGCGCTCCAAGCCTTACTCGGCCCTCACCTACGGCATCGACCGCAAGAGCGGCGAGCTGAAGCTGATCGGCGGCGGCCCGCTCGCCGAGAGCTTTCCCTACATCCGCCACGACACCACCGGGCGCTGGCTGCTCGGCGCCTCGTACGGCGGCAACCTGGTGAGCGTCAACCCGATCGGCAAGGAAGGCGTTGCCGGCGAGCCGAAGCAGGTGATTCCCACCGCGCGCAACGCCCACTCCATCGTTACCGACCGCAGCAACCGTTACGTCTTCGTGCCGCACCTCGGCACCGACCAGGTGTTCCAGTTCCGCTTCGACGCCAAGACCGGCAAGCTCGCGGCCAACACGCCCGCCACGGTACAGATGAAGGCCGGCAGCGGGCCGCGCCACCTCATCATCTCGGCCGACAACAAGTTCGCTTACCTGTTGAACGAGCTGACGGCGACCGTGACGACGCTGTCGCTCGATGCAAAAACAGGTTTATTGAAGGAAATAGATTCAATCTCGGCCCTGCCCGCCGACAGCAAGCTGGTACCCGGCGCACCGCGTCCCTCGCCCGGGCGCAACGTCGACAACGACATCTGGGCTTCCGACCTGCACCTGGCGCCGAACGGCCGCTTCCTCTACGCCGCCGAGCGCACCTCGAGCACGATCGGCGGATTCAGCGTCGATGGCGCCAGCGGCAAGCTCAGCTACCTCGGCAGCACGCCGACCGAGAAGCAGCCGCGCGGCTTCCGCATCGATCCGTCGGGCCGCTTCATGGTGGTGTCGGGCGAGAAATCCGACATGCTCGCCACCTACAGCGTCGCCGCGGACGGCGCGCTGGTCCCGGTCGGCCGCTACCCGACCGGCAAGGGCTCTAATTGGGTGGAGATCATCAGCTTCAACTGACGGCGCGAAACGCGCGGCCGGCCGGACCGGCGTAGTATCCCGTGCCGTGAATACCGCGCTCTTCCTGAGACGCTTCCTGCTCGCTGCGGCGCTGGCCGCGCTCGGCGCCTGCTCCAGTGCGCCGACGGCACTGCGCTCCGCCGCGCGACCGGCGGCCGACGACGCCGCGAGCCAGGCGCTGAAAATGGTCGGCCATCCGTACAAGTTCGGCAGCGCCGGACCCAAGGCCTTCGATTGCAGCGGCCTGGTGCAATACAGCTACAGCCAGGCCGGCATCGCGGTGCCGCGCAGCACCGCGCGCCAGCGGCTTGCCACGCATCGCATCAAGCTCGCCGAGCTGCAGCGCGGCGACCTGATTTTCTTCAACCAGGACGGCAAGAAGAATTCGCATGTCGGCATCTACCTCGGCGACGGCAAATTCGTGCACGCGCCCTCCAATCACAAAGCGGTGCGCAGCGACCGCCTCGGCGATCCCTACTGGAAGAAGCACTACTCGGAAGCCCGGCGCATCGCCGCCTGAGCTAGACTTCCCGAAACACTCCAGGGAACCGCGCCATGCCCAAGGCCTACAGCGTCGTCACTTACCACTCGATAAAAGATCCCGAGAAGCTCGCCGCCTACGCCAAGCTCGCCGGCCCGGCGGTGATGGCGAACGGCGGCAAGTTCCTGGTGCGAGCGCCAATGCCCGCCCAGGTCTACGAAAAGGGTCTCAAGCAGCGCACGGTGGTCGTCGAGTACGAGAGCGTTGCCAAGGCCATCGCCTCGCACGACAGCCCGGGCTACCAGGAAGCGCTGCGCGCGCTGGGCGACGGCGCGGTGCGCGACTTCCGCATCGTCGAAGGCGTGTGAGGTGGCGACGCCCCTCTCCGGCGGCTGCCTGTGCGGCGCCATTCGCTACACCCTCGCCGTACCGGTGAGCGCGCTGCGCGCCTGCCACTGCCTCAACTGCCAGAAATCCTCCGGCAGCGGCGGCACCGTGAACGCCGTCGTGCCCACCGACAGCTTCAAGATCACCAAGGGCAAGACTCGACAGTACGACGACAAGGCCACCAAGAGCGGCCGCACGCTGAGCCGGCACTTCTGCGAGACCTGCGGCTCGCCGATCTACAGCACGCGCAATCCGAATCCCGGCTTCGTCGTGGTGCGTGCCGGCTCGCTGGATGACTCGAGAGGCATGAAGATCACCGGCAACATCTGGACCTCGACCGCGCGGGACTGGGACCACGTCGACCCGGCGAGCGAGTGCCACCCCGAGAACCTGCCGCCGCCTCCGGCAAAGACCTAGTTTTCTAGAACTTCTCCACCCAAGGCCTGAGCTCGAGCTCCCAGCTCCAGGCGCTGCGGTGCTGGCGATACACCGCCAGATAGCTCTTCGCGATTTCGTCGGGCAATAGCATCCCGTCCTCACCGCGGTCCGCGGCGCGCGCGTCGTTGCCCTGCTGAATGCCGCCGTCAATGACGAAGTGGGCGATGTGGATGTTCTTAGGGTGCAACTCGCGCGCCATGCTCTGCGCCAGGCCGCGTAGCGCGAACTTGGCCATGGCGAAGGGCGCCGACTGCGCGTAGCCCTTCACGCTCGCCGACGCGCCGGTGAAGAAAATCGCCCCCGAGCCGCGCTGGAGCATGCGCTTCGCCGCCGCCTGCGCGACGAGAAAGCCGCCATACGCTGAACTTTCAAGCGTTTTCTTGACCTCTTCCGCCTTCAATTCCGCGAACGGCCCGCGCGTGCGATACCCCGCGTTGAAGATGACCAGATCAGGAACACCCCACTTCGCTTCAACCGCCTTGAACGCTTCCTCAACCTGTCCTGGATTGGTCGCATCGCATTTCAACTCGAGGAAATTCTCTTTTAAAAATTTTCCGCCTGTACGCGACGCAACCGCGATATCAAATCCTTCCTTCTTCAAAAGACGACCCAGCGATGCACTGAGGCCGCTGCCGGCTCCGACGATCAGCGCGACGGGCATGTCAGGCGGGCATCGGCGAAGGCGCGCCGGCGGTTTCGCGCGGCGGGCGCTCGTCCATCAGCCACTGCAGCGTGAAGGCGGTGACGCCGATGACGATCAGCGCGCCCCAGGCGAAGTTGTAGTTGCCGGCGAAGTCGTAGACCAAGCCGCCCATCCAGGCGCCGAAGAAGGAGCCGAACTGGTGGCTGAGGAAGACGATGCCGTAGAGCGTGTTGAAGTGCGTCAGGCCGAACACGCGGCCGATGATGCCGCTGATCAGCGGCGCCACGCCCAGCCACAGGAAGCCCATGGCCGAGGCGAACACCAGCGTCGAGGCGGCGCTCACCGGCACCAGCAGGAACAGCACGATGAATAGCGTGCGCAGCCCGTAGATCATCGCCAGCAGGTGCTTCTGGCTGTAGCGCGCGCCGAGCAGGCCGAAGCAATAGGTGCCGATGGCGTTGAAGAGGCCGATCAGTCCCAACGCGCTTGCCGCCACCCCCGGCGCCACGCCGCACAGCTGCAGGTAGAGCGGCAGGTGCGTGGTGATGAAGACCAACTGGAAGCCGCAGGCGAAAAACGCGAGCGTCATGAAGAGATAGCCCTTGTGGCCGATCGCCTGTTGCACTGCTCCCCGCAGCGATTGCGGGCCTTTTCTCGCCGGCGCATCGCCCAGCTCGCGCACCGGGATGGAGAGAAGCGCGATCGAGGCCGCGAACGCCGCGAACATGAACATCGCCGTCTGCCAGCCGAAGCCGTTGATCACGCCCTGGCCGAGCGGCGCGAGCACCATGGTGCCGAGCGACCCCGCCGCGGCGACGATACCGACGGTCTGGCTGCGCTTCGCCTCGGGCGTGGCGCGCGAGACGGTGCCGATCAGGACGCCGAAGCCCGCGCCGGCGGTGCCGATGCCGGTGAGGAAGCCGGCGAATTCGAGCGCGCCGGGGAACAGCTTCGGATAGGCCATCAGCACCAAGCCGCCGGCGAAGATCAGCGCGGTGGCGACGAGCACCGGGCGCGGGCCGTGCTTGTCGGCGAGCGCGCCGGCGAAGGGCTGGGCGAGGCCCCAGACGATATTGGAGAGCGCGATGGAAAAGCCGAAGGTCGCGGCGCCGATGCCGAGTTCGGCCTGCATCGGCCGCATGAAGATGCCGAGGCTCTGGCGCAGGCCGATGCAGATGGAAATGATGATGCCGCTCAGCACGATGAGCAGCAAAAGGGAACCGCGGGATGGGGCCATGATGCTCCGTAAGTAAACAGGTCGGTTTACCTATCCTGCCATAATCGGTATAGTATGGTCAACGTGAAAGTAGACCGATCGGTTTCCAATCGTCTTGCCCCTCATGCGTCCCCGCACGCCGGGCGCATCCTCGCCGCCGCCGATAAGCTGTTCTACCGGCAGGGAATTCGCGCCGTGGGGGTGGACGCCGTGGCGGCCGAAGCCGGCGTCAGCAAGCGCACCCTCTACCACCACTACCGCACCAAGGACGACCTGATCGCCGCCTACCTGACGTCGCGCTTCCGCCACATGGCGCCTTCCGATGCGCCGGCGCGCGAGCAGGTGCTGGGCTACTTCGACTACCTCGAGCGCGCCTTCGAGCGCGCGGATTTCCGCGGCTGCCCCTACGTCAATGCCGTGACCGAGCTCTCCGACCCGAAGCACGCCGCCGCCGGCATCGCCCGCCAATTCAAAGACCAGCGCCGCCAGTGGTTCCTCGCGCTTCTGACCAGGATAGGAGTAAGGGAACCGGGCAGCCTGGCCACTCAGCTGCAACTCCTCGGCGAGGGCGCCCTCTCCTCCTACATGGTGCGCAACGACCCCGCCGTCGCGCGCTCGGCGCGCGCCGCGGCCGAAGTACTGCTCGACGCCGCCCTGCCCCGCCGCCGGCGACGCTGATTCCAGGGGGGGCTTGATTCATTAACCCATATGGGTTAATATTCAGGCCATGGACCTCGACGACACCCTGGTCGCCCTCGCCGACGACACCCGGCGCACCATCCTCAAGCGCCTCGCCGCCGGCGATGCGCGCGTCACCGAGCTCGCGGCGCCGTTCGCGATCTCGCTCAATTCGGTCTCGAAGCACATCCGCATCCTGGAGCGCGCGGGCCTGGTGCGCCGGCGCGTCGCCGGGCGCGACCACTTCCTGTCGCTCGATCCCGCGCCGCTCGATGACGCCGCAGCCTGGCTGCAGCGCGAGCGCGCCGCCTGGACCACCCGCCTCGACAAGCTGGAGGCGGCGCTTCGTGCTGAAGATGCAATTGCTAAGGCCAAATCCACACCTAAACCCAAACCTGGGAGAAAACCATGAATACGCAGGAAAACCCGCGCGCCACCCTTATCAAACCCTCCACCATCCGCTTCGAGCGCCTGCTGCCCGGGCCCGTCGAACGGGTGTGGGCCTACCTCACCGAATCGAAGAAGCGCGCCACCTGGCTCGCCGCGGGCGAGTTCGACCTTCGTGTGGGCGGCAAGATCGAGCTGCATTTCGACAACGAGACGCTCACCGACGAAGCCGCGCCCGCCGGCGCCATGGGCGCTGGAAAGCACAGCGCCAAGGGCAAGATCACGCGCCTCGAGCCGCTGCGCCTGCTGGCGCACACCTGGAGCTGGGAAGGCGGTGAATCGGAGGTGACCTATGAACTCGCGCCGAAGGGCAAGGACGTGCTGCTCACCATCCACCACCGGCTGCCCGACGAACAGGGCATCAAGATCGCCGTCGGCGGCGGCTGGGCCGTGCACACCGGCATACTCGCCGACCAGCTCAACGGCGTGAAGCCACGGCCGTTCTGGAGCACGCACGCCCGGCTGATGAAGGAATTCGAAGCGACTATCTAGGAGCTGCTTCTACTTCCAGCCGATCACGTCGTAGCCGCGCTCGCGCATGCAGCGCTGCACGAAGGCGCGGTGCACCGGGCTGACGTCGCCGGCGCGAAAAGCGCCGTGCACGACGCCTGCGGTGCCGCCGATCGCCGCACCGGCCAGCGCGCCGACGCCGATGTTGCGGCCGCGGATGGCGCTGCCGACGCCGCCGACGGCGCCGCCGACTGCAGCGCCCTCGGCCGCCGGGCGCATCGCGCGGCCGGAGTCGTGCGTCTCGGCGCCCGCCGCCTCCGCCATCTGGCGGCAGTCCTCGATGTCGTGCTGGGCCTGGGCGTCGCCCACCTGCTTGAAGTGCTCGTTGGGATAGAGCACCGGCTTGGCGGACGAGGCGCAGCCCGCGGCGAGGACCGCGACCGCCAGCAGGGAAATGAACGGGATCTTGGTCATGCCTCTCTCTTCAACGCTCAAGCCATGCCTCCGTTGACGGTAGTACTCTACCCGCAGTGAGAGGGGCTCCGATGAGACTAAGTTCACTACTCCTGTTCGCCGTACTGATTTCCGGGTCGGCGGCGGCTGCTTACCCGGAGAAGCCCATCACCATGATCATCGCCTACCCGCCCGGCGGCGGCACCGACGTGGTCGGGCGCGCGATCGCGCCGTACCTCGAGAAGGTCCTCGGCGGCGGCGCGAAGATCCTGGTGGTGAACCGCTCGGGCGCCGGCGGCGAGGTGGGGATGGGCGCGCTCGCCAACGCGCCGGCCGACGGCTACACCATCGGCTTCATCAACACGCCGCCGCTGATGACGATTCCGATCGAGCGCCCCGCGATCTTCGGCAGCCCGCAGCGCTTCGAGCTGCTCGGCAACATCATCGACGACCCGTGCAATTTCGCCGTGCACGTCGACACGCCGGTGAAGACCCTGCAGGAGCTCGCCGCCTGGGCGCGCGCGAATCCCGGCAAGCTGACCGTCGGCACCACGGGGGTGGGCTCCGACGACCACCTGCTGATGCTCATGTTCGAGCGCGCGGCGGACGTGAAGCTCACGCACGTGCCGTTCAAGGGCAGCTCCGAAGTGCGCGCCGCCATCATGGGGCGGCAGATCGATGTCGCCGCGATGAACGTCGGCGAGTCGTTGCAGTCGATCCGCGGCGGCGCGCCGATGCGCAACCTCGGCCAGTTCGGCCCGGCGCGCTCCAACCTCGCGCCCGACCTGCCCACCGGCCGCGAGCAGGGCTTTCCCTTCGAGATGGTCGCGCTGCGCGGCATGGCGGCGCCGAAAGGCATGCCGGCGGAAATCCTCGAGCGCCTGGTGAAGGCGGTGGCGCAGGCGGCGGCCGATCCGGAGTTCCAGGCGCAGGCGGCCAAGGTGTTCGCGCCGCTGCGTTATCTCACGCCGGCGCAATTCGATGCCGAGATCCGCGCCGGCGACGCCCAGTTCAGGCAGCTCTGGAAGGAGCTGCCCTGGGCCGATAAATAGACTCTAAAAACCCCAGGTTCAAGCAACGGAGAAAATCATGGTGACACGACGCGATTTCGTGGCCGGCGCAGTTGCCGCCGCCGCGCTCCTGCACACCCGCTTCGGCTTTGCCAAGGCGTCGCAGCCGACGACGCCGGTCAACTTCGACGTGCCCGCCGGCGCTTGCGACTGCCACACGCACATCCATGGCGATCCCGCGAAATATCCGTGGTTTGCGGGACGTACCTATACGCCCGAGATGGCGCTGCCCGAGGAGATGTCGGCGCTGCACAAGGCGATCCACATGCAGCGCGTGGTGATCGTCACGCCGAGCGTTTACGGCGCCGACAACTCGGCGACGATTTACGGCATGCAGGCGCGCGGCAAGGATGCGCGCGGCGTGGCGGTCATCGACGACAAGACGACCGAGGCGGAGATCGACAACCTGATGCGCCTTGGCTTCAAGGGTATCCGGCTCAATCTGTCCACCGTCGGCATCAACGATCCCAATGTGGCGCGCCAGCGTTTTCTCGCCGCCGTCGGGCGCGTAAAGAGCCGCAACTGGCACATTCAGCTCAATACGACGCTGCCGGTCATCGCCGCGATGAAGGATGCTCTGGCCGCCTCGCCAGTGCCGCTGGTGTTCGATCATTACGGCAACGCAAAGGAAGAACTCGGCGTCGGGCAACCCGGCTTCTCCGATCTGGTGGACCTCGTGCGTTCGGGCAAGGCCTACGTCAAGATTTCGGTCACCGCGGGCCCGCGCCAGAACTACGGCCATTTCACGCCGCTTGCCCAAATGCTGATCAAGGCCAACGTCGACCGCTGCATCTGGGGGACCAACTGGCCGCATCCGAATTCGGTGAACGGCAGCACCACCCAGGTGTCACCGCTGTGGCAGGTCGACGACGGCCTGGTGCTGAATTTGTTGCCGGCGTGGGCGCCCGACGCGGCGATCCGCAAGAAAATCCTGGTCGACAATCCGGCGCGCCTGTACGGGTTCTAGCCTGCGCGGCGCTCCGCTCAGGAGCGGAGCACCTGTCCCGCAGCAGCGCCCGTCAGGGCGCCTTTTTCCCAGGTCACCGCGCCGTTCACCAGCGTCATCTCGATGCCGCTCGAACGCTTGACCATGCGCTTGCCGCCGCCCGGCAGGTCGTGCAGCCGCTCGGCGCGCGCCGCCATGCCGACGGTCGCAGGATCGAACAGCACGAGATCGGCGGCGAGCCCGGGCGCAATTCTCCCCCTGCCTTTGATGCCGAAGAAATCCGCGGGGTCGGAAGTCATCCGTCGCACAGCCTCCTCCAGCGTCAGCACCTTCCTCTCCCGCACCCAGGTGCCGAGCACATAGGTCGGATAGCCCGAGTCGCACAGCATGTCGAGGTGCGCGCCGCCATCGCCGAGGCCTAGCAAGACACTTTTATCTCCCAATAATTCCGCCATCCTGTCGATGCGGGTGTTCCACGACTGCACCGTGAACTCATTCTCGAGATCGTCTTCCAGCGTCAGGTCGAGCAGCGCATCCACGCCGTCCACGCCCCGCGCCGCCGCCAGCTCGGCTACCGTTTTTCCTTCGTGTTTTTTCAAGGAGAGATTTTTTACTTCATGCACGGTGATCCTCGCCCAGTCGGCAAAGGTCAGCGGGCTCTTCAAATCCTTCCGGAAAGAATTCCTGAAAAGAGGATCCCGGTAGACCGACGCCTGCGCGGCTTTGGACGTGTCCTCGAACAGACGTTTCCACGACGGAAAGGCGGCAAAAGCAAAGGGACTGCGCATCACGAGCTCGCGCGTCAGCGGCAGGGGCGAAGTCTGCGGCCGCGCGCCGCGCGCGATCAGCGGCTTGACCTTCTGCATCGTCTCGCGCGCCGCTTCCGGCAGGTCGTCGCGGTCGAACATGGCGATGAAGGTCACCGGCCGGCGGCTCTCCTCCAGCATGAATTCCAGCAGCTCGACCTCCGGCGTCTCGAGCACCGCGATCTGGCGCGTCATCGCGTACTCGATCGAGCCCTTGCCGCGGTCGCGCAGCACGTTGCAGTAGGCCTTGATCTCGTCGCGGCTGGCGTTGCGGCAGGCAAGCGGGCGCGCGCCGTAGCCCATGTGCTGGTTGAGCAGCGTGCTCGAGAAGCCGAAGGCGCCGGCGTCCACCGCTTCTCCTAATAAAGAACTTATTTGTGAAACTTCAGAAGCAGAAGCGGCCCTTTCCATCGACGCCTCGCCCATGACGTAATGGCGAAAAGGCGTAAGAGGCGCCATGAAAGCCAAGTTGAGCGATGGCTTGCGGCGCTGCGCCGCATCCATGTACTGCGGGAAGCTCTCCCAGTCCCAGGTGATCCCCGCGTTCAGCACCTCGAACGGGATCGCCTCGACGTTCACCAGGTCCTTCATCGCGATCTCGCGCGCCGCCGGACGGCAGGGCGCGATGCCGACGCCGCAATTGCCCATCACCACCGAGGTCACGCCGTGCCAGCTCGAGGGCGACACCGCCCCGTCCCAGCAGATCTGCGCGTCGTAGTGCGTGTGCGGGTCGATGAAGCCGGGCGCCACCACCAAGCCGGACGCATCGATGATTTGTGCGGATTTTTCTTTTAATTCATTACTAACGGCAAAAATCTTTCCGTTCAAAACCCCGACATCCGCCTTGCGTGCAGCCGCGCCGGTGCCGTCCACCACCAACCCGCCCCTGATCAGAATGTCGAACATGGCTCACTTTACCGCAGCGGCGCCGCTAGAATTGCCGCCTTTCACCCGTACACGGAACCCCGCGATGCTCGCCCTTCTCCGCGCTCCTCTCGCCCTCTTCCTCGCTGCTTTCAGCGCCCTGACGTTCGCCCAGGCGCAGAAAGCGCCGGCCTACGAACCCACCGTCGGGCAGGAAGGCAAGGACGTCGTCTGGGTGCCGACGCCGCAGGCGCTGGTAGACAAGATGCTCGACATGGCCAAGGTCACCGCGGCCGATTTCGTCATGGACCTCGGCTCGGGCGACGGGCGCACCGTCATCACCGCCGCCAAGCGCGGGGCGCGCGCCGCCGGCATCGAATACAACCCCGACATGGTGGCGCTGTCGAAGCAGAACGCCGAGAAGGCGGGCGTGGCCAACCGCGTCAGCTTCACCAAGGCGGACCTGTTCGAGACCGACCTGTCGAAGGCCACCGTCATCACCATGTTCCTGCTGCCGAGCATCAACCTGAAGCTGCGGCCGAAGCTCCTGCAGCTCAAGCCCGGCACCCGCGTGGTGTCGAACTCCTTCACCATGGACCAGTGGCAGGCCGACGAAACCTTCCAGCTGGACGAAGCGAGCTGCGGCGGCTCGTCCTGGTGCACGGCGCTGCTGTGGATCATTCCCGCCCGCGTCGCCGGCAGCTACCAGCTGTCGCAGGGCGATCTCACTCTGAAGCAGGACTTCCAAATGCTCTCCGGCACCCTGCACACCGGGGGCAAGACCCTCGCGCTCCAGGGGCGGATGAACGGCGAGGAGATTTCCTTCAAGGCCGGCGGCCGCGAATACCAGGGCCGCGTCAGCGGCGGGCACCTCGAGCTGCGCTAGTTCGAGTTGAACTTGTGCAGCACCCGGTGTACGACCGGCGCGAGGATCACGCCGGTCGAGACGATGAACACCAGCCCGGCGTAGAGCGCGTAGCAGCCGGCGAAGATCTTCCCGGCATTCGTCTTCAGCGCGTTCACCGGGCCCATGCCGCCGAGCAGCATGGCGGCATTGACGAAAGCGTCCTGCCAGGGGAGGTCCTCGAAGCCCATGTAGCCCGCCATGCCGATGGCGAGCGACGCCGCGAGGATCAGCAGCACCACGCCGGCGTGCAGCCCCATGCGGCGGGCGAAGCTCCTGCGCGAGAGCGGCGGCTGGCCGCGGTTTTCGTACAGCAGGCGCTCGTTCATGAGCCCTAGGTTAATGCATACTGCCCGGGGGAGGTGACGCCATGCGGGTTCTCGCTCTGTTGGCCCTTTCGTTGGTGTACGCCGCTGCGGCGCTCGCCCAGACTTATCCCACGTATCCCACCAAGCCGCCGCGCCTGCTGGTCGGCTTCGTGCCCGGCGGCGGCGTCGACCAGACCGCGCGCATCACGACCGCGAAGTTGAGCGAACTCTGGGGCCAGGCGATCACCGTCGAGAACAAGCCGGGCGCCGGCGGCACCATCGCCGGCGACAGCGTTGCCAAGTCCGCGCCCGACGGCTACAGCTTCGTGCTCTGCAACATCGGCTCGCACGGCGTCGCGCCCGCGCTCTACAAGAAAATCCCCTACGACGCGATCCGCGACGTCACCTACATCGGCCTGATCGGCACCACGCCCAACGTGATGGCGGTGCACCCTGCGGTTCCCGCCAATACGGTCGCCGAGTTCATCGCCTACGCCCGCGCCAACCCCGGCAGGATCAGCTATGGCTCCTCGGGCGTCGGCACCTCCACGCACCTCGGCGTCGAGCTGTTCAAGTCGATGACCGGCATTGACATCGTGCACGTGCCGTACAAGGGCGGCGCGGCCTCCTCCGCCGACCTGGTAGCCGGGCAGATCCAGCTCGTCATCACCAACCTGCCCGAGCAGGTCGCCTACCTCAAGGCCGGGCGCACGCGCGCGCTCGGCGTCTCGACCGCGAAGCGCTCGCCGCAGTTTCCCGACGTGCCGACCATCGCCGAGGCCGGCGTGCCGGGCTACGAAGTCACGGTGTGGTACGGCCTGTGCGGGCCGGGCGGCATGGCGCCGGCGCTGGTTGAACGGATCAATGCCGATTTACAGAAGGCCGTCTCGAGCCCGGAGACGGTGAAGCGCCTGTCCGACTCGGGCATCGAAGCCGCGCCCGGCACCTCGGAGTTCTTCACCGCGTTTGCCCGCACCGAAGTCGCGAAGTGGGCGAAAGTCGTGAAGGACGCCGGCGTCACCGCCGACTAGCCGCCGGCGCTGATCAGGCCGCGGGGGTCGCGGGCGCGCTCAGCTTGCCGACCAGGCCGTTCATGATGCGGTCGAACAGCGGCTCCTCGGGCTCGCCGTCGAGCCGCACGGCTTCGCCGCTGCGCAGGCGCCGCACGATTTCGCCGCGCGTCAGCTCGAGGATGTCCTGCCCCCGGCGGTCGGAGAAGATGTAGCGCGTCTTCTTCGGCGGCACGAACAGCAGCTTCTTCGCCTGCGGCACGGCTTCGGCTGCCTTCGAGCGGAACTCGATCCAGTCGCCCATCTCGAGGTCCTCGGGCGGGTCGATCGCCGCCGTCGCCGACACCTTGACTTCGCCGCCGCCGTACGGATTCTTCACCGTCACCGCCGCGGTGAAATCGAGCGTCGCCGACGCGGCGGCCGGCGCCTTGCCCGCCGGTTCCGCGCCCTTCGCGGCCGGCGCGGCGCCGGCGGCGGGTTCCTTCGGGTGGAGGATCTCGGTGTGGTAGGTCATCAGCTCGGCGAACAAGGCGGTGCGCACCTGTTCCTCCGCGCCGAGGGATTGCAGCCCGGCGGTGATGCGCTTGACGAGCTTCGGCACCATCGCGGCGAGCTTGCGGCGGTCCTCCGGGGTCTTTTTCGCCTCCACGCTCCAGATCAGGTCGTCCATCGCCTCGAGCGCGTCCTTCCACTCGGCGCCCTCGGTGCCGGACTTGGCGTGGATCAGGAGCAGCAGCCGCAGCCAGTGCTGAATCAGGAACTCGAGCACCGGGCCGGGCAGCTTGTGTCCCTGCACGCGCGGCCGGATCTCCTCCTCCGCGGCGGTCTTCGCCACCGCGAGGTTCTCGGCCTGCTGCGCGCTTTCGGCGACGGCGCGCGTTTCCGACTGCACCCGCTGCTCTTCGTCGGCGATGACGGCGCGCAGCTGCGTCTCGGTCGTCTCGAAGATGGCGACGTCGTCCTTGAAGCCCTCCAGGATCTGCTGCAGGATCGCCTCGAGCTTGATGAACAGCGGGCTGTCGACGCCGAAGTCGGGCGGCAGGCGCAGCGCGATCTCGCCGAGCGTGTTGAGCACCTGGCGCGCCGGGTGCGACTTCTTCTGGAAGAAAGTCTTGTCGGCGATCGCCACCTTCAGCATCGGGATCTGCAGGCGCGCCACCAGGCCCTTGAGGCCGATGGGAATCTTCGCGTCGTCGAACAGCTGGTCGAACAGCATCGCCACGATGTCGAGCGTCATGGCGTCCATCTGGCCCATGCCGGCGCCGAAGCTGCTGGTCTTCAGCTCGCGCAGGACGTTGGTCGTGTCCGCCGGCCCGCCCGCGGCGGCCGCGGCGGCGCCGGCAGCGACGGCGGGCAGCCCGCCGGGGATCGCGCTGGCGTCGCCCAGCTGGATGCGGGAGAGCGCGCCGAGCAGGTCAGCGCCCTGCAGCACTATCTGACCGGGCGCCAGCGCCGGCGCGGCGCCCACGCCGAGTCCCGGCAGGCCCGCGCCCGAGGTCGCGAGCTTCTGCAGCAGCGCGAAGATATTCGCCCCAGCGTCGGCCTCGTCGTCCTCGTCCTCCTCTTCCTCCTCGCCTGGCTTGGCGTCCTTCTTGCCCTTGCCGGCCTTTGCGCCGCCGGCGGGACGCCGCTTGCTCTTGTCCTTCGACACGCCGTAGCGGATTCTCGGCAGGATCGCGTTTTTCACCAGCAGCGCGTTCACCGCCTTGTAGATCGAGCGCACCTCGTCGATGACGTGGTCGTCGAACAGCTTGCGCAGGATGTCGCGCACCTGCACCTTGGCGTCGAGCTCGTGGCAGGCCTGCTGGAAGGCGTCGCAGATGGCCTGCGGGCTGAACGGGTTGCCGTCGGAGGCGAGGTTGGCGTCGCCGAGCAGCACGCCGACGCGCTGGTCGAGCGCGCCGAGCTCCTCGTCGCAGAAGGTGCGCAGCTTGGCGGCCAGCTCCTTGAACTTGAGCGTCTCCTCGAGGTCGTGGTCGCCGACCAGCTTGAGCTCGGAGGTCTCCACCTCGGCGAAGCTCTGCGCCGCGTCCTTCACGCGGGTGGCGCGGGCGCGGAATTCCTTGAGGTAGAACTTCTGGAATTCGGTTTCCAGCTTCTTGCGCTGAGAGCCGATTGCCTTGCGCGCGTCCTGGTAGGTCTCCTGCGCGGCGCGCTCCTGCGTCCCGCTGATCAGTGCGACCAGCTCCTCGTCGGCCTTGTCGAGCATGGCGGCCATGGCGGCGGCCAGCCGCTCCGTGACCAGGTCGCGGCTTTCCCCGAGAAGCTTCTCGAACGAACTCGATGCCGCCTGCTCGGTCTCGGCCAAATCCACCCCCCAGTAGGACAAGGTCTGCGGACTATAGAGGGTTTTGACGTTGTTTGACGAGGAAGGAGTTGACAGGCGGATAATGGAGCCTTCCTGGAGAATCTCATGGCGAATCGCGAGCAGCGCAGCAACAAGGAAAAAAAGAAACCCAAGAAGAATCCGACGCCCGCGCCGATGCCCGGCCCGGGCAAGCGCGAGCCGTGGCGGCAGCCCTAGTTACGTAGTTACGTCGCGCCGCGGGCGGCCTTTCGCGCCCGCCACACACCCCAGGCGTAGACGGCCGCGAGCGCGACGAGGCAGAGCACGCCGACCGTGACGTAGCGGCGCACCAGCGCGTCCGGCGTCCAGAAGTGCTCGCCCAATAGCCGCGCGGCATCCGACAGGCCGACGCCCTCGATCTCGCCGATCGGGATCGCGCCGCGGTCGTAGAGCGCTTTCCACCACGTGGCGAACATGTCGGTGAACGCCGCCGCGCCGATCGCGAGGAAGCCCCAGCGCAGCGACCCCTGGTAGAGCTGCGAGCGCTTGCCGAAGAAAAAGCTCGCCATCAGCGCCGCGGCGAGCACCATTCCCGCGCCGTCGCCGCCGAAGGTGTAGATCGCGATCGCCGTGCTCTCGCGGATCCAGAGCGTGCCGAGCCCCTGCAGCACGAGCAGCACGACGCCGATCGCCACCAGGTAGGTCTTCCCCGCGCGCCCGGCGCGAAACATCATCCACGCGATCGCGCCCGCGAGGAGGATCGGCGCGAGGAAGCCCCGCTCGTCGGGAATGAGCGTCTTCCACAGCGTCGGGATCGCCCAGAACCCGGTGAACCACGCCGACACCGCGTGCCCGAGCTCGTGCACCGGCATGCCGAACACGATGCGCTGCAGCCCCGGCGTGAGGAAATGGAACGCCAGCGCGAGCAGCATCGCCGCCGGAATGGCCGCGATGCAGAACTTGAGCTCGAGCGCGGGATCCTCGACCGGCCGGTCATCGATGCCGACGATCGCCGCTGCGAACGGCGCAGGCGCGGCGGCGGGTTTCTCCACCTGCGCCCGACCCTTGGCCTTGATCTGCTCCGCCTTGGCGTAGTTCGCGCCGCACTTCGGGCAGCTCGGCCCCGCGTCGCGCGGCGCCTGGCACCAGGGACAGGTCGCGGCCATCGTGGCGCCATGATACGTTGGCGGGATGCGCTGGCTGCTGCTTCTGGGCTCGCTGGCTTGCGCCGCGGCCCTTGCCGCTCCGGCGCCGGTGGAGCTGATTGCCATCGAGGGCGCGATCGGGCCGGCGCTCGCCGACCACGTGCACCGCGGCCTCGAGCACGCGGCGAAATCGGGCGCGCCGCTGGTGGTGCTGCGCCTGGACACGCCCGGCGGCCTCGATACTTCGATGCGCGCCATCATCAGGGACATCCTCGCCTCGCCGGTGCCGGTGGCGGCCTACGTCGCGCCGGGCGGCGCGCGCGCGGCGAGCGCCGGCACCTACATCCTCTACGCCAGCCACGTCGCGGCGATGGCGCCGGGCACCAACCTGGGGGCCGCCACGCCGATTGCATTGGGGGGCAGTCCTGAAAAAGAAAAAGATGGAAAAAGCAAGGAGCCGGCCAACGCACCGCTCAGCAAGGCGGTGAACGACGCCGCGGCCTACATCCGCGGCCTCGCGCAGCTGCGCGGGCGGAACGCCGACTGGGCCGAGCGCGCGGTGCGCGAGGCGGTCAGCCTGTCGGCCGACGAGGCGCTGAAGCAGAAGGTCATCGATCTCGTCGCCGCCGACGTGCCGCAGCTCCTGGAGCGCATCGACGGAAAGGTTCTGGAATTGAATGGTAAAAAAATCACTCTCGCGACGCGCGGCGCCACGACCACCGCGTACGAGGCCGACTGGCGCACGCGTTTCCTCGCCGTCATCACCGACCCGACCATCGCCTATGTGCTGCTGCTGGTCGGCATCTACGCGGTGATCCTGGAGTTCACCCACCCGGGCCTGGTGGCGCCGGGCGTGGCGGGCGCGCTCGCGCTGCTCATCGCCCTGTACGGGCTGCACCTGCTGCCGCTCAGCTACGCCGGCCTCGCGCTGATCCTGCTCGGCATCGGCTGCATGGCGGCCGAGGTGTTCCTGCCGGCCTACGGCTCGCTCGGCATCGGCGGCGGCATCGCCTTCGTCGTCGGCTCGGTGATGCTGATCGACACCGACGTCCCCGGCTTCGGCGTGCCGCTGCCCCTGATCATCGGCATCGCCGGCGCGAGCGCGCTGTTCGTCATCGGCGTCGCCGGCTTCGCCTTCAGGGCGCGCAAGCGCCCGGTGGTGAGCGGCCGCGAGCACCTGCTCGGCGCCGTCGGCGAAGTGCTGGCGGACTTCGACGGCGAGGGCTGGGCGCGCGTGCAGGGCGAGACCTGGCGCGTGAAAAGCGCGACGCCCCTGAAGGCGGGCGAGCGGGTAGGCGTCGCGGCGGTCGACGGCCTGGTTCTACAAGTCACACCAAAGACGGGAGCAAAACCATGACCTACTTCGGCCTCGGCGCGGCAATCGTCGCCCTGATCCTGCTGGCGATGTCGCTGCGCATCCTGCGCGAGTACGAGCGCGGCGTGGTGTTCCAGCTCGGGCGCTTCTGGGCGGTCAAGGGGCCGGGCCTGATCCTGCTGATCCCGGTGGTGCAGCAGATGGTGCGCATGGACCTGCGCACCGTGGTGCTCGACGTGCCGCCGCAGGACGTGATCACCCGCGATAACGTCTCGGTCAAGGTGAACGCGGTGATCTACTTCCGCATCATCGACCCGCAGAAGGCGGTGATCCAGGTGGCCAGCTTCCTCAACGCCACCAACCTGCTGGCCCAGACCACGCTGCGCGCGGTGCTCGGCAAGCACGAGCTCGACCAGCTGCTCTCCGACCGCGAGAAGCTCAACCTCGACATCCAGGCCATCCTCGACTCGCAGACCGAGGCCTGGGGCATCAAGGTCTCGACCGTCGAGATCAAGGACGTCGACCTCAACGAGACCATGGTGCGCGCCATCGCGCGCCAGGCCGAGGCCGAGCGCGAGCGCCGCGCCAAGGTGATCCACGCCGAAGGCGAGCAGCAGGCCGCCGAGAAGCTGCTGCAGGCCGCCGAAATCCTCTCCGGGCGCCCCGAGGCGATGCAGCTGCGCTACCTGCAGACCCTCACCGCCATTGCCGGCGACAAATCCTCGACCATCGTGTTCCCGATGCCGATCGACCTGATGAAGGTGCTGCTCGAGGCGAGGAAGGCCTAGCTAGCCGGCAGCTAGCCCGGGCGCAAGACAGGCGTCAGCAAGGAGGACTAGACTCTTCGCCATGTGGCGGCTCCTTGCCCTCGCCTTGACGCTGATCCCGGTTGCCCATGCCGAGACCTACCGGTGGGTGGACGACAAGGGCGTCGTCACCTACTCCAACACGCCACCGCCGGCCGCCGCGAAAAGCGCGCGTACGGTTGCCGATCACCTTTCCACCTACGAGCCCGATCCCACGCTGAAGAGCGCGGCCGCGCAGCGCGGCCCGTCCTACTACGAGCAGCGCGCCGAGCGGGAGTGGCTGCAGCGCCAGCGCCTGATGGCCGCGAGCCGGGCTCCGCTTGCCCCCGCCTACGATTACGCCGACTCCTACTATCCCGCGTACGTCGTCGGCCCGGTCTTTTTCGCGCGCCCGCCAGTGCGCGTAGTTCGCCACCGGGGCCCGCACCGCTTCTGAGCGGCGCGCCGGGTCACCGGCTGAAGATGCCCTCCGGCAGCAGCGCCGAAACGGTGACGTTCGGCACGTCCACCACGTTGCTCACGCGCAGGTCCACCGCCACACTGCACAGCACGTAGGCCTGCTCGCGCGTCCAGCCGCGCTCCGCCAGCAGGTCGATCATGTGGATCACGGCGTTCCTCGCCGCGAGCGTGATGTCGCAGTTCTCGTTGCGACCGTCGGCGGTGATCGGCATGCCCATGGTGGCGATGAAGTTGCGCGGCATCGCGTGCTTCGGGTCCTGGAAGAAGCCCGGATGCGAGAAGCGCGGCCACACAATGTTCTTCTCTAAAGCAACCCTCCGGTGGACTTTGAAGCGCACCACCGCCGTCGCCCCCATCTCGATCGCCGTGCCGCAGCACTCCGAATCACCCTGCGCGTAGTGCCCGTCGCCCACCGAATAGAGCGCGCCGTCGACCGCCACCGGCACGAAGAGCTTCGAGCCTTTCGTCAGCTGCTTCACGTCCGCGTTGCCGCAGTTCTCGCGCGGCGGGATCGTGCGCAGGCCCTCCGTGGCGACCTTGCCTCCGGCCGGCACCGCGTGCGCCGGGTCCGGCGGCCACACGCGACCGCCGCGTGAAAGTAGTTCTTTTTCTCTTGAAAACCATTTCTGGAGTTGCTCGCGCGACGGAGCCACTCCCGCTGTCCCCATGAACGCGCCGTTCGGGATGCGCACGCCGGGCAACTGGGGCGAGGTCGCGTACTCGGGCGTGATGTCCCAGTGCACGACGAAATGGTGGTCGAAGAGATCCGGCAGGAAGCCGCCGCCCGGCGCGAAGCGCGTCCAGCCGTAGCGCTCGGGCAGGATGTCCAGGTATTCGATCTCGAGCAGGTCGCCCGGCTGTGCGCCCTTCACGTACACCGGGCCGGTGAGCGGGTGCGCCACCGTGCGCTCGAGCTTCTCCAGGTCCTTCGCCGTGGTGCGCGGCCCGATCTGCAGGTCGTTGGCGTCGCGCGTCTCGAGCGTCACCTCCTCGCCCTCGGCGGCCTCGATCACCGGCGCGATGTCCGGGTGCCAGCGGTTATGGCCCTTGTGCGGCTCCTCGCGCAGGCGCTTCGCGCGGTCGATCTCGATGCTCTTCGCCATGCCTACTTGAGCTTCGCCGCCGCCTTCTCGACCCCGTCGTGCAGGTCGTGGGCGGCTTCGATGAAGCCGTTCTTCGTGCTGTCCCACGCGGCCGCGGTCGCCTTGCCCATGGCGTTCAGCTTCTTCGACGCCTCGGCGCGCTGCACCTTCAGCGCCTTGATGTCCTTGCGCATCTCCGCCTTCGCCTCGCCGCCGGCCTTGGCCGCCGAGGCCTCCAGGTCCTTGAGGTCGCGGTCGACGGCGGTCATCACCTTGCGTCCCGTGGCCACGGCCTCCTTCTTCTTGTCCACCGTGTAGGACTTGAGCGAATCCCACGCGTCGTCGGCCTTCTGCGACATGTCCCTGGGCGCCGGCTGCGCCAGCGCGAGCGGCATCGCGACGAACGCGACCAGTACTCCAGCGATGACCGTCCATCCGAGTCGCTTCAGCATGGGGTTCTCCTTCTCAGGTTGGGCGAAAGTCACTCGCTCCTTGGACCGCCGCCGTGAAAATTCGTTCGTCAGGCGATCTTGCAGGGGATGACGGCGTCCTCGTCGTAGCCGTAGACCGCGCACAGGCGGTGATAGCCGTCGGCGACGATCACCCGGCCCGAGGCCTTGTGGCGCGCCAGCAGCAGCGGCGAGAGCTTCTTGCCGTCACGGATCTTCTTCTGGTCCTTCTTCACGTGCGAATTGCTGACGCCGAGCAGCGATAGCCCCGAGGCGCGGAAAATGTCCTTGGCCTTGAATTGCGACATCCCCGCGTGCTTCAACTCGTGGACGAGAGATTCCGCCTGCAACCGATCAAACACCAGTGAAAGATAGGACAGCGCCGCCGGGTAATTATGCTCTTCGGGCTCCGCGAGCCATTGGATCTTGGCCATGGTCGCTGCGATTATCGCCTCTCGCCAAGCTTTCGCCGTAGCGGTAGGCTGCCGGGTATAAAGCCATGGAGAAGGAGGTTCTCATGCAACGCCGCAGCTTCCTGCAGACGGTAAGCGCCCTCGGCGCAGCCGCCGGCCTGCCCGGCCTCGCGAACGCCGCGAACGGCAAGACCGCCCACGACCCGGCCGCGAAGTTCGGCCTCAAGGTGAGCGAGGTCCCATTCCGCAAGAACGCCCAGGGGCGCCAGCTCATGGCGCGCATCTATCAACCGGTTGGCGCGGGCCCGTTCCCGGTGGTCCTCGACCTGCACGGCGGCGCCTGGCAGCGCAAGGACCGGACCGCCGAGGAGCCAATGGACCGCGCCATCGCGGCGAGCGGCGTCCTCGTCGTGGCCATCGACATGACGCTCTCGGGCGAGGCGCCCTACCCGGCCTGCGTGCAGGACGCGAGCTACGGCATCCGCTGGCTGAAATCCCGCGCGGCGGAATGGAAGGGCGACGCCTCGACGCTCGGCCTCTACGGCAGCTCGAGCGGCGGCCATGTCGCCGAGCTCCTCGCCATGCGGCCGAACGACCAGCGCTACAACGCCATCCCGTTCGCAAAACCGGGCATCGACACCAGCGTCGCCTATGTCGCCACGCGCTCGCCGATCAGCAACCCCTTCACGCGCTGGGAGCAGGCCGTGCGCAAGCCGAGCGAGAACCTGGTCAAGGCGAGCAAGGCCTTCTTCAACCCCTGGGAATCGATCCACGAAGGCAGCCCGCAGGAGATCCTCGACCGCAAGGAGAAGGCGGTGCTGAAGCCGCTCCTCGTCATGCAGGGCGAGCTCGACGACAACGTGCTGCCCGCCGAGCAGAAGAAGTTCGCCGAGAGCTACCGCGCCGCCGGCGGCGAGGTCCAGTACGAGCTCTTCAAGGCGAGCGTCCACGAGTGGGTCGCCGAGCCCGGCCCGCAGACCACCGCGGCACACGAGATGGCGAAGCGCTTCATCGCCAAACAGCTGAACAGGGCTTCGGGATAGCTAGCCCGCGGCTTGCGCGCGGTAGTTGCTCGGGAACATCGAGCGCTTGGCCTCTTCGTCCATCTCGGTCTTGAAGGCGTGGCGGTCCTTGAGGGCGAGCGCCTTCTGCGCCGCCGGGCGGGCTGAGATCTCCTCCACCAGGCGCTTGATGCTGGCGAACTTCGAGGCGTGGTCGCCAAGGATGTTCGGGATCAGCCGTGCCCAGCCCCAGAGCGCCATGTCCACCACGGAGTACGCGTCGCCGATCATGTACTTCTGTTTCGCCAGGCGCGCCTCGACGATGTTCCAGTGGCGCAGCGCTTCGAATTCGTAGCGATTGACGGAATAGGCGATCTTCTCCGGCGCGTAGTTCTTGAAGTGCACGTACTGGCCGGTGAACGGCCCGATGCCGGAGGCGACGAACATCAGCCACGACAGCATCGGCCCGCGCTCCGCCGGTTTCTTCGGCAGGAACTTGCCGGTCTTCTCGGCGAGGTAGAGCACGATGGCGTTGCTGTCGAACATCGTCACGTCGCCGTCCACGATGGAAGGCAGCTTGGCGTTGGGGTTGACCGCGAGGTACTCGGGCTTGTGCTGCTCGCCCTTGCGCGTATCGACCGGAATCGGCTCGTAGGCGAGGCCCATCTCCTCCAGGCATAGGGCCACCTTCATCGGGTTCGGGGCGGTGCTGTAATAGAACTTGATCATGGGCTTCTCCGCGTTGTGTCTTGGTTGAATCGGGAGCCGAATCCTACTCCGCCTTCAGGCCTTTTTCGCGGATGATCCGCCCGTAGCGCGCGAGATCGCTCGCGATCAGCGCCTGCAGCTCCGCCGGCGTGCTCACCTGCGGCACCGCGCCCTGCGCAATCAGCCTCTCGCGCACATCGGGCGCCGACACCGCTTCCTTGATATCCGAATTCACTTTTTCGATGATCGCCGCCGGCGTCCCCGCAGGTGCCATCAGCGCGATCCACGACCCCGATTCGGCGTTCTTCACCCCCTGCTCGGCGAGCGTCGGCACCTCCGGCAGCGCCGGATTGCGGTTCCTGTGGCTCACGGCCAGGCCCTTGAGCTTGCCCGCCTTGATGTGCCCCGAGCCTTCAAGGACAGAAGCGAAGAGGAGATCCACGTGCCCCGCCATCAGGTCCGTCATCGCCGGCCCGCCGCCCTTGTAGGGCACGTGCGTCATCTTCGTTCCCGTGGCGAGCATGAAGATCTCGGCGGTCAGGTGCGGCGACCCGCCCTGCCCCGAGCTCGCGAACGTCACCTTGTCCGGATTCGCCTTGGCGTAGGCCACCAGCTCCTTCACGGAACTGGGTGCGAACTTCGGGCTCCCCATCAGCACGAACGGCAGCTCGCAGATCAGCGACACCGGCACGAACGCCTTCTCATGGTCGTACGGCAGCTTCGCGTACAGCGCCGGATTGATCGACGTCATGCCGACATTGACGATCAGCAGCGTGTACCCGTCTGGCTTCGCCTGGGCCACCGCATTCGCCCCGAGAATCCCCGCCGCCCCACCTCGGTTCTCCACCACCACCGGATTGGGCCATTTCGCACTAAGTTTCGTCGCCACCGTTCGCGCCGAGATGTCGGTTCCGCCGCCCGGCGGGAACGGAACAATGAAGGTAACCGGTCTGGCGGGGAACGTCTGCGCCAATACAGCCCCAGCAAATCCGAGCATAGCGAAAGCGGTGAGTAAATATTTCATACTGATCTTCCGCATCAGGACTTAACTGCGTACGCGTTTCAATGGCAAAGCAAATTTACAGCTCCACCGATTGACATCACGAGACCGAGGAGCGCAAAGACGGCGAATACAGCTCCAAAGCATTTGGAGTAAGACAGCGTACCGAATGGAGAGCGGCCAACAAGCCCTCTAACTTGGGGGTCATTCAAGAAGGGAGTTGAATGAATTAAATCGTCATCATTTTGGTTTCCAAATTTTCGCTTCTCATAAAGCTTTAGTGCCTCCTCCGAAATCTTGATCATGCCTTTTGTTCGGAAATCTATTTTCCAGAAAATAATTGAGAAGAAAGCCATTAATAAGCCAATGACTGTGATCATCCTAATGTCCGGTGAACCGGCACGAGTCGCAAGAAGCAAACCTGCGACGAGACCCGTTTCCAGCAAAATGTAGAAATGGAATGCTTTAAGGCGCTGCTCCGCGTGCAATTCAAAGTAGTCCCACGCATGATCGCGTAGCGCTGTAATTACTTCGTCATTGCTGGTCAAAGACTGCTGTTCAGGTGTCACGGGCGAGCTCCTCCCTGGTTGGTAAGAGCAGAGGGACATTAAACATATTTGTTCTAGCTTGCTTCTCTGATCGGAGAATATTCCGCATCTCTCTGGTCAAATAACTGCGCCTCTTTAGCTCCGCGTCCGTCAAAGTTCCATAACGAGCGACCACTGCAACAACTACATCCTTCTCAGCCTCATTTAGCATGGCCTGTTTTGGTTGCAATTCCAAAAAAAGATCGCTTGCCTCAGTAACGCGCAAGGCAATTTTGTTACTGCGCGCCTCGACGTTCAATTTCGGAATCATTAGTTTCAATTTTGCTAGGTGAAGATCAACGCAATATGGGCCATCCTTCTGTCTAACAATGTAGCTATTTGTGAGTCGCATACCGATTCTTTTACGGGCTTCTAGTTCTATTAGGTAATAGAGTTTGTGAAGACCGAAATAGCTAATCCTTGGCTTCTGCGCAAGTATCAACTCAACTATTGCAGCAACCTTTGGTGAATATCTGCCCAAGCGCGTCTTTTTTGGGCTTCTATTTCGAATAGCTTCGGAAACAGACTGATAGTCAGAAAGCTGATTCGAAAAGCTTCTGTGCATCATCGCGCGCTGCCCAGGGTGATACAAAGGAATGAGCTTTGCCCCGTACCAGGTCCTCAGCGTTCGCACGTGCTTTGCGATAGTTAGGCCGTGTGGTTCAACATTTGCCGCAGCCCTTAGCGCTATTGCGCCCAAGGTAACAACAACTTTGGGCTTGACTAGATCGAGTTGTCTATGGAGAAACGGACTGCAGTTTCGAACTTCATCAAGTGTTGGAGTGGCATTGTTCCCTTTTTCGTCCTTCGGATTGCACAGTACTGCGTTCGTTACAAAGCTTTCATATCTGTTTATTCCGACCTGCAATAGGAAGCTTTCAAAGTTATGGCCGGACTGATCTCCATGGAAGGGTATCAACGTGTTGTCAGCACCAAGTCGCCCTGGAGCTTCTCCAATAAACATCACCGAGGCGTTTAGTCCGCCACAGGAATGTCCAAAGATCCTTTCGCTCGAATTCATTCGCGGACATTTTCGACAGGCGGTAACTTCAATGACCAATTGCTCGAATGCTTTTGTCTTTTCAGCTTCTGGATTCAATTCAACTCTCTATATTTGCGCAAGCGCCACTAGGTGTTTGATTGATTGCTGAGAATATGCGTGAACTGAATGGCAGATTAATTTGCCGGACTTTTTTCCACTAGCAGATGCGATGAAATTAAGAAGTTGTCCTAATGCGATGAAATTGCCGAGCGCTTTGTTGAAGAAATCGTGATTGCGGTAAACGACTACTAGATCTAGTACGTCTCCTTTTCGCCAAATCAATTCACCGTAATGCCAGCACGGCCCTCCTCTTGTTCTCGGCTTGTCCAAGAGCGGACAAGAAAGGTGAAATACCAAGGCTGCCGTATAGCGGGGCCACTTTTTGAGCTTCTGGATTACAGTCTCCAGTTGATTAGTTTTGCCTCCGTACGCTGTGAGGCGGGAGAAATAAGTGCCCCAACGCGACCGATTGCGTGGCAATTTCATTGCACGCTTATGTAGACGATCATATGAGTCGTAGAGAACTGGTCTAGAAGCACTCTTCTTTGAAAGCCGAACTGGAAAGACGGTGTTAATGACATCCAATAATCGATCACTTCCAGCTACAACTGCGTGAGGCGAAAACGTCGACAGCCATCCCAATTGATAGCTGGTGGGAACATCAATTGTAGTTATCAAATTAAAGACTTCGCCGCCACCTTTTTGAAGTTTTCGCGCGCCTTCTTGCCATGCGATTAGGCAGTCTGGAGCCTGAACGTCCGGCATGATTCCTCCCCTTGACGCTTCTCGGTCGAAGTGGCGAGTAGCTTATTGACGCTCTATTGAGATCCAAGGAAACGATTCCACCTTTGTTGTCTCGAAGTGCACGAAATATTTGATATCCACTAAAGATTGCCGCTCTCCATTGCTTGGCTGTGCAACGTCGCACCTCGAGGGTGCCGCATAGTGACCGCACTGTCTTTAGCAAACTTATGTCGATTGCA
Source organism: Burkholderiales bacterium (assembly GCA_036394595.1). GTDB lineage: Bacteria > Pseudomonadota > Gammaproteobacteria > Burkholderiales > SG8-39 > SCGC-AG-212-J23. Next base: position 20,584 of record DASWEU010000201.1, on the reverse strand, counting down.
TTTAGCTCTCGATACTCATTACGTTTTTGAGATTGATTGAAGAGGAAAATCGAAATAGCCTCTTCTACGGTCGTAGCTCGAGCGCCGTCCTCTACTTCGTCAATTCTCCGATCGCTTTTTCGCTTGCGCCTAAGTAGAGAACGGGTGACCGGTGACCACCCCAGGCATGCCGCGTATGCGAGGTGAAAGGCGTCGTGATACCGGTACCCGTCATCCTTTATTGAGTTGTCGGTCAGTGCATCTCCAACAAATACGCCCCGGACAACAATCTTGACCTGAATGCTTTTGCGCAGTGGCTTTTCTTCGAACACAACATCGAATTGACGAGGCAGTTGTTCATCTTTCGCATATCCCTTGTCGAACTGATAGATGTCGCCCAACGAATGAAGTTGCGCCGCCTTTGAAATATTCTCTGCTGCTATGTCCTCCATACGCAGTCCAACTCGGGACGCGAGACTAGTCAAATACCACAATGTGTCGCCGATCTCCTCGGCCATATCGAGATCAAAGTTTGGGTAAAGGCCAATTTCAAGTCGACGCTTGAATATCGTTTGGACATCGCCAAGCTCGCCGACCAGACCAAGCAATGAAACTAGTAGCTTTTTCTGATCATCGGTCTGATTGACCCCTCGCTGGTACCGATGGAACGTTAGGCCACTTGCCCGAAGCGGTTTGATTGGCATGACTGAGATCCCCATTGCTCTCGACTATTCGGCGTCCACGCAAAATCCCCGCGTGGAGACTAGTCCTACATGGAGCGTCGGTCCAGCAGACGGATAACGAAGCACAACCCGGAATTATCCCTATGTCCTAATCCCGCGGCTTAAATCGCTACTTGGGGGAGAGAGCAACGCGTCTGTAGCGTACCAAAGCCGAGCCTTGATATTCGCCAGCATTGCCGTTCGAGGTCAGTCCAGCCAACTCCTCATTTGGAATACCCGGCAGCTAAAGCGCGTTTTCTTGAAATCGGCAGTTACCATTTCCCCTCGTTCCCAAAAATCTTCGTCTAGGTGACGGAGGTTCTCAATGTGACGTTTCCTTCCGAAAATGCACAAAAATGATTTCGCCTCAGGAAATTCGTTCTGAAACGCCTGCAATTTCTTTAGATCACGCGAAACAATTACACGCTTCGCCTTCGCCCACTTGACCTCAAGTGCAAAGTGCACATCGCCCTTCCTCGCCACAAAGTCAATTCTCTTCTTGTCGCCTTTCTTCGGTTGTTCAATTCCCGGACATTCGTACTCGCATTCAACTAAGTACTCTCTACCCGCAAGTATTCTTAAGATAGGCTCGTAAAGCAGGTATTCCGTAAAGATAGGGTTCATCTCGCACGCAGCGAGGTAACTAACGTATCCAGCTAACCCCCGCTTGATCCTAAAGAGTACGTTTGCCGGCTCCTTCAATCTGAGAGTCAAATCTCGCCCCTCCTCGAATAGGAGCAACTGACACGAAGGTTACGGGGCTGACGTACTAGAGCTATCGAAGTCCGGCGTTAATCTTTTCCAGCATTCCCGCCCCTGGACAAAGGTCCTTCTCACCGAGCCTGTTGAACGGCGCAGCGTAGGTGTTGAGGTGGGCGTGGAGGTCTTCGGCGTCGGACGAGAGGTAGAGGAGTCCGGTGAGGACTTCGCCCTTGGCGCCGGCGCTGGAGATCATCGACTGGGCGTTGATCTTGTCGCTGGGATCGTAGTCGGCGTGGAGCTTGCGTAGCTTCAGGATGCTGCCGTCGGCGCCGGGGACTTCGATGACGCCGCCGGCGGAGTAGTCGACGGTGATGGTGTCGCGGCTGGGCCAGAAGTCGAGGCGATTGACGGCCTCGTTGTGCTCGCGGACGTAGTCGTAGCTCTTGGTGCTGCCGGCGTGGTTATTGAAGGCGACGCAGGGGCTGATGACGTCGATGAAGGCGGCGCCGGGGTGGGCGATGGCGGCCTTCACGAGGGGCACGAGCTGGTGCTTGTCGCCGGAGAAGCTGCGCGCGACGAAGGTGGCGCCCATCAGCAGCGCGAGGCTGACGGTATCGATCGCCTCGTCCTTGTTGGTGGCGCCCTTCTTGGCTTTCGAGCCCTTGTCGGCGGTGGCGGAGAACTGGCCCTTGGTGAGGCCGTAGACGCCGTTGTTCTCCAGGATGTAGGTCATGTTCACGCCGCGGCGCATCACGTGCGCGAATTGTCCCAACCCAATCGATGCGGAGTCGCCGTCGCCGGAGACGCCCAGGTAGATGAGGTCGCGGTTGGCGAGGTTGGCGCCGGTCAGCACCGAGGGCATGCGGCCGTGCACGGTGTTGAAGCCGTGCGAGTTGCCGAGGAAGTAGTCGGGCGTCTTCGAGCTGCAGCCGATGCCGGACATCTTGGCGACGCGGTGCGGCTGGGTGTCGAGCTCCCAGAAGGCCTGGATCAGCGCCGCGGAGATGGAGTCGTGACCGCAGCCGGCGCAGAGCGTGGAGACCTTGCCCTCGTAGTCGCGGCGCGTGAAGCCGAGCTTGTTCTTCGGCAGGGTCGGGTGGTGCAGCTTGGGTTTGAGGACGAAGGTCATGCGGCCTTGTCTTTCTTGATCGGCCGCACGTTCAGCGCCGTCACGATTTCGGTGATTTCTTTCAGGATGAAGCGCGCGGTGATCGGCGTGCCGTCGTAGCGCAGGACGGAGATCAGCGAAGCGGGATTGATGCCGGCGTCGTTCACCAGCAGCTGCTTGATCTGCGCGTCGCGGTTCTGCTCGACCACGAACACCTTGCTGTGCGACTGCACGAAGTCGAAGATCTCGTCCTGGAACGGGAAGGCGCGGATCCGCAGGGCGTTGATGAAAATGCCTTTCTCGGCCAGGGCCTCCAGGGCTTCGTGCATGGAGGGGCTGGTCGAGCCGTAGTAGATGCAGCCGAAGCGCGCGGGCTCCTTGGACGGCGTCAGCACCGGCTTCGGCACCATGGTCTTCGCGGTCTCGAACTTCTTCAGCAGCCGCTGCATGTTGTAGACGTAATCCGGTCCCGCCTCGGAGTACTGGGCATAGGCGTTGCGGCTGGTGCCGCGCGTGAAGTAGGCGCCCTTGCTCTCGTGCGTGCCGGGCAGCGTGCGGAACGGGATGCCGTCGCCGTCGACGTCGAGGTAGCGGCCGAATTCCTTGCCCGCCTCGAGGTCCTCGCGGCTCATCACCTTGCCGCGGTCGTAGCGCCGGCTGTCGTCCCAGGTCATGGGGGCCGTCAGGCGCTGGTTCATGCCGATGTCGAGGTCGGACATCATGAACACGGGCGTCTGCAGCCGGTCGGCGAGGTCGAGGCACTGCGCCGCGAAGTCGAAGCACTCGTGCGGGTCCTCGGGGAAGAGCAGCACGTGCTTGGTGTCGCCGTGCGAGGCGTAGGCGCAGGAGAGGACGTCGGACTGCTGCGTGCGCGTCGGCATGCCGGTCGAGGGCCCGCCGCGCTGCACGTCGATGATGGTCACCGGGATCTCGGCGAAGTAGGCGAGGCCGATGAACTCGGACATGAGGGAGATGCCGGGGCCCGCGGTGGCGGTAAAGGCGCGCGCGCCGTTCCAGCCGGCGCCGGTGACGATGCCGATCGAGGCCAGCTCGTCCTCGGCCTGGATGATGGCGTACTTGTTCTTGCCGGTCTCCTTGTCGACCCGCAGCTTCGAGCAATAGAAGGTGAAGGCCTCGGCGAGCGAGGACGACGGCGTGATCGGGTACCAGGCGCACACCGTGGCGCCGCCGTAGACGCAGCCCAGCGCCGCCGCCGAGTTGCCGTCGATAAACACCTTCTCGCCGACGTTGTAGGCGCGCTTGACCTTGAGGCCAACCGCATCTTTTAAATATGTCTGTGAAAAATTCAAGCCCAATTGCAAGGCATTCAGGTTCGGCTTGAGGAGCTTCTCCTTGCCCTTGTACTGCTCGCCGATCAGCTCGGCGATCACCCCGGGCTCGATGCCCATCAGGCCGGCGAGCGCGCCGACGTAGATGATGTTCTTGAACAGCTGGCGCTCGCGCGGGTCGGTGTAGTTCTGGTTGCAGATGTCCGTGAGCGGCATGCCGATGACGTTGATGTCGTCGCGGAACTTGGAGGGCGCGAGCGCCTTGGTGTTGTCGTAGAAGAGGTAGCCGCCCGGGTCGATCTCCTTCACGTCCTGCGCCCAGGTCTGCGGGTTCATGGCGACCATCAGGTCGACCCCGCCGCGCCGTCCCAGATGGCCCTTCTCCGTCACCCGGACCTCGTACCAGGTCGGCAGGCCCTGGATGTTGGAGGGGAAGATGTTGCGCGGGCTCACCGGGATGCCCATGCGCAGGAAGCTCTTGGCGAAGAGCTCGTTGGCGGATGCCGAGCCCGAGCCGTTGACGTTGGCGAACTTGACGACGAAATCGTTAATTGCTTCTATTCGTTTCATGTTCTAAGCAGCTTTTTTAGGAATAGATTTTTTATTTGAAGGGCGACAACCATGGCCAGCATGGGTGATGTCGAGCAGGAACTTCTGCATGTCCCAGGCGCCCGTCGGGCAGCGCTCGGCGCACAGGCCGCAGTGCAGGCAGACATCCTCGTCCTTCACCATCACGCGTTTGGTTTTTAATTCGCCGGACACGTAAAGATCCTGCGTCGCGTTCCTGGCCGGAGCATTCAGATTTTTTCTCAGAGCATCTTCTTCGGCGTTGGGAACGAAGGAGATGCAGTCCATCGGGCAGATGTCGACGCAGGCGTCGCACTCGATGCACAGCTTGTCGGTGAACACCGTCTGCACGTCGCAGTTGAGGCAGCGCTGCGCTTCCTTCCAGGCGGTGGCGACGTCGAAGCCGAGCTCGACCTCCATCTTCACGTTCTTCAGCGTCTTCTTGATATCCGCCCAGGGCACCACGAAGCGCTGGTCGTTGGCGATCTCGTTGTCGTAGCTCCACTCGTGGATGCCCATCTTCTGCGACATCATGCTGACGCCCGGCGGGGGTCGGTCTTTCAGATCTTCTGAATTAATTAATTTATCGATGGAAACGGCGGCGTCGTGGCCGTGGGCGACCGCCCAGATGATGTTCTTCGGGCCAAAGGCAGAGTCGCCGCCGAAGAAGATGTTTTTGACGGACGACTGGAAAGTCGTTTTATCGAGGACGGGAAGGCCATTCTTGTCGAAATCGACCCCGGCATCCTTTTCGATCCACGGGAAGGCGTTTTCCTGGCCGACGGCGACCAGCACGTCGTCGCACTCGAAGAACTGGTCCGGCTCGCCCGTCGGAACCAGCGATCGGCGGCCTTTATCGTCGTAGACAGCCTTGACCTTCTCGAAGGTCATGCCAACCAAGGATAGATTTCTAACAACAAAAGTCTTTGGAACCAGAAAGTTCAAGATGGGAATGCCCTCGTGGGCGGCGTCTTCCTTCTCCCAGGGGCTCGCCTTCATCTCGTCGAAGCCCGAGCGCACGATCACCTTGACGTCGTCGCCGCCCAGGCGCCGCGAGGTGCGGCAGCAGTCCATCGCGGTGTTGCCGCCGCCGAGCACGATGACGCGCTTGCCGATTTTTGTCGTATGTCCGAAGGACACCGACGAGAGCCAGTCGATGCCGATGTGGATGTTCTTTGCCCCTTCTTTTCTCCCCGGAATACTTAAATCTCTTCCTCTTGGAGCTCCAGAACCCACGAAAATCGCGTCGTAGCCTTCCGCCATCACTTGTTTCAGGGAAGTTATCTTTTTCTGTACAAAGGAAACGCCCAGATCGAGGATGTAGTTCACCTCCTCGTGAATCACTTCCTCGGGCAGGCGGAAGCGCGGAATCTGCGTCCAGATCATGCCGCCGGCCTGCGGGTCCTGGTCGAACACCGTGACCTCGTAGCCGAGCGGCGCGAGGTCGCGCGCCACGGTGAGCGAGGCCGGGCCGGCGCCGACGCAGGCGATTTTCCTGCCGTTGCTTTTCGTCTTCTTATGCTGGGAAATTCTCTTGGAAATTTCTGCGGGATCTTTGTAATCAGCCGCCACCCGCTTCAACCGGCAAATGGCCACCGGCTCGGGCTTCGCCAGCTGCGCTTCCTCGACGCGGCCGCGGCGGCAGGCGGGCTCGCAGGGACGATCGCAGGTGCGGCCGAGAATTCCCGGGAAGACGTTCGAATCCCAGTTGACCATGTAGGCGTCGCCGTACCTGCCTGCGGCGATCATCCGGATGTATTCGGGAACGGGCGTATGGGCCGGGCAGGCCCACTGGCAATCGACGACTTTATGGAAGTAGTCGGGTTTCTTTACATCTGTCGGTTGCAACGGTGCGCCCCATGTCGTGTGCCTTGTTGTGGAGCAGCAATATACTCCCGTAACACCGACAGATAAAGCTTGAGATTCAGGCCCCTACCGGGTTTCCGCTCGCCTGGCTGGACGACTTCGGGGCGCCGACCTCGTAGAACACACTGACATAGTGCGTGGTCGCCCGGGCGTCGTCGCGCACCGCCCGCACGCTGCGCCACTCCCGGTAGACCGAGCCGTTCTTGCGCTTGCTCCAGGTCGTCCCCGACCAGTAGCCGTCCCGCTGCACGGCGGCGTAGACCTCGTCGTAGAACTCGGGCGGCTGCAGGGCGTTGCGGATGTCCCTCTCGGGCCGGCCGAGGACGTCCGAGCGGGTGTAGCCCGTGATGTCGCAGAAGGCCCGGTTGACCGTGAGCACGGTACCGTCGGCGGCGGCGATCAGGATGGCTTCCGTCATGCCCTCGAGGGCGTGGGCGGCGAGCAGCAACTTTTCCTCGCTGTCGCGCAAATCGGTGACGTCGTCCCAGACCAGCAGGACTTTCCCTGACGCGGGGCTTTCGTCCAGGGCGTGGACGTGAACGCGGAACTGGCGCACGCGCCCGTCGCGGTCCACCAGGCGCAGCGCGAGCTCGCGCGCCTTACCGCCACTCGCCTTGGCGATGGCCGTGCGGGCGAACTCAGCGTCGTCCGGGTGCACCCGCGCCAGGGCGTCCGCCCCGGGGGCAAGCTGCGCGGCGTCCAGCACCTTCTCGCAGGAGGGGCTGGTGTAGAGCCAGCGCCCTGCCCGGTCGACCATCGCGATCAGGTCGCCGGCGTTCTCGGCGATCAGGCGGTAGCGCTCCTCGCTCGTGGCGAGGGCCTCGCGCGCCGCGCGCAGGACGAGGGTGCGCCGGTAATTCACGTAGGACACCGTGGTGCCATAGATCAAGCAGCCGAAAAAGCACAGCAGCGTCACCCGGTCGCTGGTCATCGGCTCGTGGTGCAGTCCGTCCACCGCCCCCCACATGGCGAAGCCGGCGAGCGTGCAGGCGCCCGAGATCGCGATCCCCAGCCCGCCGCGGTTTACGGCGGCGTTCATGGTGGTGCTGCCGACCAGCGCGAGCGTGATCCAGGTCGGGAAGTGGAGGAACGCCGCCCAGGCGCCCATCAGCACCGAGTCGAAGTAGAGGTTGTCGCGCTCGGCGCGGCTGGCGCGGGCCGAGCGCAGCGCGCGCCAGAAGAGCAGGTGCGGGTAGGCGAGGAACTGCAGCGCGAGCATCGCCCAGACGACCGGGGTGGCGCCCCTCTCCCACAGGTAGACGCCGATGGTGAGGAAGCAGTAGGCGAACGCCACCGTGCGCACGGCATAGTTGGTGCGCACCAGGCCCGGTCGAGTGCTGATTCCCCCCATTTCACCCCTCTTATAATTGGCTCAATGATGTCCCAACTCGCCAGCCTCAGCCAGCACTCGGTGGTGGTCGCCGACAGCGGCGACATCGGGGCGATCGCGAAGTGGAAACCGCGCGACGCGACCACCAATCCCTCGCTGTTGCTGGCGGCGGCGGCAGACGCGCGATTCAAACACCTGATCGATCCGGACATCGACCGGCTGTTTGTGAATTTCGGTCAGGAGATCCTGCGCCACATCGACGGGCGGGTTTCGACGGAAGTCGACGCTCGACTTTCCTTCGACACCGAGAATTCCATCGTAAAAGCACGCCGTTTTATCTCGTTGTACGAAAAAGCGGGCGTGAGCCGCGAGCGGGTGCTGATCAAGTTAGCCAGCACCTGGGAAGGCATCCGCGCCGCCGCCAAGCTCGAGCGCGACGGCATCCACTGCAACATGACGCTGCTTTTCTCCTTCGCGCAGGCCGTGGCCTGCGCCGATGCCGGCGTCACGCTGATCTCTCCCTTCGTTGGAAGAATCTACGATTGGCACAAGCATCAGAGGGGGGTATCTGATATTGAAATTCATGAAGATCCCGGCGTCGCCTCGGTGGTGCGCATCTATAACTACTACAAGAAGCACGGCTACCAGACGCAGGTGATGGGCGCGAGCTTCCGCAAGATCGGCCAGATTCTTGCCTTATCGGGGTGTGATCTTTTGACTATCGCTCCTGACTTGCTTGAGAAATTATCTTCATCGCCAGGACCTGTTGAAAAAATTCTTTCGGTCGAAAAAGCGAAAAACCAGTCCATCCAGAAAATAACCCTGGATGAAAAATCCTTCCGCTGGATGCACAACGAGGACGCCATGGCGACCGAGAAGCTCGCCGAGGGCATCCGGCGCTTCGACGCCGATGCGCGCAAGCTCGAAAAACTAATCGCCTCGCTTGCCGCCGCGCCAGCGGTGCCATAGCCAGGCGAGCAGGTAGACGGTGGCCGGCACGGCCACGCCCAGAACCGCCGGCAGCAGCGCCTTTTCCGGCGCTTCAGACAGCGCGAGGATGCTGCCGACCTGGAGCGCGGCGACGACGACCCAGATCGTCGCGAAGACGAGCCACAGCTTCTGCCACAGCGCCATCAGCGCGGCGCGAGGGTGCGGGCTTTTTCCAGGTCGACGGCGGCCGTCGCGGCTTCGGCCTGGGCGCGCTTGCGCGCGGCGGCGATGGTCTCATCGTCGATCAGCGAGGCGCTGACGCCGTGCGGCTCGAGGCGCTTGAGGGCGTCGCCCATCGACTCGAGGTTCTCGTCGAGCGCCTTCAGCACCCGGCCGAGGTCGGCGTGAACGGCATCCACGCGCCGCTTCATCTCGCCCGCCGCATGGATCCAGCGCTCGCGCGGCACCGAGGGCCGCGCCATGTGCGCGGCGAGCGCCTGGCGCGCTTCCGCCGCCTCGCGCAGCAGCCGGTTGGCGTCGAGGCGCCGGCGCGCGATCTCGCGCGCGCCCAGGATGTAGTGCTCGGTGGCGTCGGCAAAGGCGCGGTCGCGGGCGGAGTTGCCGATGGCCTGCAGGTTGGCGTCGAGCCTGGCCGCGCCCTCGGCGGTGGGCGCCTTCGACAGCGCCTCGCGCAGCAGGCCGGTGGAATCGGCGATCAGGCCGCGCAGCGCCGTCTGCTGCTGGACCGTCTGGTGCGAGGAAAAGGCGAAGTAGCCGGCGATCGCGATAACGACGGCGCCGGCAATGCCGGCGCCCATGATTTTCGCGTTCATGCCGGCAAGATTACCCCATCCGGCCGCAGCCGGAGGGGTCTTGCCGTACTAGCGAAGCGGAGCTGCTGTTACGAGCCGCGGCAGGAGCCGGGCAGGTACTTCTTGTTCAGCGTGGTGCCGGTGCCGCCGCAAGTCCAGCTGGAAATGCCCTTGCCCATGTCGCTCGCCGAGGTGGACGGGGCGCCGGCGGAGTTCAGCGGGAACAGCGTCACCAGCGAGTCGTTGACGTCGGCGCTGATGTTCTGCGCCGTTGCCGTGACCGAGCCATTGGTGTCCGTCGAGATCGCCTTGACGTATTTCGACGTCACGCCTTGCTCGCAGCCCCAGCCATTGGCGACCGGCGGGGTGCCGCCGGTCTGGTAGATCTCGGTGATCGACGTACGGCAGGCGCTCATGGCGAGAATCACTTCCGACATCTTGGCGCGGACCGTGTAGTCCTGGTACGCCGGCAACGCGACCGCGGCCAGGATGCCGATGATCGCCACGACGATCATCAGTTCGATAAGCGTGAAGCCTCTTTGAAGACGGATCATTTGGTATTTCCTCGGAGCACACGGCGGACATCGCGAAGCAGGACTGCGGGAGGGAGAAGCCGGGTGCTGATCGGCATCTGACGGCGCACTTCGTGGGACTGTTATACGCCCTTTTCGCCGACTCCGGGGTGAAAAAGGATCAGCGGCGGCCGCGCGAAACGCGACCGCCGCTGCCGATGCCCGGCTAGAACTTCACGAGAACGCCGAAGCCGTACACCTGCGTGGTGAAGTCGTCGTTGTAGCGCTGCCACTCGGCGCGGAACGCGACGACCCGATTCAGGTCGTAGCGAAACCCGGCGCCGTAGGTCCAGTTGGTGTTCTGGTCCTTCTGGCTGTTGTTGCCGCCCGAGGTGGTACGGGCAAACCGGTTGAACAGGCCGAGCTTGCCGTAGACCCCGATTTCCGGCCACATCCAATAGGTACCGACAGCCGTGGCCTCCAGCGCGCTCGCCTTGACGTCGACGCGCGGGGGGCTGGACGTCATGGTGGTGAGCTCGCCGTAGCCAATCTCAGCCGCGAAATTGCGAGTGATCTGATAGCCGCCGATCCCCCGCCAGGCCGTGCCGTTGTTGTCGCAGCGGGTGGCGCCGCCGGCCAGCTGCTGGCGGCAGAAGCCGTCCGACTTCGATTGCCCAATGGAGCCGCCGGCATACCACTTGGCGTCCTGCGCCGAGGCGGCGCCGAAAACGAGGAACATGCCCGCACCCAGCAGCGCAGCGACCAATCTGAAGTGAGCTTTCATTTGCACCCCTCTTTTTGCCGCATGGATCAGCCCAAGCGGTGTCGGGAAAGCGTACACCGGCATGGTGCACCGGGCCACCTTTTTGGTGCAGATTGGCGCGGGGAAGCGCGACTTTGTTGCTGTCCTGCCGGATTTCCCTAGAAACCGAATAGTTCCGCGGGGTTATCGACGAGGATGCGGCGCCGCAAGTCCGCGTCTGGCGCCCACTTTGCGAGCATGTTGTAGAGCTCGATCGAGCCCACCTTGTCGGCGAAGGAAAGGTGCGGGTAGTCGCTGCCCCAGACGACGCGGCCCGGCGCCGCCGCGACGATCGCGCGCGCCATCGGCATCACGTCGGCAAACCCCGGCGCCTGCGACATGCGGTAAGCGCCGGTGAGCTTGATCCAGCAGCGGCCGGAGCCATGCCGCAGGACATCGAGCAGCTGGAGGAAGCCGGGCTGCTGCGGGCCGTCCTTTGCGAGGAACATGCCCAGGTGGGCGAGCGTGTAGTTCACCCGCAAATTCGCCAGCACCGGCATCAGCTCGGCGGTCAACCAGCCCGGCAGCAGGAAATCGAGATGCCAGCCGATCTCGGCGCAGCGCGCTTCCAGCCGCCGCACGCGCGCGAGCAGGCGCCGCGCGAGGCCCGCCTCGGGCGGATGGATGGGAGAGACGTTGACGCGCACGCCGCGCACGCCCAAGGCATCCAGCCGCGCGAGCTCGGCCTCCGGCGCGTCCTCGTCGACATCGACGATGCCGCGGCAGCTCGCGCCCATGTCCTTCATCGCCTTCATCGCGTCGAGCAGGCAGGCGTTGTCGCGCAGGTAGGCGCTGGGTTGCACCAATACAAAGCGCTCGATGCCGATGCGGTGCGCCAGCTTCAGGTACTCCGCCAGCGGCGCGAGCGGCGGCTGGTAGCGAAGATTGGGATCGCGCGGCGGGTAGCGATCGTGCGGTCCGAACACGTGGAAATGCGCGTCGCAGGCGAGCGGCGGCGCGCGGAATTCCGGCGTCATTCCGCCTTGATTCCTGCCTCGCGCGCAAGCCTGGCGAAGGCCTCGGCCTCCGACCTGACGTAGGCGCTGAACTCTTCGGGCGAGGCGCTCGCCAGCGTTTCGATGCCGCGCTCGAGCCAGCGCTGGCGGAACGCCGGCTGGCTCACTGCGGCGGCGATTTCCGCGTGCAGGCGCGCGAGCACCTCGCGCGGCGTGCCGGCGGGGGCGAGGTAGCCGTTCCAGGTGACGTCGTTGAAGCCGGCGAGCCCCTGCTCGTCGAGCGTCGGCAGCTCCGGGAAGAGCGGCGAGCGCGCGAGCGTGGTAACGCCAAGCGCGCGCAGCCTGCCGCTGCGCACCTGCGCGGCCGCAGTGCTCACCTGGTCGAACATCAACGACACTTGCCCGCCGATTACATCCACCAGCGCCTGGGCGTTGCCCTTGTAGGGCACGTGCAGCATGCGCGTGCCGGTCATCTTCATGAAGAGCTCCGCCGCCACATGGCCGGTCGAGCCGTTGCCCGAGGTGCCGAAGCTCAGCGCGCCGGGCTGCGCCTTGGCGAGCGCGACCAGCTGCTGCACCGATTGCGCCGGCACGCCCGGGTTCACCACCAGCAGCTGCGGAATGCGGCAGATCAGGCTCACGCCGACGAAATCCGCGGCGGCGTCGTAGCCGGCGCTCTTCACGATCGCGGGAACGCGCGCAAAAGTGGTCGAGACGGAGAGCAGCGTATAGCCGTCGGGCGGCGACTTGGCGACCGCGACGGTGCCGATGATCGCGCTCTGGCCGGGCCGGTTCTCGACCACCACCTGCTGCCCGAGGGTTTTCGAGATTTCCTCGGCCACCGCGCGCGCCATGATGTCCTGGTTGCCGCCCGGCACCAGCGGCACGATCAGCCGGATCGGCTTGGACGGATAACCCTGCGCGAGCGCCGCGCCCGCCGACAGCAGCGCCGCCATCAATATCGACCTGATCATCAGGCGATATTGGAACAGAAAAAGCGGACCCGGCGCAGCCGCCCGGCCTTGCTTGACCGTCGGCGCCGTATTGCCGCACCATCTTCGGCCCACCAAGGAGGAGTCCATGCGAGGGATCCAGAATGCCGTAGCCGCGGCCGTCGTTGCTGCCACCTTTATGCCGGCGGTTGCGCACGCCCAGGAAGCGCCGCTCAAGATCGCAATCGTCACTTTCCTCTCCGGGCCGGCCGCCAGCCCGTTCGGCGTCCCGGCACGCAATGCGGCGGAAATCATGTTCGAGATGCTGAACGGCGGCAAGGTGCCCGCGCCTTACGCCGCGAAGGGATTCGGCGGCGCAGCGCTGCAGATGCAGCTGCTCGACGAGTCGGGCCCCGCCACCACCCAGGTCACGGAGTTCCGCAACCTCGCGCAGCGCGACAACGTCGACCTGGTGATCGGCTACGTCTCGAGCGGCAACTGCCTCGCCATCGCGCCGGTGGCCGAGGAGCTGAAGAAGCTCACCGTGTTCTTCGACTGCGGCACGCCGCGCATCTTCGAGGAGAAGGGCTACAAGTACGTGTTCCGCACCGCCTCGACCGCGACCATGGACAGCGTCGGCGCGGCGCTCTACGTGAAGGAAATGAAGGCCGGCAAGATCAAGAGCATCGCCGGCGTCAACCAGAACTACGCCTGGGGCCAGGACTCCTGGGGCGACTTCGAGGCCTCGATGAAGCAGCTGGTGCCGGGCGTGAGCGTCGCCACCTCGCAGATGCCGAAACTGTTCGCCGGGCAGTACAACGCCGAGATCTCGACCATCCTCGGCGCGAAGGCCGACGTGGTGCACTCGAGCTTCTGGGACGGCGACCTCGAGGCCTTCATCCTGCAGGCGGGCCCGCGCGGCCTGTTCAAGCGCAGCACGGTGATCCTCACCACCGGCGAGACCGCGATGTACAAGCTTGCCGGGCAGATTCCCGATGGCGTGGTGATCGGTGCGCGCGGCCCCTACGGCCCCTACGCCCCGGACAGCGAGCTGAACCGCTGGTTCTCGTCGACGTTCGCCGACCGCTACGGCGTGCCGCCCAACTACGCGGCGTATCAGATGGCGCAGGCGATCCTCGGCACCAAGGCGGCGTGGGAGAAGGCCGCGGCCGCCAACGGCGGCAAGCGCCCGGCTACCGACCAGGTGATCGCGGCGTTCGAGCGCCTGAGCTTCGAGAGCCCGGCGGGCAAGGTCGAGATGGCGATCGGCGCCGGCCACCAGGCGATCACCGAGACCGCGTACGGCGTGAGCAGGATGGTCAAGGGCAGGATGACCGTCGCCAACGTCAAGCGCTACCCGGCGACGATGGTCAATCCGCCCGATGGCGTGAAGGCCGAGGACTGGATCGCCAGAGGGTTCAAGAAATAGTCTGGAACAACTTCTTGCCGTCCTGATCGACGGCATCATCTACTCGGCCTGGCTGTTCGTCGCCGCGGTCGGACTGACGCTGATCTACGGCGTCATGAAGATCGTCAACGTGACGCACGGCAGCTTCTACGCGCTCGGCGCCTACGCGGCCGCGTCGATCACCGGGGCGCTGCTGGCGAAGGGGATGCCGCCGTCGCTGTCCTACGCCGTGCTGCTCGGCTCGGCGCTGCTGGTGTCGGTCGTGGTGGCGCCGCTGATCGAGCGCGGCATCCTGCGCTTCATGTATGCCAAGGACGAGGTGGTGATCCTGCTCATCACCTACGCCCTGTTCCTGATCCTGGAGGACGTCATCAAGCTGGTCTGGGGCGTCAACCCGTATTTCATCGCCGAACCCTACGGCCTGCTCGGCAGCTTCGACCTCCTCGATCTCACCTATCCGTACTACAACCTGATCCTGGTGGGCGTGGCCGTCGCCTGCGGCGCAGGGCTCACCTGGCTGCTCGGCAACACGCGCACCGGCAAGCTGCTGGTGGCGGTGATCCACGACACCGAGATGAGCCGCGCGATGGGCATCGATGTCGAGCGCATGTACCTCTATACCTTCACCTTCGGCTCGCTGCTGGCGGCGATCGGCGGCGCCTTCACCGCGCCGACCGTGTCGGTGGTGCCGGGGCTGGGCGTCGAGGTGATCGTGCTGTCGTTCGCGGTGGTGGTGATCGGCGGCCTGGGCAGCCTGCCTGGCGCGGCGCTGGGCGCGTTGATCGTCGGCCTGGTGCGCTCGGCCACCATCCATTACCTGCCGCAGGCCGAGCTGTTCGTCATCTACCTGGTGATGGCGATGGTGCTCGCCTTCAGGCCGCGCGGCCTGTTCAGCCTGGCCGAGGCGAGGAAGATCTGAACCGCGACCGCACGCCGCGCACGCTCGGGCTGATCCTGCTCGCGTTGCTGGCGGGCGGGCAGTTCCTGCCGCAATGGCTGCTGTTCCTGCTGACCATCGCGCTGGCCAAGGGGCTGGTGGTGCTCGGCCTGCTGATCCTGCTGCGCTGCGGCCTGGTGTCGTTCGGCCAGGCGCTCTACTACTGCATCGGCGCCTACACCGCCGGCCTGCTCGGGCGCCGGTTCGGGTTCAGCGACCTGGCGGGCGTGATGCTCGCCGGCATGGCGGCCGCGGGCGCCGTCGCCTTCGTGCTGGGATTCCTGCTCGCCCGCTACCGCAGCATCTTCTTCGGCCTGCTGAGCCTCGCGCTCTCGATGATCCTGTACGGGCTGCTGGTCAAGACCGAGGCGCTCGGTTCGAGCGACGGCTTTCACGTCGTGCGATCGACGCTGTTCGGCGCCCATCCTGCGGATGGCTGGGTGCGCTACGCGGTGCTGGCGGTCGCGGCGATCGCGGCGTGCGCCGCCGCGGCTCTGGTGCACCGCTACCTCGGCACGCCGCTCGGCCGGCTCGCGCCGGCGATCAAGGACAACGAAATCCGCGTCGAGTACATGGGCGCCTCGGCGCGCCATGCGATCCACGTCAAGTACGTGATCGCGGCGGCGCTCGCGGGGCTGGGCGGCGCGCTCGCCGCCGCCACCGTCGGGCACATCGACCCGGAGATGGCCTACTGGACGACCTCGGGCGAATTCATCTTCATCACCATCCTGGCGGGCACCGGCAGCGTGATCGCGCCGTTTCTCGGCGCGCTCATCTTCGGCATCATCCAGACGGTGGCCTTCGACGTCTCGCCCAACACCTGGCAGATGGTGCTCGGCTCGTCGCTGCTGGCGGTGATCGTGTTCCTGCCGAACGGCCTGTGGTCGCTTTTCCGCCGGCGCTTCAGATGAACACGATTCTTCATGCAAAACAGCTGAGCAAGAGCTTCGGCGCCGTCACCGCGGCAGCGAACGTGGACGCCGCCATCGAGAAGGACTCGATCGTCGGGCTCATCGGCACCAACGGCGCGGGCAAGACCACCTTCATCAACATGATCACGGGCTACCTCAAGCCCGACAGCGGCCGCATCCACTACGAAGGCCGCGACATCACCGCGCTCGCGCCGCGCGACATCACGCGCATCGGCATCTGCCGCTCGTTCCAGATCCCGCAGCTCTACGCCTCGCTCACCGTGTTCGAGAACATGATGATCGGCATCGGCGTGGTGCTGCGCAACGCGGGCCGCGGCGGCTTCTTCTCGCGCGGCCGCGCCCGCGTGCCGGGCCACGACCTGCCGGCGGAGGAGGTCGCCGAGCGCATCCTCGAACGCTTCGGCCTGGCCGAATACCGCGACCGCAACGCGCAGGTGCTGCCCGGCGGCGTGCGCAAGCTCCTCGACATCGCGCTCACCCTGGTCGCGCGGCCCAAGATCCTGCTGCTGGACGAGCCCACCAGCGGCGTGTCGGCGGAGGAGAAGTTCGCGATCATGGAAATGATCATGCAGGCGGTGCGCGCCGAGGGCATCACGGTGCTGTTCGTCGAGCACGACATGGAGGTGGTGAGCCGCTTCGCCGAGCGCGTGCTCGCTTTCTACGACGGGCGCATCATCGCCGACGCGGCGCCGCAGGTCGCGCTGGCCGATGCGGAGGTGCAGCGCTACGTGGTGGGCGGGGTGCTGCGTGCTTAAGCTCGTCAACCTCAACGTCTCGATCCAGGCGGTGCAGATCCTGAGGGACATTTCGCTCGAGCTCGCCGACGGCAGCATGGCCGGCCTGATCGGGCGCAACGGCGCCGGCAAGACCACGCTGATGAAGAGCATCATGGGAATCCTCAAGGTGTCCAGCGGCTCGATGAGCTTCCGGGGCGCCGACCTGCTCGCGACGCCGACCTGGCGCCGCACGCGCATGGGCATCGGCTACATGCCCGAGGACCGGCGCCTGATACCCGATTTGATGGTGGAGGAGAACCTGCTGCTGCCTGCCTGGGCGGCGAAGCTGCCCGACGCGGCGCGGCGCCTGGAGAAGGTCTATCGCCTGATCCCGGAACTGCGCGAGTTCGCCCTGCGCAAGGGCTCGCAGCTCTCGGGCGGCCAGCAGAAGCTGGTGGCGATCGGCCGCGCCCTGATGTGCGGCGACAAGCTGCTGCTGCTCGACGAGCCGTTCGAGGGCGTGGCGCCGGCGCTGGCGCACCGGCTGGTGGACGTCGTCGGCAGCCTCAAGGCCGAGGGCATGTCGGTGATCCTGTCGGAATCCGACCTGCAGCATTCGGAGCGCATGGTGGACCGCATCCTCGTCATCGACCGCGGCGCGCTGCGTGAATGACCCGCGCGAGGTGCGCCGGGCCATCCGCCGCGGCGAGCATCCGGGCCACACGGCGGGACTCGCGCCGGGCCACGTGCAGGGCAACCTGTGCATCCTGCCGCGCGAATATGCGGCGGAATTCGCGCAGTTCTGCGAGCGCAATCCCAAGCCCTGCCCGCTGCTGGCCGCATCGGCGCCGGGGGAGCCGCGGCTGCCCGCGCTCGGCGCGGACCTCGACATCCGCACCGACCTGCCGCGCTACCGCGTGTTCCGCGACGGCAGGCTGACGGAGGAAGTCGGCGACATCCGGGCGCTGTGGCGCGAGGACTTGGTCGCCTTCGTCCTCGGCTGTTCGTTTTCCTTCGAGCAGGCGCTGGTCGAGGCGGGCCTGCGCCTGCGCTATGTCGAGCAAGGCAGGAACGTGCCGATGTACCGCACCAGCATCGACACCGCGCCCGCCGGCCGCTTCCGCGGCAAATTGGTGGTGTCGATGCGCCCGTTCAAGCCCGCGGATGCGATCCGCGCCATCGAGATCACCTCCCGCTATCCGAGGGTGCACGGCGCGCCGGTGCATATCGGCCGCCCGGATCTCATCGGCATCGCGGATCTCGCCCGCCCCTGGGAGGGCGACCCCACCGAAGTGCGCGCGGACGAGCTGCCGCTGTTCTGGGCCTGCGGCATCACGCCGCAGTCGGTGGTGCTCGAGGCCCGCCCGTCGCTGTGCATCACGCACGCACCCGGTCACATGCTGGTCACCGACCTGGTAAACGCCAGCCTCGCGGGCGCGTAATGCTCGAGATGGCGAATCGCTGGCTCGCGGGCTTCGAGCAGGCGCTCGGGGAACACGACGCCGCGCGGCTCGAGACGCTGTTTCATCCCGACAGCCATTGGCGCGACGTACTGGCGCTGACCTGGAGCATCAGGACGCTCAACGGCCGGGCTGATGTTCTGAAGGAATTGATTTCAATTGAAGAGCGAATCCATCCGACTGGCTTCAGGACGGACCCGCAGCGGACCGCGCCGCGCCGCGTGACGCGCGCCGGCACCCCGGCGATCGAGGCGATCTTCCAGTTCGAGACGGCAGAAGGCCGCGGCAACGGGGTGCTGCGCCTCCTTGCGGAAGAAAACAAACCACCGCGGGCGTGGACCCTGCTCACGGCGCTCGACGAGATCAAGGGCTTCGAGGAACAGCGCGGGAAATCCTTCGCCGCGAATGCCGGGAAAGATCCGCTCGTGCTGGTGGTGGGGGGCGGGCAGGCCGGGCTCTCCATCGCCGCGCACCTGAAACAACTGCAAGTCGACGCGCTGATCGTGGATCGCTGGGGGCGCATCGGCGACAACTGGCGCAAGCGCTACCAGGCGCTGACCCTCCACAACCAGAAGCACGTCAACCACCTGCCCTACCTGCCGTTCCCGCCGAATTGGCCCGCCTACATCCCCAAGGACAAGCTGGCCGATTGGTTCGAGGCCTATGTCGAGAGCATGGAGCTCAACTACTGGACCGGCACGGAATTCAAGGGCGGGGACTACGACGCCGGCGCGGGGCGCTGGTCCGTCGTGATGCAGCGGCCGGATGGCACCCGGCGGCAATTGCATCCGCGGCACATCGTCCTCGCGACCGGCGCCAGCGGGATTCCCAGCCTGCCCGACATCCCGACCTTGCGGAACTTCCGCGGCAAGGTGCTGCACTCCAGCCAATACGGCGACGGCAAGGAATGGCAGGGGAAAAACGCCCTCGTCATCGGCAGCGGCAACAGCGGCCACGACATCGCGCAGGACCTCCACTCGAGCGGCGCCAAGGTCACGCTGGTGCAGCGCAGCCCGACCCTGATCGTCAACATCGAGCCGAGCGCGCAATTTCCCTACGCGCTGTACAGCGAGGGGCCGCCGCTGGAAGACTGCGACCTGATTACCGCCTCGATGCCGCTTCCCCTTGCAAGAAAGAGCCACCAGCTCCTGACCGAACAGGCGAAGCAGGCGGACAAGAAGCTACTCGACGCGCTCGAGCGCGTGGGGTTCAAGCTCGATTTCGGCGAGGACGGCACCGGCTGGCAATTCAAGTACCTCACCCGCGGCGGCGGCTACTACTTCAACGTCGGCTGTTCCGACCTGATCGTCGAAGGCAAGATCGGCCTCGCGCAGTTCTCCGAGTTGGACAAGCTTTTGCCGGGAACCGATCTCGTCGTGCTCGCGACCGGCTACAAAGGGCAGGAGCACCTGGTACGCAAGCTGTTCGGCGATGCCATCGCGTCCCGCGTCGGCCCGATCTGGGGATTCGGCGAGGAACAGGAGCTGCGCAACATGTTCACGCGCACCGCGCAGCCCGGCCTGTGGTTCATCGCCGGGAGTTTTGCCCAGTGCCGCATCTACTCGAAGTATCTCGCGCTGCAGATCAAGGCCTGCGAGCTCGGGCTGCTGCCCCGGCAGCGCGAGGTGGTCCCCTAGCGCTACTGCTTCAGCACGCGCCGGATAAGGTCGGCGAGAACGTTCTTGGTGTAGGGCTTGGTGACGTAGCCGTCGGCGCCGAGCACCAGCCCGCGGCCGATGTCGGCCGGATCGTTTTTCGCGGTGAGCATCACGACCGGCAGGCTGGCGTATTTCGGATGCCGGCGCATCTTCGCCAGCAGCTCGAAGCCGTCGCCGTCGGGCAGCTCCACATCGAGCAGCAGCAGGTCGGGCGCGCCGTGATCCAGCATGCTCTGCAGGAAGCTTTGCACCGAGAAAGCGACGCGCACCTTGAAGCCCGCCATGGTGAGCCGGAGGTCGGCGAGCGCGCGCTGGTCCGGATCGTCTTCCACGATCAGGATCTCGGTCTCGCGCGGCGCCTTCGGCACGCCGCGCCGGCTGCTGGCGCGATCGGCCGCGAGATAAGCCCCGGTGCGCGTCAGCTCGGCGCCCGCGGACTTGCCCTGGCGCAGGAAATTCTCCTGGTTGATGACCACGGTCCGGTTGTCTTCGACCGGGATGGTGGCATCGGCTTCCAGCTCCTCGATCAGCCGGAGCTCGGCGAGCTCCTCGAGCCAGTCGTCGAGCATTTCCTTCGGGTAGTGGCGCAGCAGGTCCTTGGTCACGCCGCCGTGGCCGTGGAAATCCATCAGCCAGAGAATGCGCCGGTAATCGGCGGGCACCGCGGTGTCTTCCGATTCCCAGGCCGCCCGGCCGGTCGCGGTCACGCGGTAGACGAGCTCGCGCCTCCTCATGATGGCGTCCCCACGGGGATTCGAACCCCGGTTACCGCCGTGAAAGGGCGATGTCCTAGGCCTCTAGACGATGGGGACGCAAGGAGAGCGGCGCCGGCCGTTGGAAGGGCCCGGTGATAACGGGTGACGCCCAATAAATCAAGCCTGCCGGGTCGGGTCTCAAGTCCTTAGGACCATGGGCGGATTTGGGTGGGCGCCGGGCTTGGACGGCGGGTCAAATTTGGCCCGGCGG
>DASWEU010000200.1:0-2800 GCA_036394595.1 Burkholderiales bacterium | reverse complement strand
GCTGGAGCATGCTGCTCATCTACGCCGGCTTGCGCGGCGTGGCGCGCTTCAACGAGATGCAAGCCGAGCTCAAGCTCTCGTCGCATCTCTTGTCTCTTCGCCTCAAGGAGCTCGTCGGCCTCGGCATCTTCGAGCGCGTGCGCTACTCGCAAAGCCCGCCGCGCTTCGAATACCGGTTGACCGCAAAAGGGCTCGATATGTACAAGCTCGGCGTGTTCGCCATGTACTGGGGCGACCGCTGGCTGACGCCGGGACGGCCGCCTACGCTAGTGCAGCATCGCGCCTGCGCGGCGCGGCTGCAGCCCGACCTGCGCTGCAACGCCTGCCGCCAATCGCTGCGGCGCACGGCGTGTCATTTCGAGCCGGCGCTCTTCACGCGTCCGGAGACGACCATGGAGGTGCAATGAGCGAAGAGTGGTTCGACAAGGGCCTCGAGATCCGCCATCAGGTCATGGGCAAGAGCTACACCGACGCGGCTTTCGCCTCGCCCGATCCGATCGACCAGGACGTGCAGCGCATCTTGACCGAATTCGGCTACGGCGCGGTGTGGGCGCGACCGGGGCTGCCGCTCAAGACGCGCAGCCTGATCACCATCGCGCTTCTCACCGCGCTGAACCGCCCCGATGAGTTGCGCCATCACATCCACGGCGCATTGCGCCTGGGCCTCACCAAGGCCGAAGTATTCGAGGCCATGATCCAGACGATGCCCTATGCCGGCGCGCCGGCGATGCAGGGCGGTTTGCGGGTGGCGAAAGCGGTGGTTGCGGAGCTGGCCGAGAAGCCCGCTTAGCGGATCACGCGGTCGGCGCGCTGCAGCATTGCCGCCGGGACCTCGGCGCCGATGCGCTGGGCCGTCTTGAGGTTGATGACGAACTCGAAGGTGGCCGGATGCTCGATCGGCAGGTCGCCGGGCTTCGCGCCTTTCAGGATCTTGTCGACGAACACGGCAGCCTGAGCCGCCAGCTCGGCCAGGTTGGTGCCGTAGCCGAGTAATCCACCGTCGTACGCATGCTCGGGCAGCGCGTACATGGTTGGCAGCCGCGCGCGGATTGCGCTCTCCTTGATACGCGACGATACGGAGTTAAGCAGCGGATCGCCGGGAATCAGGATCGCTTCGGCGCCTTGCGCCTTCATCTCGCTGAAAGCGCGCTCGACATCGCCCGCTTGCGCAAGCATCACCGCCTGGAGCTTCACGCCGAGCTTCGGCGCCACTGCCTGCGTATCCTTGAGCTGCAGCGGGTTGGTCGGATTGGTCGGATTCCACAGCATCGCAACGCGCACGATGCGCGGCAGCGTCTGCTTCAGGAGCTCGAGCCGCTTGGTGCTGACGTCGACGGTCGAATCGACCAGGCCGGTGACGTTGCCGCCGGGACGCGCCAGGCTCTTGACCAGGCCGGCACGCACCGGATCGCCGCCCGTGAATACGATCGGCACGGAGGTGGTCGCCTGCCGGGCGCCGATCGCGGCGGGCAAGCCAAGCGCGAGGATGAGATCGCTCCGGGCGGCGACCAGGTCGCGCGCCAGTTCCGCATTGCGCTCCGCCTGCCCGTCGGCATAGCGGTATTCGTAGACGAGGTTTCGCCCTTCGCGGTAGCCGAGCTCGGCCATGCGCTTCTGGAAGGCATCGATGCGATACGAAACCGATGCCTTCGACTGCGCCCCGAGGATGCCGATCTTCCACGTCCTGTTCTGCGCAGCTGCGGCGCCCCAGACGAGCAGGGCCAAGGCAAATGCCAGGAGCCTCATGGCTAAAGCCCGAGCAGGCGCTCCGCATTGCGGTGCGCGATCTTCGCCTTGTCGGTGTCGCTGATGGCGAGCTTGCGCAGGAACGCCATCCCGGTGGCGTTGGACTCGTAGGGCCAGTCGATCGCGAACAGGATGTTGTCGGCGCCTAGCGCGAGAAGCGTGCAGACGAACGACGGCTCGAACCAGTTGCCGCTGGTGGTGACGAGCAGGTTCTGCTGCAGGTACTCGATCGGCTGGCGCTTCAGCCCGCGGCGCTTCGCCGCGTGCAGGCTGTGGTCGTTCAGGCGGTGCATGGCGAAGGGCAGCCCTTCGCCGAGGTGGCCGAGGATGATCTTCAGCTTCGGATAGGCATCGAACACGCCGCCGAACACCAGGCGCAGGAAGTGGCAGCTGGTGTCGATGGCGAAGCCCCACGGCGCGCGCGCCAGCTCCTCGTAGCCTTCGAAGTACGCCTTCACCGCGTCGGGTTGCGGCAGCGCCGGGTGCAGGTAGATCGGCACGCCGAGCGCCTCCGCCTTCTCCCAGATGGGCCAGTATTTGCGCGCGTCGAGGAACTCGCCCTGCTGATGCCCGTGGATCATCGCGCCCTTGAAGCCGAGCTGCTTGACGCAGCGCTCGAGCTCGGCCGCCGCAGCCTTCGGTTCCGCGGTCGGCAGCGCGGCGAAGCCGGCGAAGCGCTTCGGATTTTCTTTGACCGCGGCATGCAAGCGGTCATTGGCATCCCGGGCCATGGGAATCGCCACGTCCGCGCCGAACGCCTGCGGCCCCGGCGAGCCGAACGAGAGCACCTGCACATCGACGCCGTGCGCGTCCATGTGCGCGAGCCGCTGCGCGCCGAGGTCGAGGTTCTGTTCCATGATGTCGTGGCCCATCACGCCCGAGCGGCTCGAGAGGTAGAAGTTGCGGTATTCGTTGGCGCCGATTTTCTCGCGGTACATCGGCGTGACGAAGTGCTCCTCGATCGCTATCACTCTCATGGCTTGAAGTAGCGCTTCTCGAGCTCGAGCTGCTTTTCACCGCCCTCTCCGATGGCCTGGACGTCGGGGATCGGATA